>CAZIVR010000004.1:0-81901 GCA_964542745.1 uncultured bacterium
AACCCCCAACCACCTCATTACAAATGAGATGCTCTACCAATTGAGCTACGCCAGCGGCGCCCGGAAAGGCCCGAGCCGCCCGAGCGGGCGGACTCTAGGGGGCCGCGAGCGCGGGTGTCAAGATCGCCGCGATTGACGCGGCCTTCGCGCCGAAATCGAAAAGGCAGCCGAACCGGGTGGATCGCTCCACACCTTCTGGCTGCCTCTTCCCGAAAGGACAGGGAGTGACCGGGATGAACCCCACTGCCCCTCCGGCTTCGTTGACCGGGCGTATTTGGTTTTTTGTGACGAACTGTGAACGGTACTGCCTGCCTACTACCGAACTCGGCTGACTCGAGTTGCTCTCACCCCTCTCTCGCGAGCCGAACTTCACTGGAACCGGGTACGAGCCCCTCGGGTGACCGCGTCACCCGAACGTTCCGAAACCTGCCGAAGCCGGGGTGACGCGGGCGGCGCGATGGGCCGATGGAGGTGCCGATTGCCGATCGGCCGCCCGCTCTGCCGGAGCCTCTTCCCCCTCGAGGCCCCTTCCCCGTGCTTCGTGAAACCCTGCTTGCTGCCGACTGCGATTTCCGTATCCGAGTCGGAACCACAGCAGGGTGCGTGCCAAATGCACGAATCCAGGGCGGCCATTTGAATTCTGCGAAAAGACTGAGGTTTTTGGGGATTTTCAGGGGCCCGGCGCGGATCGGACCGAGTCTCCGGCTCCGGATCCGGGGCGGGTGTCACCCCCGCGGGTAACACACGGGGAGGGCTCTCGACGCGCAACGCGATGGCGGGCGCCGGATTGGGGCGCTGTTACCGCAGGGTGACAGGGTAACGCCGGAAACAGGGCGACTCGGAGGGCGGACCGGGGAGGTCCGGTGGTTCAGTGCAGCTCGAGTTCGAGCCGCTTGAGGCGGGCGTAGAGCGTCTTCCGGCTCACTCCGAGCAGCGCCGCGAGCCGGCTCTTGTTGCCGTCGGCACGGCCCCAGGCCTCGAGGATCGCGACCCGGTCGTGCTCGCCGCGCGCGCCCGCCGCCATGGCGGGGGCGGCATCGTGGCTCTCGAGGAGCGGCAGCAGCGCCGCCGCGTCCAGGGTGCCCTCTCCCGAGTGAAGCGCGCCCAGCCGCTTCATCACGTTCTCCAGCTCGCGGACGTTGCCCGGCCACGAGTGCGCGCGCAGCACCGACTCGGCCCCGGCGTCGAGCCGGGGACCCTCGAGCCCGCCGTAGAAACCGAGGAAGTGGCGGGCCAGCGGGACGATGTCCTCGCCGCGCTCGCGCAGGGCGGGGATCCGGATCTCGATCTCGTTGAGGCGGAACAGCAGGTCGCGGCGGAACAGCCGCTCGCCCGCTTCGCCGCGCAGGTCGCGATTGGTCGCCGCGATCAGCCGCACGTCGGAGCGGCGCACCTGGGTCTCGCCGAGCCGCAGGTATTCGCCGCTCTCGAGGAAGCGCAGCAGCGTGACCTGCACGTCGTGCGGGAGCTCGCCGACCTCGTCCAGGAACAGCGTGCCGCCGTGGGCGGCCTCGACCAGGCCGACGCCCTCGGCGTGGGCTCCCGTGAAGGCGCCCTTGCGGTGCCCGAAGAGCTGCGAGAGCGCGAGGTCGGCCCGCAGGGCCCCGCAGTTGAGCGCGATGAACGGTCCCGAGGCGCGCGAGGACTGGCCGTGGATGGTGCGGGCCACGAGTTCCTTGCCGGTGCCCGTCTCCCCCAGCACCAGCACCGCCAGGTCGGTGGCCGCGGCGCGCCGCGCGAGCTGCTCCACCTCGCGCATGCGATGGGAGCAGGCGACCAGGCCCGGCGCGCGGCCGCGACGGCCGAGCAGCGTGGCGGGCCGGCCGGCGGCCGGGGCCGACTCGCCGATCCTGCGGTGCAGCTCGTCCTCGGCCTGCTCGAGCCAGAAGTGGACCGGCAGCTCGGCGAACGAGCCGACCGCCCGGTACAGGTGGCGGCGGGCCTCGCGCGGATCCTGGTGGGCGCGGCCGAGGGCGAGCTCGACGCGCCCGATTTCGAGGCGTTCGCGGCACTCGGCGAGCAGCGTGGCGGCGTGCGTCCAGACCTGGAGCGCCTCCTCGCGGCGGCCGCGGGCCCACGAGATCTCTCCGGCCACGCGCTGGGAAACCGCGCGCTCCAGCCGGTCGCCGGTGCGCTCCGCGAGCCGGGCCGCGCGCTCGCAGGCGCGCGACGCCTCGTCGAGCCGCTGGAGCGCGCACAGCGCCTCCGCCCGGCGGCGCTCGATCTCGACCACCAGGTCGCCCTCCGGGGCGATCCGGTCGGCGAGGGCGAGCGCGTCCCCGTAGCGGGCGAGCGCGGCGTCCGCGTGGCCCCGGTCGTACTCCAGCTCGCCGAGGAACTCGAGGGCCAGCACTTCCTCGCGCCGCACCCCGGCCGACCGCGCCCGCTCCAGCGCCGAGAGCAGCAGCGTTTCGGCGTCGGAGAAGCGCCGCTCGAGCCGCGCCACGTTGCCGAGCCCGATCGTCACCTGGGCCAGCGACCAGTGGTCGGCGGTCTGCAGGAACACCCGTTCGGCGGCCCGGTAGCTCTCGTCGGCCTGGGGCCAGTTGCCGCACTTCTGGTGGACCACGCCGAGGTTCAGCAGGGCCGGCCCGGTGTCCGCGAAGCGGCCCAGCGAGCGGAAACTCTCGAGAGCCCCTTCGAAGTAGGCGGTCGCCGTCTCCCATTCGCAGCGGTTCTTGTGCAGGAGCCCGAGGTTGACCCGCACCCGGGCCACCCGAAGCTCGTCGCCGAGCCGGCGGTGGAGCGCGAGCGCCTGCTCGTAGTGGTCGCGGGCCGCCCCGAGGTCGCCCTCGCGATACGCGACGCGGCCCAGCTGGTTCAGCGCGTGCGCGGCGAGCGCCGAATCGCCGCCCTGATCGGCGAGCGCCAGGGCCCGCTCGGCCTCGGATCGCGCTTCCGGCAGCCGGCCCAGCCGGAAGAGCGCCTCCGAGCACTGCAGCCGGAGACGTCCCGCCAGCGGGGCGGAATCGAAGGACGCCTCGCCCCCGAGGATCTCGCGGCAGTGGGCGAGCGCCGCCTGGCACTCCCCGCGCGCGAGCCGGCAGTCCACGGCCTTGCTCTCGATCGCCGCACGCCGCGCGGCCGACAGCGTCCTGGCCCCCGGGCTGTCCAGCAGGCGCTGGATGGTCTCGAGGGCGGGCAGATGGCTGTCGGCCTGCAGGTAGAGATCCGCAAGCAGCTCGAGATCGGCGATCGCCGCCGCGCGCTCGGTCTCCGCGCGAACGGCGACTCGCTCCTCAAGTTCCGCAATGCGGTCGGGGTCGTAGCTCGGCACGCCGAAACTCCGGTTCAACGGTCTGTGCGACGTCGCGGACTACAGTCGAATCCAGTAGGCCCGCAGCGCGCGGTTCATCACCGATAGACGCCACATCCAGACGCTTCCCTCGATCCGGCCGTCACCCGCAGCGCGAATCGAAAGGGCCCCGCCCCCGGAGCGAACCGTGCCACGCTGCTGGTACTTCAGCGACGTGGGAACCGGCTGGTCCGGATCTCCCGCCCCAGGCACGGGCGGAAGGCCGCCGATCGATCCACCGCTCCCGGGATCGCCGATCGGCGTGCTCTCGCGCGAAATGTACGAGTTGGCCGATGAGACGATCGGGCTGGAAACGACCAGCAGGGCGAGCAACGTCAGGATGAAAGTCCAGCGGCGATTCTTGATGAATCGAAGCATGACCTTCCTTCCTGTTCCCGGTAGAGAACAATGGCCGTACTGCGGCCCAACCGGCGGAGGCGTCGGAGCCCTGTTGGAACGGATGGTGTGGATACGGGGTGACACGCACCGTTCCGGGGGGGTGGGCTGACCCCAGTGCCGTGCAAGGAGGCTATCCCCCTGCCGGACAGCCTTCAAGGGTATTTTTTAGGCCCGGCGGAGTTTCTGCCCCGCGCCGGTGTCCTCGACCAGCACCCCCAGGTCCCTCAGGCGGTCGCGGAGCCGGTCGGACTCGGCCCAGTTCCTGGCCTTGCGGGCGGCCTCGCGCGCCCCCGCCAGCTCCCGGACCTCGGCCGGCCACTCCTCGGCGGCGGGCGCCTTCCAGAACAGCCCCAGCACCTGCCCGAGCCGAAGCAGGGCCACGGCCGCGGCCCGGGCCTCGGCCCCGGCCCCCTCGTCGAGCCCGCGGTTGACCGCCCGCGAGAGGTCGAACAGGTGCCCGATGGCCCGGGCGGTGTTGAAGTCGTCGTCCATGGCCTCGTGGAACAGCCGGTCGGCCTCGGCCACGGCCTCCCCGAGCCAGCCGCCCGCGCCGGACGCCGAGGCGATCGCCCCGGGGCCCCGGAGCGGGGCCGGGTCGGGAGCGGCCCACGCCCCGGCGCGAAGCAGCGGGGAACGCAGCCGCTCGTAGGCCACGCCCGCCTCCGCGAGCCGCTCGAGCGTGAACTCGATCGGGCTCCGGTACTGGGTCGAGAGCAGGTAGTAGCGCACCACCTCGGGATCCACCCGGGCGGCGATGTCCTCGATGAAGAACAGGTTGCCCGTGCTCTTCGACATCTTCTCCCCGCCCAGGTTGACCATGCCGTTCTCGCACCAGAAGTTCGCGAACGGCTTCCCGGTGCACGCCTCGCTCTGGGCGATCTCGTTCTCGTGGTGCGGGAAGATCAGGTCCTGCCCGCCGCCGTGGATGTCGAGCGTCTCCCCGAGGTGCTTGATCGCCATCGCCGAGCACTCGATGTGCCAGCCCGGGCGCCCCGGCCCCCACGGCGACTCCCAGGCGGGTTCGCCCGGCTTGCTGCCCTTCCAGAGCGCGAAGTCGAGCGGATCGCGCTTGGCTTCGCCCGGCTCGATCCGGTAGCCCTCGCGCATCTCGTCCACCCGGCGGCCGGAGAGCTTTCCGTAGTCGGCGCGCGACCGCACGTCGAAGTAGACGTCGCCCCCGGCCGGGTAGGCGTGCCCCTTCTCGATCAGGCGGGCGATGATCGCGTGCATCTCGGCGATGTGCCGCGTGGCGCGCGGGTAGACGGTCGCCCTCAGGATGTTGTGGAGATCCGCGTAGCGCAGGTAGGCCTCGATGTTCCGCTCGCTCACCGACTCCCAGGCGACGCCCTCGGCGTTGGCGCGCTCGATGATCTTGTCGTCCACGTCGGTGAAGTTGTAGGCGTAGGTGACCTCGAACCCGAGGTGCTCGAGGTAGCGGCGCATGACCTCGCCCGAGAGCGACGCCCGCATGTGCCCCACGTGGGGCTTGTTCTGCACGGTCATGCCGCACACGTACATGCGCACCTTCCCCGGGGTGACCGGCGTGAATTCGCGCTTCTCCCGCGTCAGGGTGTCGTAGATGCGTAGCGCCACGGCGTGCTCCTCGGAAGGTTCGGGTTCAGGGTCCTGCGGCGCCGGGCGCGAGCAGCACCTCGCGCGCGGAACGGAACGCGTGGCCGGCCTCGCTCAGCGCCTCGTGGATCCGCCGGCGCAGCTCGCGCGAGACCTCGGGCGCGTCGGGCCCGGGCTTGGCCCGCAGCACGACCCGGATCAGGGTCTCGGTGGGGCCGAGGCTCTCGATGCCCCAGACCTCGATCGGATCGAGCAGGCGGGCGCGCCACGCCGGATCCGCGTTCATGGACGTCGCGGCCGCGCGGCAGGCCGCGATCGCTCCGTCGAGATCGGCGCCGGTCGCGACCGGCACGTCCACCGCGAGCCGTTGCCAGCCGCGGCTCCGGTTGGTGACGATCTTCATCTCCCCGTTGGGGACGAAGTGCACGTAGCCGTTGAAGTCCCGGAGCGTCGTGGCCCGAAGCGTGATGGCTTCGACCGTGGCGGGCTTCCCCCCGATCTCGATCAGGTCGCCGACCGAGTACTGGTCCTCGGCCAGGATGAAGATGCCCGCGATCATGTCGCGCACCAGGGTTTGGGCGCCGAAGCCGAGCGCGACGCCGAGGATCCCGGCGCCGGCGAGCAGCGGCTTCACGTCCCAGCCGAGGATCGCGAGCGAGTGCACCAGCACCGCCGCCGCGATCAGCGAGGTGATGAAGTTGCGCAGCACCTGCCCCACGGTGCTGGCGCGCTGGGACGCCGCCTCCGACGCGTCGCCGGAGCGCCGAACCACGCGCTCCAGGCGGCCGACCACCAGGAACAGGAGGCGCTGCGCCACGAAGCCGCCGAGCAGCGTGAGCAGGATGCGCCCGCCCATTTCCGCCAGCTTCTCGGTCTCGGGCAGGAGCGCCCGCCAGCCGGTGGCGGCGGCGGCGACGAACGCGGCATGAAGGGGGTGCATGTGGGGCGCGATGAAACGGCATCCGGGGCCGTTTGTCACGCCGGGCGGGCGCCCCCGATCAGCGCGTCGAGAGCGTCAGGCCCGCGTGCACCGACCGGGGCAGCCCGGGCTCGTAGTAGCGTCCGTTGATCCCGTTGATGAACACCGAGGCGATGTGGGTCTTGTCGAGCAGGTTCGTGCCGCTCACGAACCCCGAGAGGGACCCGGCGCCGATCTCGCGTTCGAACGAGAGGCTCGCGTTCCAGATCCCGTAGCCGAAGGTGGCGGCGCTCGCCGAGTTGCGGTCGTCGGCGAAATAGCGGCCGGCCCCCTCGACCGAGGTGTCGAGCCGGAGCCTCGCGGGAAGGCCGAGCGCCGCACCGCCCGAGAAGACCGCCGAGGGCAGCCCGGGAATGTCCTTGCCGCCGAAATCCACCCCGTCGCTCACGTATTTCACGTACTCGTTGTCGGAAAACGTTCCCGAGCCACGCAGGGTCAGGGGCCCGGCCGGCTGCCACACGGCCTCCAGTTCCACGCCGCGCCGCCGCGACTGCCCGGCCGTGAAGAAATAGGCGCCGCCGCCCTGCGAGACGATGTCGTTGCCGACGTCGATCCAGTAGGCCGCCGCGTCGTACCGCCAGCGCCCGAGCACGTTCTGGATCTCTCCGCGCACGCCGGCCTCCCAGGTCCGCGAGTGCATCGCCTCGAGCAGCGGATTGAGGCCCGTGCTCGCGAACTGGGGCGGAGGATCGATCTCGTTGAAGGCCGGCGCTTCCACGCCGCCTCCGAGCGCCGCGTAGGCGGTGTGCCGCGCCCACCGCCGCGACAGCGTGGCCTTGGGGGTCAGGCGCGTGAAGCGCTTGGAGGCGCTGAGCGACGGGGTGATGAAATCCTCCGAGAGGTACCAGAGGTTGTCGTAGCGGAGCGCGGCCTGCGCCACCCAGCGCCCGTCCCACGCCAGCTCCTGCTGCACGAATCCGCCGGCGCTGTTCGCCCCCTCCCGCTTGTTCGCGCGCAGCGTCGTGCCGCGGGCGCCGCGGACCTGGTTGTAGAACAGGATCGAGCCGTCGAGGAAGGACTCGTCGAACCCGGCGAACGTGCGCGCCTCGAGCCTGGGCGCGGGTGTCCAGGCGCCCGTCCACGCGCCGCTCCCCCCGACGAAATAGCGGTTGAAGTCGCGGAAGCGGTCGCGCTCGGATCGCTGCAGCTTGCGCGGCTCGACCCAGGCCGAGAGCGACACGGTCTGGCGATCCCCGATCGCGGATTCGTACGTGGTGGCGAGCCGGAGGATGCGGTTGAAGCGGCGCTCGTCGCGTTTCACGAAATTGGAGTCCGCCCGCCGCGGGTCCGCCACCCACTCCGAGGCCGTGAGCGCGCCGGGAAAGCGATTGAGGGTGCTGGCCCCGTCCGCCAGCAGCAGCAGCCGCCCGCGATCCGACACCGGGGCCGCGAGCCGGACCTGCGCGAGCGTGGAGAAGCTCTCGCTGTGCTCGCGCCAGCCGTCGAACGCGGTCGTGCCGAGCGCCACCGTGCCGCGGGCGCGCCCGGCGGCGAATCCCACGACGCCCTGCTCCCGGTGAAACCCGAACTCGCCGGCGCGCTGCTCGTAGCGCACGTACGGCCGTTCGAAATCGAGGCGCGACAGGAGGTGGATGACGCCGCCCGAGGCGTTGCCGTAGAGCGCCGAGGCGTTGCTGCGCGACACCTCGACCCGGTCGGCGGTCCCGAGGTCCACCAGGTCGAGCGAGGTGCGACCGTCGGGATCCGAGACCGGGATCCCGTCGGTGAGCACGCGGATGCCGCGCATGTTGCCCGCGTTCGAGCGCTCGCCGTTGCCCCGCGCGCCGAAGCCGCGGATCGTGATCCGCACGTCCTGCGCGCCGCCCCGGCTCTGCACGAACACGCCGGGAATTCCGCCGAGGGCGTCGGCGAGCCCGATCAGGCGGTTCCCGGCGAACCCGCGGCGGTCCACCACGGTGAAGGCGATCGGCGCGGCCAGCGCCGCCGACGGCAGTCGGGTTCCGGTGACGATCGTCGCCGGGAGGTGGAGCACGACGCTGTCGGCCGCGGGGGCGGCGGCCAGGAGGGACGCGGCGAGGAGGAGGTTCATGAGATCGCGGGCTCCATGGAACGACGTCTCGGCGACGATCGGGGCGCCGGATTCCGCCCCGACGCCCCGGCCACGCGGCGCGCTCCCGGCCGGGAGGCGCGCCGCGCGGGCGTGGTCAGGACAGCGACGCGACGGTCTTCTTGTCGAGCCGCTTCACGAGCGCCACCAGCAGCTTCACCGTGGCCTCGAAATCGCGCCGGTCGATGATGCTCACGTGGCTGTGGATGTAGCGGGCCGGGACGCCCATCGAGAGGCTCGGCACGCCCTCGGCGTTCACGTGGATGCGGCCGGCGTCGGTGCCGCCCCGTTCGACGGACTCGAACTGGAGCGGGATCTTCGCCTTCTTCGCGGTGTCGATCACCAGATCCATGAGCGCCCGGTTCGGGATGCAGCTCGCGTCGTAGACCACCACCAGCGGCCCGCCCCCGAGTTTCTCGTCCCCCTCGGTGCCCGGCGTGTCGTGGGCGATCCCGACGTCGAGCGCGATCGCCGCGTCGGGCCCGACCTTGAACGCCGAGGTCTGCGCCCCGCGCAGCCCGACCTCCTCCTGCACGGTGGCCACCGCGTAGAGGGTGTTGGGGTGCGCCACGCCCTGCAGCCGCTTGGCGGTCTCGGCGGCGAGCGCGCAGCCGATGCGGTTGTCCCACGCCTTGGCGAGCAGCAGGTTGGGGTTGGCCATCACGGTGAAGGAGGAGTCGGGAACGATCGGGTCACCGGGCCGGATGTCGAGCTTCTTCCGCACGTCCCAGTCCGAGGTGGCGCCCACGTCGATGAACATCTGGCGGATCTCGAGCACCTTCTTGCGCTCGTCGTCCTGGAGCTCGTGCGGGGGCTTGGAGCCCACCACGCCGATCACGTCGCCCTTGCGGGTCTTGATGATGAGGCGCTGGCCCAGCACCACGTGGCCCCACCAGCCGCCGAGGGGAAGGAACTTCACGAACCCTTCCTTGGTCACCGACTTCACCATGAAGCCGACCTCGTCGAGGTGCCCGGCCAGCATGATCCGGGGCCCGGCGACACTGCCCTTCTTCTCGCAGATGAAGCTGCCGAGGCGGTCCTGCGAAATCGCGCCGACGCCCTTGAGGTAGCGCCCCATCACGCCGGCGACGGCGTTCTCGGAGCCGGGCGTACCGTGGGCGTCAACGAGGTCCTTGAGGAAACTCAGCGTGGCATCCATGGGATCTCCGTGGGGGTCAGGTTCGGGCCGCCGGATCGGCGGTTCCGGTGCGCGCCCGCCGCCGGGCCCGGTGCTCCTCGAGGGCCAGATCGAGCATGCGCTGCACCAGCTGGTCGTACGACATGCCCCGGGCCTTGGCCGCCATCGGCACCAGGCTGGTCGGCGTCATCCCGGGGATCGTGTTCACTTCGAGACAGTAGGCTTCGCCCTCGGGCGAAAGCCGGAAATCCACGCGCGACGCCCCGCGGCAGCCGAGCGCGCGCGAGGCGCGCGCCCCCAGCTCCGAGACGCGCGACGCGACGGGCGCCGGCAGGTCGGCCGGGCAGAAGTAGTCGCTGCCCCCGGCCGTGTACTTGGCCTCGTAGTCGTAGTGGCCGTGCCGGGGGCGGATCTCCACGATCGGCAGCACCTCGTCGCCCAGCACCGCCACGGTGAGCTCGCGGCCCGGGATGAAGCGCTCGAGCAGCACGTCGTTTCCGAAGCGCGCCGCCTCGCGGATCGCCTCCGGAAGCTGTTCGGCCTCGGTGACGACGGTCAGCCCCATGGTCGAGCCCTCCGCGTTCGGCTTCACGACCAGCGGGTAGCCGCCGAGGCGCGCGACGTCCAGGTCGGGAAGCGGGCCCGTGACCGTCACGAGCTGCCACTCGGGGGTCGGGATGCCCTCGTGGGCGAAGACCTTCTTCGACATCGCCTTGTCCATCGCGAGCGCGCTCGCGAGCACGCCCGAGCCCGTGTAGGGCTTGCCGGTCAGGTCGAGGAGCGCCTGCACCGTGCCGTCCTCGCCCTCGCCGCCGTGGAGCGCGAGGAAGATCACCTCGGCGTCGTGCACCGGGCGCGAGTCGTGGACGAGCGCGACGGTTCCCGGCCCCCCGGACCCCGCCTCCCCGGCCGGGAGCGCGGCGCGTTCCTCTTCGCCGGGGGGCAGCACGCGCCCGCTCGCCGTGTCCACCGAGGACACGTCGTGTCCCAGGTTGCGCAGCGACTGGGCGATGCCGCGGCCGGTGCGCAGCGAGATCTCGCGCTCGGACGACCGACCGCCCATGAGGACCGTCACCTTCATCCCCGAATCTCCGTGTTCGATTGCCGGCCCGCGCGGGGCCGCCCGGCCGCGCCCGCGCTCAGGAGGAGGCCGCGCGGAGCCTCGACACGCACGCCGCCCGGCCGAGCGCCAGCGCGACCTGAGGCAGCTCCGGGCCGTGCGTCCTGCCGGTGAGCGCGGCACGCACCGGCTGGAACAGGTCGCGACCCTTGAGGCCGAGCCGCTTTCCGGCCGATTGAAGCGCGGATTTGAACACTTCCCCGCTCCAGTCGGCAAGCCCCTCCAGGTCGGCGGCCAGCTCCGCGCACAGCCGGCGCGCCGGCGCGCCGGCCAGCGCGGCCGCGGCCTCCGGGTCGGGGCTCACGCGTTCCGCCAGGTAGGGCTCGAGCTCGGCCGGCAGCTCCGCGAGCGTCGCCACGTTGCCGCGAACCAGCTCGAGCAGGCCCTCGAGCCGGCCGGCGGGCAGCGCGCGCGCCGTCTCGGGGAGGAACTCGCCGGCCCACGCGCGCAGTTCGGCGCCGCTGGCGTGGTGCAGGACGTGGGCGTTCATCCAGCGGAGCTTGTCGCGGTCGAAGATCGAGCCGCTCCGGCCCACGCGCTCGAGCGAGAACTCGCGCAGCAGCTCCTCCCGCGACAGGATCTCGCGCTCGTCGGCGGTGTGGAACCCGAGCAGGGCCAGGTAGCTGAGCATGGCCTCCGGCACGAAGCCCGCCCGCCGCCAGTCCGACACCGCGACCGCGGCTTCGCCCTCGCGCTTGCTCATCTTGGTGCGGTCCGGGTTCAGGATCAGCGCGAGGTGGGCGAACACCGGGGCGTCGCGTTCGAGGGCGGCGTACAGCATGAGCTGGCGGGCGGTGTTCGGCAGGTGCTCCTCGGCGCGGATCACGTGGCTGATCGCCATGGCCGCGTCGTCCACCACGCAGGCGAAGTTGTAGGTCGGCAGCCCGTTCGACCGCAGCAGCACGAAATCCCCCACCATCCCGGCCGGGAACCGCACCTCGCCGCGCACCGCGTCGTGGAGCGTCCAGTCGCGCGCCTCGACGGCGAACCGCACGCTCTCGGGCCGGCCCGCCGCCCGCGCCGCCTCGCGCTCGGGCAACGACAGGTGCCGGCAGTGCCCGCCGTAGTGCGGGGGCCGGCCGGCCGCGCGCGCCGCCTCGCGCCACGATTGCAGGTCCGCGTCGGTGCAGAAGCAGGGGTAGGCGAACCCGCGCGCCACGAGGTGCTCGGCCTCCTCCCGGTAGCGGGCGAGCCGCTCGCTCTGGCGGTAGGGACCGTGGGCGCCGCCCACGTCCGGGCCCTCGTCCCAGTCGAGCCCGAGCCAGCGCAGGTCCTCGAGCACCCCGCGCTCGCTGGCCTCGTCGTTGCGCGCGACGTCGGTGTCCTCGATCCGCAGCACGAAACGGCCGCCGTGCTGGCGCGCGAACAGCCAGTTGAAGTAGGCGGTGCGGGCCCCGCCCACGTGGAGCCAGCCGGTCGGGCTCGGGGCGAATCGGACGCGGACCGCGGGGGAGGCGGACATGGGCCGCGATACTAGCGGCTCGGGCCCGCGGCTGTCCCCGGGCGCGCGGAGCGGCGCGTCGCGATCCACAGGGTGTGCCGCCCGCCCCGATCGCGGCGCGCGCGCACCGTCTCCTCCGCGACCCGGAAGCCCGCCTCGCCGAGCCGCCGCGCGAAGCCGCGGTCGGGGGCGACCGACCACACCCCGAGCACGCCCCCGGGCCGCAGCGCCCGCCGCGCGGCGCGCAGGCCCGGGCCCGAATAGAGCCGGTCGTTCGAGGCGCGCGTCAGGCCGTTCGGGCCGTTGTCCACGTCGAGCAGGATCGCGTCGAAGGCCGCGTCGCTTCCGCGAATCGCCTCGGCCACGTCGCCCTCGCGCACCTCGACGCGGCGGTCCTCGAGCGGCCTCCCGGCGAGATCGGCGAGGGGCCCGCGGTTCCACCCGACCAGCTCCGGCACCAGCTCGCACACCACCACCGAGGCCGCAGGCGGGAGCCGGCGCAGGGCGGCCGCCAGCGTGTAGCCCATGCCGAGCCCGCCCACCAGCACGCGCGCGCCCGCGGTCGCGGCGAGGGCGGCGAGCGCGCGCTCGGCCAGCGCCTCCTCCGAACCGTGCGCCGCGCTGCTCATCAGGGCGCGCGCGCCGACGCGGATCACGAACTCGCGGTCGCGCTGCGCCAGCACCAGCGGCGCCTCTTCCCCGGGCACCGCCGCCCGCGCGATCTCGCGCCAGGGAATCATCGCGCCGCTCCGGGCGGAGGCGCCGCGCCCCCGCGGCCCGGCGTCACGACCCGGCGGCCGCCGCCAGGGCCCGCTGGATCCAGCCCAGCAGCTCCTTTCGGCCCTCGCCGGTCTCGCTGGAGTAGGGAATCGGCGGCTCGCTGCCCGGGAGCTCGAGGCTTTCCGCCAGAGCGCGCAGCGCGCGCTGCCGCTCCATCGCGCGCATCTTGTCCACCTTGGTGGCGACCAGGCAGTGCGGCAGCTTCTCGAGCCTCAGCCAGCGGACCATCTCGCGGTCGTCGCGGGAGGGCTCGTGGCGGGAGTCCACGAGCTGGATCACCGCCGTCAGCTGGCGGCGCGAGTCGAGGTACTCGCGCATCATCCGCCGCCACTGGTTCTGGGCCGAGGCCGGGGCCTTCGCGTATCCGTAGCCCGGCAGGTCCACGAGGTGGAAGCCTCCGTTGACGAGGAAATAGTTCAGCCGCTGGGTCTTCCCCGGAATGCTCGAAACCTTCACGAGGCGCTTCCGGCCGAGCAGCGAGTTGAGGAGCGAGGACTTCCCCACGTTGGACCGCCCGGAGACGGCGATCTCGGGCCGGTTCCCGGTGGGGCACTCCCCGGCGCCGCCCGCGCTGAGCACGAACTCGACCGATTCGATCTTCACGAGGAGCCTCCGCGGGGCGGATCCGGCGGAGGGACCGCGCACCCGGGAGGTCCGGGCCGGCCGCCGCGCGCCCTCAAACCTTCTCGACCGTCACCACCGCCATCGCGGCGATGCCTTCGCCGCGGCCGATCGCGCCGAGCGTCTCGTTCGTCGTGGCCTTGACCGACACCTCGGCGATCCCGAGGCGCAGCGCCTGCGCGATGTTCACGCGCATCGCCTGCCGGTGCGGGGCGATCTTCGGCGCCTCGGCCAGCAGCGTGGCGTCCACGAACGTCGCCCGGTAGCCGCGCCCCTCGGCGAGCGCGCGGATCAGGCCGAGGATCTCGAGGCTCGAGGCGTCCTTCCAGCGCGGGTCGCCGGGCGGGAAGTGATCCCCGAGGTCGCCGAGCGCGGCGGCGCCGAGCAGCGCGTCGCCGATCGCGTGCAGCAGCACGTCGGCGTCGCTGTGGCCGACGAGGCCGAAGGGGCTCTCGATCCGCACGCCGCCCAGCACCAGCGGCCGGCCCGCGGCCGTGCGATGGATGTCGTAGCCGATTCCGGTGCGGATCGCCATCCCCACTCCCTCCCCTCGTGCAGGACCCGCCGCGGCGCGCGGCGCGTGCTTCCTTCTAGCGGCTCTCCGCCCGCGACCGCAACCAGGCCTCGGCCAGCCGGAGGTCGTCGGGCGTCGTGATCTTCAGGTTCATGGGATCGCCGGGAGTGATCCGCACGCGGTGCCCGAGGGCCTCGACCAGCGCGGCGTCGTCGGTCGCCACCGTCGCGCCCGCCGCCTCGTGGGCCGCCAGCAGCCAGTCGCGGCGGAACGCCTGCGGCGTCTGCGCGCGCCACAGCCCGGCGCGCGGCACGGTCTGCTCGACCACCCCGAGGCTCACGCGCTTCAGCGTGTCCTCCACCGGCACCGCCGCCAGCGCCGCGCCGTGGGTCCGGGCGTCGGCGATCACGCGCGCGACCAGCGCCGGCTCGACCAGCGCGCGCGCGCAGTCGTGCACCGCGACGTGCGTGACGTCCCCGGGGAGCGGGTGGAGCCCGCGCGCCACCGAGTGCTGGCGCTCCTTGCCGCCCTCGCTCCACGCCAGGATCTTGCGCGGCGCGAGCCCGCTCGCCGCGAGCAGGTCGCGGAGCTTCGCCGAGGGCCCCACCATCACGATCGCGTCCACGGCGTCGCAGCGTTCGAGCGCCTCGAGGCTCCACGTGAACAGCGGGCGCCCGGCGAGCGGCGCCAGGGCCTTGTCCACGCCGAGCCCGAGCCGTTCGCCCTTCCCCGCGCACAGCAGGATCGCGGCGACGCTCACGACACCCTCGCCACGCGGCCGCCCGAGAGCCGCGGCAGGTCGGGCGGATCGAGGCGAAACAGGGCGTTCGGGTGCCCGGCCGCCGCCCACACCGCTTCGAGCGCGAGCAGGTCTTCGTCCACCAGCGTGACCATCTCGGTGGCGTGGCCGAGCGGCGGGATGCCGCCGATCGCGTAGCCCGTGACCTCGCGCACGAAGTCGGGCGTGGCCCGGCCGATCGGCTGCCCGATCAGCGCGGCCACCGCGGCCTCGTTCACGCGGTTGGCGCCGCTCGCGATCACCAGCACACCGCGCCCGTCCGCGGCGCGGAACACGATGGACTTGGCGATCTGCGCGACGTCGCAGCCCACCTCGCGCGCCGCGTCGGCGGAGGTGCGCACCGGCACCTGGAGCTCGAAGACCTCGTACGCGAAGCCGCGAGCGCGGATCGCGTCCTGCAC
Organism: uncultured bacterium; assembly: GCA_964542745.1. Taxonomy (GTDB): domain Bacteria; phylum Eisenbacteria; class RBG-16-71-46; order RBG-16-71-46; family RBG-16-71-46; genus DATKAB01. The sequence goes on from CAZIVR010000004.1 coordinate 15,128, forward strand.
CTTCTGGGCGCTCGCGTGGAGCGGAGGCGCAGCGCCGTTCACGCCCCGGGTTCCTCGCCGCCGCGACCGCCGTCCGGCGCGTCCGCTCCGCCCCGCGGGAGCGCCGCCGCGGGCCGCCGCGCGCGGGCGTCCTCGCGGATCCGGCCCGCGATGTGGCCCTCGGGACGCGGCCCGGCGCCCGGAGCCCCGCGTCCGCCCGTGGCGGCGTTCCGCGCGGGCGGCGTCACCTTCTCCCCGAGCAGACGTTCGATGGCCTCGGCCAGGGTCGCGAGGGGCACCACCTCGAGCGACGCTCCCTTGAGCCCCACCGCCTGCGCCGACGGCACCCCGGCCCGCGCGAAGCCGAGGCGCGCCGCCTCGTGCACTCTTGTCTCGAGGCGCGAGGCCCGGCGCAGGTCGCCCGACAGGCTCACCTCGCCGATCGCGACGGTGCCCGGCAGCACCGGGCGGCTCCGGAACGACGACGCCACGGCGAGCGCCACGCCGAGATCGGTACCCGGCTCGTCGAGCGAGATGCCGCCCGTCACGGTCACGAACACGTCGTGCCGGCCGAGGCGCAGGCCCACCCGCCGTTCGAGCACCGCGAGCAGCACCGCCAGCCGCTTCGAGTCGAAGCCGTTGGTCACGCGCTGGGGCGTGGCGTAGAAGGACGTCGAGACCAGCGCCTGCACCTCGACCAGCAGCGGGCGCGAACCCTCGAGGCTCGCCACCACCGCCGACCCGGGGGAGTCGGAGCCGCCCGCGGCCCCGCGCGACAGGAACGCCTCGCTGGGATTCGCCACCTCGCGCAGCCCGGCGTCGGTCATCTCGAACACGCCCAGCTCGTGGGTGGCGCCGAATCGGTTCTTCGCGGCCCGCAGCACGCGGTAGTGCTGGTAGCGTTCGCCCTCGAGGTAGAGCACCGCGTCCACCATGTGCTCGAGCACGCGCGGGCCCGCGACCGCGCCGTCCTTGGTGACGTGGCCCACCAGGAACACGGCGGTCCCGGTGGCCTTGGCGTAGTGCATGAGCGAGAGCCCGCACTCGCGCACCTGCGTGACGCTGCCGGGGCCGCCTTCGAGGTCGCCGCGCGTCAGGGTCTGCACCGAGTCCGCGATCATCACGTGGGGCGCGACCCGCGAGGCGGCGTCGAGCACCGTCTCGATCTCGGTCTCGCAGTAGAGGAGCAGGGACCCGGGGATTTCGCCCAGCCGCTCGGCGCGCAGCCGCACCTGGCGCTCGCTCTCCTCGCCCGAAACGTAGAGCACGCGGTGGCCGTCGGCGGCGAGGCGCCGCGCCAGCTGGAGCAGGAGCGTGCTCTTGCCGATCCCGGGATCCCCGCCGACCAGAATGAGCGAACCGGGAACCACGCCTCCCCCGAGCACCCGGTCCATCTCGGCGAGCCCGGTCGTGACCCGCGGCACGTCGGCGGCCTCGACTTCGGCGAGCGGGCGGGGCCCGGCGGAGAATCCCGCGGCGACCCCGGCGCTGGAGCGCCCGGTGGGCGCGGAGCCCGCGGCCGGCGCCCACCGCGCGCGCGCCGCACCCCCGCCGCGGGAAGCGCCACCCTTCGCGGCGGGGACCGCGGCCGGCGCCTCGGCCGCGCTGTTCCAGGCGCCGCACGCCGAGCAGCGCCCGAACCACTTCGCCTCCTCGTGTCCGCAGCTGGTGCAGAAGAAGTGGGGCTTCGCCGCCTTCGCCATCTCTCGTTTCTCCCCGGGGGCGGGTTGCGGGCCGCCGGCCCGATGCCCTGCCGGACGGGCGCGTCGCCCGGCCGCGCGGAATCCTAGAATATCTTCACCGTCAGGTACTTCTTCGGATTGGCCTTGATGTCGGCGATCAGCGCCTTGAGCTCGCCGATCGCGGCGCGGGTCTCGTCGTACATCCGGTCGTCGTTGACGAGCTTGCCGAGGGTGCCCTGGCCGCGGTCGAGCTTGCCGCTCACGCTCTGGAGGCTCGCGCGCAGCGAGTCGAGGCGTCCCGAGAGCCGGTCGAGCTTTTCGGCCGACGAGGCGAAATGGTCGAGCGCGCGCTTCAACTCCGCTTCGCGGTCGGCGGTGAGCGTGCGCGCGGTGCGGGCGGTCGCGCCGAGATCGGCCGTGATGGTCTTGAGCGAGGTGCGGCTGTCCGCCGCCATGCGGCGCAGGTCCTCGCTCGCCGCCCGGAAGTTCTTGAGCGTCTCGGTGAAGTTGCCGTCCTCGCTGAGGGTGCTCGCCACGCTCTCGAGCTGGGTCGCGAGGGTGGCGATCGAGCCCACCGTGCCGCCGAGCCCGGCCGCGACCTCGGGCAGGCCCATCTCGTACACGCCGCGAATGGTGTCGCGCTCGGTGTAGGGATCGCCGGTGGACCGCAGCGTCACCGCGATCACCTTCTCCCCCATCATGCCGACGTTCCGGATCGAGACGTCGCAGTCGCGCGTGAGCTGGAGGTCGGAGGACAGCACGAGGTTCACGATCACCCCGTCGGGGACCAGGTCCACCTTCTGGACGTCCCCCCGCCGGATGCCGTTGACCTGCACTTCGTCGGCCGCGGCGAGCCCCCCGGTCTGAGGGAAGTGCACGCGCCAGACGCGCTGGTGGCGCGTCACCGACAGCTCCTTGAGCCAGACCACGCCCCACACCAGGATCGCCAGCGCGGCGAGCACCGTGAGGCCCACCTGGATCTCGGTTCTGCGACTCATGTGCCTCCTTCGTGACTCCGGCCGCGGACCCGGCGCGCGGCGCCGCGGGCCGCTCCCGGCCTAGACCGGACGGATCGGCCCCTCGCTCGAGCCCTCGACGAACTGCCGGACCAGCGGATCCCGGGTGGTGCGGACCTCTTCGACGGTCCCAAGGAATACCACGCGGCCGTCGTGGAGGAGGGCCATGCGGTCGGCCACCTTGAAGGCGCTCGGCATGTCGTGGGTCACGACCAGCGAGGTCACGCCGAGACGGCCCTGCATGTCGCGGATCAGGCGGTCGATCACGTCCGCCATGATCGGGTCGAGCCCGGTGGTGGGTTCGTCGTAGAGGACGATCTGCGGATCCATCACGATGGCGCGCGCGAGCCCCACGCGCTTGCGCATGCCGCCCGAGAGCGAGGCCGGCTTCATGTCCTCGATGCCCGAGAGCCCCACCCACTCGAGGCGCTCCGCCACCCGTGTCCGGATCTCGGCTTCCGCGAGCGCGGTGTGCTCGCGGAGCGGGAGCGCCAGGTTTTCGCCGACCGAGAGCGAGTCGAACAGCGCGGCGCCCTGGAACAGCATGCCGAAGCGCTGCCGCAGCTCGTCCAGCTCCCGCTCCGGCAGACCCACCAGTTCCACCCCGTCGATCTCGATGGAGCCCGCGTCGGGTGTCATCAGCCCGATGACGTGCTTGAGCAGGACGCTCTTGCCGGTGCCGCTCCGGCCCATGATCACGAGGGTCTCTCCGCGCTCGATCTCGAGGTCGAGCCCTTCCAGCACCTGCCGGCTGCCGAGCCGCTTGGCGAGACCGCGGATCCGGATCATCAGGCGAAGATCACCCGGAACAGCACGTTGGCGAGCACGTAGTCGATGACGAGCACCAGCACGCACGACGACACCACGGCGCGCGTGGTGGCGAGGCCCACGCCCTCGGCGCCGCCCTCGGTCTGGAAGCCGTGGTAGCAGCCCATCCAGCCGATGCTGGCCCCGAAGAACACCGCCTTGAGCAGGCCCGAGAACAGGTCCTTGAGGTAGAAGAAATCCTTGAGCCCCGAGACGTAGACGTGCGGCGTCACGCCGACCGTGGTGACCGAGACCACGAAGCCGCCGAAGATCGCGATGGCGTTGGCGAAGATGGTGAGCACCGGGAGCATCACGATCGCCGACACGACCCGCGGCACCACCAGGAAGCGGACCGGGTTCACCGCCATGGCGCGCAGCGCGTCCACCTGCTCGGTCACCTTCATGGTGCCGATCTCCGCCGCGATCGAGGCGCCGACGCGCCCGCCCACCACCAGCGCCGTGAGCACCGGGCCCAGCTCGATCACCACCGAGCGCAGGATCACCGATCCGATGTACTTGAGCGGGACGACGTTCGAGAACTGGTAGGCGGCCTGCACCGCCGCCACGCCGCCGGTGAAGATGCTGACCACCACCACGAGTCCCAGCGAGTTCACGCCGATCGCGGCCATCTGCCGGGTCACGAGGCGGAACGAGCGCAGTCCGGGGCCGAGCAGCCGCACGGTTTCGCCGACCAGCAGCGTGACCCGGCCGACCTCGGCCACCCCGTCGAGCGCCCGGCGGCGCAGGTAGCGCACGCCGCGGAGCGCGAGAGCTTCGGGCATCGGTCAGAAGTTGGGGCCGAAGTCCACGGGCGCGATGGGCGTGTAGGGCAGGAACTTGGTGCACTCCCGCTTGAACGAGAGCTTCACCGTGCCGGTGGGGCCGTTTCGCTGCTTGCCGATGATGATCTCGGCGAGCCCCTTCAGGTTCGGGTCGTCCGGCTTGTAGTACTCCTCGCGGAACACGAACATCACGAGGTCGGCGTCCTGCTCGACGCTGCCCGATTCGCGCAGGTCGGAGAGCTGGGGCCGCTTGTCTCCGGCGTGCCGCTGCTCGACCGCCCGCGAGAGCTGCGAGAGCGCCACGATCGGCGCCTCGAGCTCCTTGGCGAGCGCCTTGAGGGCGCGCGTGATCTGCGAGATCTCCTGCACGCGGTTCTCGGCGCGGCCGGCCGGACGGATCAGCTGGAGGTAGTCGATCACCACCAGCCCGAGCTTGCCTTCCGACTTGAGGCGCCGGCACTTGGCGCGGATTTCGAACACGTTCAGCGACGGCGAATCGTCGAGCATGATGGGCGCACCGTAGAGCTTGCCCGCGGCGGTCTGGAGCGCCGGATAGTCCTCCTTGCCCAAGAACCCCGAGCGCACCTTGCCGAGGTCCACTTCGCCCTGCGAGCAGAGCATGCGCATCGCCAGCTGGTCGCTGCTCATTTCCAGCGAGAACAGGGCGACCGGGATGTTGTGGGCGATCGCGGCGTTCTCGGCGATGTTCACGGCGAAGCTGCTCTTCCCCATGGCCGGGCGGCCCGCGATGATGATGAGGTCGCCCTTCTGGAACCCGGCGGTCTTCTCGTCGAGGTCGTCGAAGCCGGTCGGCACGCCGGTGACGCGCACGCGGCGCTGCGACAGCTCGTCGATGCGCTTGAAGGTCGGCGAGATCAGGTCGCGGAGCGCCACGAACCCCTGGCGCACCTGCGTGTCGGTGATGGCGAAGATGCGCTGCTCGGCGCGGTCGAGGATGTTGCCGGTCTCGTCGCCCCCCGCGTAGCACTCCTGCTGGATCTCGGTCGCGGCCCGGATCAGGCCGCGCAGCACCGCCTTGCCGTGGATCAGCTTCACGTGCTGCTCGAAGTTGGCGGTCGCGGTCGCCACGTCGAGAAGCTGCGCGAGCGCCGGGGGACCGCCCACCGCCTCGAGCTCGCCGCGCTTGCGCAGCTCCTCGGTGAGCGTGATGAGATCGGCCTTCTCGCCGCGGTTGTAGATCCCGAGGATCGCCTCGTAGATGCGCTGGTGCGCGCCGCGGTAGAAGGCGGCCGAGGGCAGCTTCTCGATCGCGAGGCCCGAGAATTCGCTGTCGAGAAGCAGCGCCGCGAGCACGGCGCGCTCGGCGTCGAGCGCCTGCGGCGGGGCGGGCCCCTCGTGCGTGACGGCTCGCGCCGCCGGAAGAACGTCGGTCATGTCGAATCCCTTCCCGCGCGCCGCCGGGGCGCGCGCCCGGCCGTCAATCCGCGAGGTACTCCCGCGCCAGGAACTGCATGTCTTCCCAGACCGGGGCCCGGTACTGGTTCGGGCTCCGCAGGATCGCGGCCGGATGATACGTCACGATGAGCCGGGCGCCCTTGTACCGGTAGACCTTGCCCCGCATGTCGCGAATCGTGCCCTTCACGCCCACCAGCAGTTCGGCGGCGAACTTGCCGAGGCAGCAGATGATCCGGGGCCGCAGGGCCTCGAGCTGCCGGTGGAGGTAAGGAGAGCACTGTTCGATCTCGTGGGGAAGCGGATTCCGGTTCTCGGGCGGACGGCACTTGAGCACGTTGCAGATGTAGACCGTTTCGCGATTGAGCGGGATGCCGGGAAGCAGCTGCCGCTTCTCCATGCCCGCGATGATGTCGGTGAGCAGTTTGCCCGCGCGCCCGACGAAGGGTTCGCCCTGGGCGTCCTCGTCGGCGCCCGGGGCTTCTCCCACGAACACGATGCCGGTGCGCGCCGAGCCGGTGCCGGGAACGGCGCGGGTGCGGGTCTCGCACAGGCCGCACTTGCGGCAGGCGCGGGCCTCGGCGGCGACCGCTTCGAGCACGGGCAGCGCGGCGGCGTGGATCGCCTCGCGCTCCTCGGGCCGGTTGGAATGGAGCGGATCGTGGTGCGACGGCAGCGGGAGCACGGGAGCCGCGCCCGGGGCCGGGGCCACCCCTGCGCGCGAGGCGACGAGGGCGCTCCGGACCAGCAGCTCGCCGTCCGGGCGCTCGCGTTCGATCACGCGCCTCAGCGTGCGCGTGATGTGGGCGAGCTCCTCGCGCGGATCGCGTTCGTTCACTTGCCGGTCCTCCGCGCCCGGGCGGGTCCACCGCCGGTCCGCCGGGCCGCCACCTTCGAGCGGCGGCGGGAACCGGCCGGACCCGGCCGCGCCGCCCGGGCCTGCAGCTCCAGCACCCGGTCCAGCACCGCCTCGGCCACCTCGCGCTTGCTGAGCCTCGGCAGCTTCTTCGCGCCGCCGCGCTCCACCAGCGTCACCACGTTCGAGTCGCCGCCGATCCCCGCCTCGGGCGAGTTGAGCACCACCAGGTCGAGCCCCTTCTTCGCGAGCTTGGCCCGCGCGTTGGCGACCCCGCGCGAGGTCTCGAGCGCGAACCCGACGAACGTCTGGCCGGGCTTCCGCTTCGCCGCCGCGCTCGCCAGCACGTCCGGGTTGGGCTCCAGTTCGAGCGACAGCCGCGCCGTCCCGCGCTTGATCTTCTCGCTCCGCGCCTTCGCCGGGCGATAGTCGGCGACCGCCGCGGCGGCGATCGTGACGTCCGCCTTCGGGGACGCCGCGGCGACGGCCGCCATCATCTCGGCCGCCGTCGTCACCGGCACGTGGGTGACCCCGTCGGGGGCCGGCACGCTCATCGGTCCCGCCACCAGCGTCACCTCGGCCCCGCGGTCGCGCGCGGCCTCGGCGAGCGCCACGCCCATGCGGCCGGACGAACGGTTGGTGAGGACGCGCACCGGGTCGAGCGGCTCCTCGGTGCGCCCGGCGGTGATGAGCACGCGGGTCTTCGCCATCGAGGCCCGGCGCACCAGCACGCGTTCCAGCGCGCCGAGGATCTCGTCCAGATCCGCGAGCCGCCCCGGGCCGTCGAGCCCCGAGGCGAGCGGCCCGCTGGCGGGACCCACGATCGTGGCGCCCCGCGCGCGAAGTCGCGAGACGTTTTCCTGGGTGGCGGGCTGCCGCCACATCTCGAGGTCCATCGCCGGGCACACGAGCATCGGGGCCCGCGAGGCAAGCGCCACCGTGGTGAGCGCGTCGGGCGCGGAACCGTGCACCAGGCGCGCCATCAGGTCGGCGGTCGCCGGCGCCAGCACCAGCGCGTCGGCGGCCTCCGCCACGTCCACGTGACCGACCTTGCCGCGCACGCGGCCACGCGCGGTTTCGGGCAAGTCGAAACGCGGCCCCTGGTCCCCCCACAGCGTCGTCACCGCGGGGTTCCCGGACAGCACCTGGAACGTGAGGGGCGTCACGAACTCCGCGGCGGCCGGCGTCATCACCACGATCACCGACGCGCCGCGGGACTTCAGGGCACGGACCAGCTCGCACGCCTTGTAGGCGGCGATCCCTCCCGACACCCCCACCACCACCACGCGACCACGAAGCATCCGATCAGGCCTGCGTGCCGTCCTCGTAGCCGTAGGCGACTTCGCCGCGGACCGCACGCTCGAGCGCGACCGACGTCACCTTGCCGGGCACCGGCTGGCCCGACTGCCGCGACCAGTCGTTCAGCCGGCGCGCCTCGCGCGCCGCGACGATCGCGGTCTCGTACTTGCTCTTGCCCAGCACCGGAACCAGAGAAGCCAGTTTGGTCACTTCGTTCTCCCTTCGCCTTCAGAGGTGGAGCCATCCTCGGCCGTGGGCCGGAGCCGCCGCACCCGGGCGCGCTCCGCATCCAGAATCGAGAGCAAGGCGTGACTCGCCTGCTCGAGATCGTCGTTCATCACCAGATAATCGTAGTGGCGGTATTCCGCCAGCTCTCCCGGCGCGTTGCCGAGACGGCGCTCCACCACGTCGGGGGCGTCGGTCGCCCGCTTGAGCAGCCGCTGGCGCAGCGCGTTCACCGAGGGCGGGTAGATGAAGATCGAGACCGCGTCGGGCCGCGCGCGGCGAACGCTGGCGCCGCCCTGCACGTCCACGTCGAGCACCACGACCCGGCCCGCGGCGATGTTGTCGTCCACGAACTTCATCGGGGTGCCGTAGAGGTGGCCGTGCACTTCCGCCCACTCGAGGAAGTATCCGGCGGCGCGCCGCCGCTCGAACTCGTCGCGGGTCACGAACTCGTACTGCACGCCGTCCGCCTCGGTGGAGCGGCGCGGCCGCGTGGTCGAGGAGATCGCGAACGTGCACTCGGGGCGCGCGGCGACCAGCCGGTCCACCAGCGTCCCCTTGCCCGCCCCCGAAGGGCCCGAGAGCACGAGCAGGAAGCCTCCCGGATGGAAGCGGAAAGGGATCGCCGCGGACGGCGCGGATTCCGGCACCTGCACGCTCACTCCACGTTCTGCACCTGCTCGCGCAGGCGCTCGATCTCTTCCTTGATCACGATGACGGCCCTCGTGATCTCGACGTCGTTCGACTTGGAGCCGATGGTGTTGGCCTCGCGGTTCATCTCCTGAAGCAGGAAGTTGAGCTTGCGGCCGGCCAGCTCGCTGCCCTCGATCAGGTGGCGGAACTGGTCGAGATGCGCCGAGAGGCGCACACACTCTTCGGTGCAGTCCAGCCGGTCCGCCATGAGCGCGATCTCCTGCGCCACGCGCGCCGGATCCATCTCGACGTCGTCGAGCAGGGCCTTGAGCCGGCCCATCAGGCGCTCCTTGGCCTCCTGCGGGCGCGACGGAGCGCGCTCGACCACCTTGTCGAGTTCGGTGCGCACGAGCTTCAGCCGGTGGTCGAAGTCGCGCGCCAGGGCCTGGCCCTCGCGCTCCTTCATGGCGCTCATGTTGTCGCACGCCTTGTTGACCACGGACTTCACCAGCTCCCAGGTTTCCTCGTCGCTGAGCGCCGAGTGCTCCCACGTGAACACGTCGGGGAGCGTGGCCAGCGTGCGGACGTCCAGGGACGAATTCACCTGGTAGCGGCTCTCGAGTTGCCGGAACAGGGCGACGTAGCGGTCGGCCACCGCCTCGTTGAGCTTGAGCACCTCGCCGGATTCGCCGGCGCCTCCCCACGTGATGGTGAGGTTGAATTTCCCGCGCGAGTACCGCTCCTGGACCAGCTGCCGGATCTGGTCCTCGAACAGCCCCACGATCTTGGGGGCGCGCAGCGAGACCTCGCAGTAGCGGTGATTGACCGACCGGATCTCGGCTTCGAGACGCTGGCCGTTCCGCTCGATGTCGGCGGAGCCGTAGCCCGTCATGCTGCGAATCACGCGCGGTCCTCCGGGGAGTGCAGGTGGGACCGGGCACGTTACCCAGCGCGGGAAGCGGGTGTCAACGCGCGGAACCCGCGTTCCACGCGGCCGCGGCTTGACTTCGACCCCGCGTCACCGGCGGCGGGCGCGGGGCTACTTCGGCGGTTCTTCCGGCTTCCGGAACAGCGCGTCGAGCTTCGCGCGTGCGTCCGAACCGGCCGCGGGCCTGGCCGCGCCGCCGCCGAAGAGCGCCTCGAGCTTCGCGCGCGCGTCGCCCGACCGCGACGGGGCCGCGCCCGGCTTCGCGACGGGGTCGCGGCTGAAGTAGAAGAACTCGCAGAAGTTCCTGCGGGCCTTCTCGGGCACCGGATCGGCCTCGGTCTCGGTGCACGCGTTGTTGTAGCGCTCGTCGTAGTGGCGGCAGTTGCGGCAGCAGCGCACGTCTCCCCCGCACGCCGGGCACTCGGCGTCGCGGGCGACCGGCTCGTTCACGTCGAGCGGGGCGCCGCACAGGTGGCAGGCGAGCGTGGGCATGGGGTGAGGGTGGCCGCGGAGGGGCCGGGGCGTCAACGGCGAAACCGCGACGCGCGGTGGCCCGGTCGCGGGCCGCGGTTGTAAGCTCCGGCCGCCTGTCGTCGAACGTTCTCCCCCGGAGGCTTCCATGGCCCGCTCACGCCCGTTCGCGGCTCCCGCCGCCCTCACGCTCGCCTGCGCGCTCGGCCTGTTCGCGCCGCCCGCGCCGCCGGCGCACGCGCAGGACACCCCGTACCGCACGCCTCCCCCGCCCGTCGGGGACATCCTCAACGCGCCGCGGCTTCCGCGCGGGACGCCCGAGATCTCGCGCGACGGCGCACGCATGATCGTTCCCGAGCTGCCCTCCCTCATCCCGATCGCCTCGCTGGCGGAGCCGGTCGAGAAACTGGCCGGGCTCGAGATCCTCCCGACCCTGCGGGCCAACCGGCAGCTCATCAAGTTCGCGGCGAACGGGTTCTCGATCGCGCCGCTGGGCGGGGGCGCGAAGGTGAAGGCGCAGCTTCCCGCCGACGCCCGCGTGGTCTCGGCGAAGTGGTCGAACGACGGCAAGCGCGTCGCGTGCGCCGTGCTGGCCCGGGGCGGCGCCGACCTGTGGATCGTGGAGGCCGCGACCGGGGCCGCCCGCAAGATCCCCCGGATCAAGCTCAACGCCGTGCTGTTCGCCCAGATCGAGTGGAGCAACGACGACTCGGAGATCTACTGCGCCGCGCTGCCGTCGCCGCAGCTCGGGCTCGCCGATCCCAACCCCGTTCCGAGCGGCCCGCAGGTGCGGGTCGGCACCGGCCGCGCGGCCGCCCAGCGGACCTCGCGCGACGTGCTCAAGTCGGCGAGCGACCAGGACCGCTTCGCGTACTACCTGAGCACGCAGCTGGTGCGCGTGCCCGCCGACGGGGTGGCCAGCCCGCGCACGCTGGGCGCGGCCGCGATGATCCGCGGCTGGACGCTGTCTCCCGACGAGCGGCACATCCTGGTCGAGCGCATCGCGGGCATGCCGCTCGGGTTCCCCTTCTACCTCTTCCCCACCAGCGTCGAGGTCTGGAAGGCCGACGGCTCGCTCGCGGCCCGCGTCGGCGAGTCGCCGCTCAACGACCGGAGCGCGATCTCGAGCGTCGCCCCCCTCGGCCCGCGCGACGCGGAGTGGTCGCCCGACGGCCGGGCGCTCTACTTCTTCTCCTGGCAGGACACGCCCGGCGCCGAACCCATGAAGGCCGTGAAGGACACGACCCTGGCCCAGCCCGGGATCGACCGCCTCATGCGCCTCGCCGAGCCGTTCACCGGCGAGGCGCAGGTCGTCACCACGTCACCCGACATGCAGTTCTCGCAGATGGCGTGGATCGGCGAGACCGGCCGGCTCGCCCTGCGCGCCTCCTACGACCCGCGCCGCGTCGAGCGCCGCCTGTGGCTCGACGTCAACGCTCCCGCCGTCACGAACGTGATGACGCTGCGCTCGACCGAGGGCGTGTACGACAACCCCGGCAACCCGCTCACGCGCCGCGTGCGCCACCAGGACGTGCTGTGGACCGACCGGAAGGGCGAGGCGATCTATCTGGCGGGCCCCGGCTTCCGCAAGGAGGGCCAGCGGCCGTTCCTCGACCGCGTCCATCTCGCCACGCTCAAGGCCGCTCGCCTCTACGAGAGCGAGGCGACGCACCTCGAGCCGGTGGTGGTGCTGCTCGACGAAGAAGCGAAGCGCTTCGTCACCTCGCGCGAGTCGAACCGCGAACCGCGCAACTACTGGCTGCGGCAGGCGGGAAAGAAGTCCGGCGCCCGCATCACCGACTACGCGGACCCGGCGCCGGCGCTCACCGCCGCGCGGCGCGTGCAGTTCCAGTTCGCGCGGCCCGACGGCGTGAGCCTCAACGCGGAAGCGGTGCTGCCTCCCGACTGGACCGAGGGCAAGCCGCTCCCCACCGTGTTCTGGATCTATCCCAACGACTACCGTTCGGCCGCGGCCGCCTCGCAGAACCGCCGCTCGCCGAACCGGTTCCCGTCCCAGAGCCCGCTCAACCCCGAGGTGCTGGTGACGCAGGGCTACTGCGTCGTGTACCCGGACATCGCGGTGGTGGGCACGAACGACCAGTACGTCGAGCAGATCCGGATGAGCGCGCAGGCCGCCGTGGACGAGTGCGTGAAGCGCGGCTTCACCGACCGCGGCCGGATCGGCGTCGGCGGGCACAGCTACGGGGCGTTCTCGACCGCCAACATGCTCGCCCACACCGACCTCTTCCGGGCCGGCGTGGCGAGCGACGGCGCCTACAACCGCACGCTCACCCCGTTCACCTTCCAGGCCGAGGAGCGCACGCTCTGGCAGGCCCGCGAGACCTACCTCCAGATGTCGCCGTTCATGTACGCCGACCAGATCAACGAGCCGCTGCTGCTGATGCACAACCTCGACGACACCAACGTGGGCACCCATCCCATGCAGAGCGACCGCATGTACGAGGCGCTGAACGGCATGGGGAAGACCGTCACGCTGGTGCAGTACCCGTTCGAGGACCACGGGCCGGCGTCGAAGGAGACGGTGCTCGACTACTGGGCGCGGGCCATCGAGTGGTTCGACCGGTACGTGAAGAACGCGGGACCGGGCTCGGGCCCGTCGTCCGCGAGCGGGAACGCGGTGCCCTAGAGGAGGCGCGCGGCGGCGAGCAGGCTCCACGCGTGCGGGCCCCGCGGCGGCAACGGCGAACGGCGGGCGCGATCACCTCGCGCCCGCCGTCGCACCATCCGGCGGCTTCGCCGAAGCCGGGCGCTAGAAGAGGTGCGCGAGGATTCCCGACCCGACGAGGATCAGCGACACCGCGAACCCCGTGAGCACCATCGTCCAGCTGCCCTTGGCGGTGACCGGGTCGCACCAGCGCGCACGGCCGCGGGGCGTGGTTCCCATGATCATCAGGAACCACGGCAGCATCCACGCCGTCATCTGAACCCGCTTGCCCGCGCCCGAGGGGGCGACGAGCGTGCCGGTGAGCAGCACCGCCGACATCACGCCCGCCGTGGCCCACCACGCCCAGCGCCGCTCGCCCGCATGGCGTGACACCAGCCACGCCATCGCGAACGTGCCGGCCGAACTGACCAGGGCCGACATCAAGGCGGCCTCATGCGAGGCGGGCCGCCCCACCCAGACCGACGCCGCCACCACGACGAGCAGAACGCCGCAGAGCAGCCAGACGTTCGGCCTGGAGTTTCCGATCGTATCGTTCGTCGAATTCATGAGCCCCTCCCCGAGGTTCGAGCCGCGGCCGCGGCGCCGTGCGAAAGAACCCGCGACGGGGATCACTGTAAAGGTTGCTTTACAGGCTGTCAAGCGTGCTTTACAGCCTCGCGAGGCCGAATTCGCCTTGGATGGAGTCGGGAGATGGAGTCGCGCTAGCGCAGGCCGAAGCGCTTGAGCTTCATCACCAGCGTGGTCCGCGGGATGCCGAGGGCGCGGGCCGCGAGCGTCGGGGAGTTCTTGTTCTCGCGCATGGCGCGCGCGAGCTTGGTTCGCTCGGTGGCGGCCAGTTCCTCGGTGAGCGTCACGGCGACCTCGCTCGCCGGCGAAAGGTCCAGGTGCTCGGGCTCGATGCGGCTCTCGGCGAGCGCCACCGCGCGCCGCATCACGCCGATCAGCTCGCGGATGTTGCCGGGCCACGAGTAGTCCGTGAGCTGCGCCAGCGCCGCCTCGCCGATCGCGAGCTTCGGCTTGCCCATCTTGGAGGCTTCCATGCGGAGGAAATGCTCGAGCAGGAGCGGGATGTCGCCCTTCCGGTGCCGGAGCGCGGGCACGTCGAGGAAGCTCTGCCCCAGCCTCCAGTAGAGGTCGCCGCGGAAGCTCTCCCCCTTCGAGAGCTGGTCGCGCGAGACGTTCGTCGCCGCGATCAGCCGGGTCTTCACGTGGCGGTTAACGCTCTCGCCCACGCGGCGGTACTCCCCGCTCTCGAGAAAGCGCAGCATCTTGGCCTGCATCGCCTCGGACATCTCGCCCACCTCGTCGAGGAAGAGCGTGCCCCGGGCCGCGGCCTCGACCAGCCCCGCGCGCTCCGCGACCGCGCCCGAGAAGGCGCCGCGCACGTGGCCGAACAACTCGCTCTCGATCATTTCCTTGGGCACCGCCGCGCAGTTGATCGGCACGTAGCCGCCGGAAAGGCCCGAGAACCGGTGCATGCCGGCGGCGATCAACTCCTTCCCCGTCCCCGTCTCGCCGGTGATCAGGATCGAGACCTCGGACTTCGCGAGCTTCGCCGCGCGATCCAGGAGGTCGAGGAAGGGCTCGCAGCGCGTCACGAGGTACCAGTCGCGCCATGCCGCCTCGGATCGCTCGTCCAGCGCGCTTTTCCCGACGGGACGGCGAGGCGCGCGGCGAATGATCGAGACCGGCCCCTGCGCGAAACCGGCGGCCGGATTCGCAGACTCCCCGTGCTCCGCGGCGATCGTGGCCGACTCGCGGGCACCCGATGCCGGCTCCGTCATCCGAGCGAGTCGCGCCTCGGCCACGGCGAGCTTGGCGCGCGCTCCCATGCCCGCGAAATGGTCCCGGGCGGCGAGGTAGGCCTCGCGCGCGCCCGCGCGATCCGCGAAGTGCCCCGCGTGAGGCCCGCCGAGCCAGTCGCCGTAGGCCATCCAGAGCTTGCCCCATTCGTAGGGCGTCTCGATGTCCTCGTAGTAGGCGAAGCCCTGGGTGAAGTGCTGCCGCGCTTCCGCGGCCTTCCCCACCGCCGCGGCGCTGAGCGCCATCACGCGGTACGTCGCGGCTTCCTCGTAGCGGTCGCCGAGTTCGCGGCAGTGGGCCAGCCCCTCGGCCGCCGCGGCGTAGGCCTCGTCGTTGCGACCGAGCAGCAAGTAGCACTCCGCGCGGCGCCGCCGCAGCTCCGCCACGATGTCGCCCTTCGGCACCAGCGCCATCGCCTTCGGCCACACTTCGTCGTAATGCCGCAGCGCCTCGGCCGCCTCGCCCTGCTCGAGATGGATGTCGCCGAGGAATTCGGCAGCGAGGAGGGCGGGGCGTGTCGTCGTCGACACGCGACTGGCTTTGGACACACTCTCAAAATCCGCATTGGCAGCGGATATGTCGCCCCCGTGAAGCGCGGCAAGACCTCGAGTCAAGATCCACAAGCTCTCGAAGTGGGCAGGCTCATCCGGATTCACTCGTTTGAGGGCTTCGCGGCTCAACTCATGTACCGCTTCGAGTCTGCCCATCTTCAGGCTAACCAACGAAAGCGCTCGATCAAGGTGTCCGGATTCAGTTGGATTCTCGATCCCTTGCCACGCTTCTCTTGAATCAGCGAGGCACTCAATCGCTAGTCGCCAACGACATTGCTGGCGCTGAATGATTCCCTGATTCTTCAGAGCAGTAGCAGCAAGCTCCCTGTCACCAGAGCGTCGGGCAGACACCAGCGCCTCGGAGTAGCGTGCCATCGCAGATTTTAGTTGCCCTCTTGCCCAGTCCAGGTTTCCGAGGTTGCAGGCACACCATCCCAGTGTTGCACTGTCGGGGCGCTCGAGTAGCGCTGCGTATGCGCGCAACAGGCGTTCGCACGCGGACTCGAATTGACCCAACTGGAACTCGGCGTCTCCCAGTAGCACGTGAGCCCGAAGAATGAGATCAGCCTGCTTGGGAGAGTCGTGTGTTCTCAGCAACTCGAGGGCAGTCTCGATATCCCCAATTGCCTCGGTTGGTCGCCCTAGCTTCCCTTTGCATGCAGCTCCCAGCAAGAGGGCTCGAATCTTGGCAAGTGGCGTTAGAGCACGCTTCGAGACTTCAGCAGAAATCTCGAGGGCACGCTCAAATTCACCTGACTCCCTTAGCGTGCGACAAACCTCAAGGGCAGAAGTCAGACGCTCGTCATCGTCCGCAAGCTTGGGGTCCGCCCTCAGCAGAGCTAGCAGGCTCGATGCCCGACCGAGAATTTCGCTCATCGCAGTGTTCTAGCCCTTTGGGATGAGCCGGTTGAAGAAGTAGCCAAGATGAAGACCGAACCCAGGAGACCGGTCGGACTGCAATAGATCAGGATTGAATAGGAACCAACACGCGTCTTGAGCATTCGACCGCCACCAGTCGGAAGATCCGGATCCCCCAGCTGCGGGTTGATCCACCACTTGATCGGAAACGCGGCGCTCGTGCTTGGCATTGCCAGGGTGCACGCCATGAGCAGCAGCGCAGTCCATGCCACGGCTCGTGTACGGCGCTTCCAGCTCATCTCGACTCCTTCATGGCGCTCCGTTCGCGCATTCCGTGACCCGCGTGGTCACCGAAAACAAAAACGACCCGGTCCCCGTGCGGTCGACGCACAGGAACAGGGTCCTCCCTTACCGCAGGTCCGATGAGGGGGAATGCGCACGGGGGCGTTCTCCGGAACCAGGGTCGGCCAACTTCTACGGCAACGAGGCTAGACAGGGGAACGACCGGATTCAACGGTTTTCTTCATCGCCATCCGCGCGGCCGGAAACGCCTGGCGGTCGCCCCGGTCGTACGGGGCGACGGCCGACGGATCCGAAGCAAGCCCCGAGCGTTGCCCGCGGATCGGGCATCCCCTAGGGTCGCTGTTTCCATGACCACCTCCCCGGCGACCCCCGATCCGCGCCTCGCGCGCTCCCACTCCATCGTCCGTGCCCTGCGCAAGTTCCGCGCGCGGCTCGCCCGCAAGGTCGAGGCGATTCGTGGCGACCTGGCCGAGGCGGAGCGGGCTCCCGAGTACCGGCGCCAGGCCGAGGCGTTGCTCGCGTACCTGCATGAAGTGCCGAAGCGCGCGGGCCGCGTGAACCTCGCGGATCCGCACGATCCGTCCCGCACGCTCGACATCGCGCTCGACCCGGCGCTCACGCCGCAGGCCAACGCCGCGCGTCTCTTCAAGCGGGCGGCCAAGGGCGAGCGGGGCGGGCCCGAGATCCGGGCGCGGCTCGAGGCCGCGGAATCGGAAATGGCGGGGATCGCCGAGCTGGTCGAGCGCTCGCGCCTCCTCGAGGACCCGCACGCGGATCCCGCCGAGCGGGCCGGCGTCGAGCGCGATCTCGAACTCACGGCCAAGCGGCTGCCGCCGGCGCTGCGCGCGGACCTCCTGCCCGCGGTCAGCCCCGCGGCCACGAGCCGGCACGGAGGCTCGGGAGCGCGCCGGCCGGGACAGGACACGGCCCGCCTCGAGATCTCCGGTTCCTCCCCCGATGCCGCGGCCCCGATCCATCGGCCGAACCCGCCGAAGCCGAAGCGTCCCGAACTCCCCGCCCGCCTCCAGCCGCGCCGGCTGCGCACCACCGAGGACGACTGGCCCGTGCTCATCGGCCGCACCAACGAGGGCAACGACCACCTGACGCTCCACATCGCCCGGCCCGAGGACTACTGGTTCCACGTCCACGGGGCGCCGGGGTCGCACGTGGTGCTGCGACGCGGCAAGGGCAAGAACGAGCCGAGCAAGCGCACGCTCGAGGAAGTGGCGTCGTGGGCCGCCTTCTACTCGCAGGCGCGCACCGCCGGCAAGGTGCCGGTGATCTGGACGCTCAAGAAGTACGTGCGCAAGCCGCGCGGGGCGAAACCCGGCACCGTGATGTGCGAGCGGGAAAAGTCCATCATGGCCAGGCCCAAGGAACCTTCGAAATCGAACCTGGCCGACGAGGCCGAACGGGAGAGCGAATCATGAATCGCTGGCTGACGGCTGTGGCGCTGGCGGCGACCGTCGCCACGGCGACGGGTTGCCTCGGAACTTCGCGCGCGCTCGCGCAGGGTGGCGCGGCTCCGCCCGCGGCGCCCGCCACCTCCGCCGCGCGCGACACCACGCTCACCGGATGGCGCTACCTCTATATGGTGCGCCACGGCTGGTACGACTTCGGCGACCCGCGCGACGAACGACTGGGCAAGGGGCTCGATTCGCTGGGCCGCGTCCAGGCGAGGCTCACGGGCGAGCGCCTCGCGTCTCTGCCCGTGCGCATGCACTCGCTCGTGAGCAGCACGCTCACCCGAGCGGCCGAGACGGCGGACGACATCGGTGTGCTGCTCCGCATGCAGCCCGAGCGCGACTCGCTGATCAGCGAATGCACGGCCCCCTCGCTGCGCGCCGACCTCAACGCCCGCGAGCCGCAGGCCGACCAGGACACCTGCCAGGCGCGCCTCGAGCGGGCGTACGCCCGCTACGTGCGCCCGGCGGGCTCGCGCGAGGATCGGCGCGACGTGCTGGTCGCCCACGGGAACGTGATCCGCTGGTTCGTGGCGCGCACCGTGGGGCTCGACACGCGCGCGTGGACCAACTTCGATCTCGGCAACGGCTCGATCACGGTGATCGCCGTGCGCCCCGACGGTAGCGCGCGGCTCGTGGCGTTCAGCGACACTGGTCACCTTCCGCCCGCCGCCCAGACGTGGACCGGGCGCGGCGCCGGATGGTCCCCGCCGGCTCCTCGCACCTCGCGGCCCGCGGTCCCGGGACTCCGTCCCGGTCCGGGAGGAGTCGTCGCTCCCGCGCCCGAGGCCGCCTACGACACGCTGAGACACGTTCGGCCGGGGAATCGCTGAGGGCCGCTCGATCCCGCGTGAGCTTCGCCGCTACTCGAAGGGGAAGCGCATCCGCCACGCCTCGACCCGGCTGCACACGGCGTTGAGCGCGCTCTTCGCCTCCTCGTGCAGTTCCGAGAACTCTCGCGAGAGTTCGCGGAGTTTCCTAGCGCCCGCGGCTCCGGCGGGCCCGTCGTCGAGCACGGCGGCATGCATGGCCGACCGGAACGCCTCGCCCCACTCGGCATTCACCGGAGGAGCGTCCGCCCGCGTGTCGATGCCCAGCGCCTCGAGCGCGCTTCGGCTTACTCCCGGCTTCGACAGCGCGAGCAGCACCTGCGTGCAGGACTCGTCGATCAGGCGCAGCCCCAGGGCCTCGTGGGCCCTGGCCTCGGCCCGATCGAGATCGCCGATCAGTTCGTCGAAGGATGGCCGGACCGAGGGCGGGATCGTCCAGTCGGGGCCCGCCCCGAGCTGCGCGGCGAGGACCGCCAGGAAATACTGAAGGACTCCCGAGATCCGCAGATCCACGGAAAGGACCGGGTTCGGAGGAACCTGGGATCGCAGATCCACCCTCAGCAGGCTGCCGCCGCGTTCCGCCACCCCAATGGGAACGTTGCGACAACCCATGAACAACCCCGACTCGTGGACGTACCGGCCGAGGTTGCTCGCGACGCGTGCCGTGGCGACGATGACCCGCAGGCGGCTCGCGGGGGTCGGCAGTTCCGAATCCGACGCATCGGGCTCGAGCGGATGACGGGCCCACTCGGGCGGCGGCCCCGCGAGCGGGACCGCCTCGCGCTGGATGATCCAGGGGTGCGCCGAGGGCTTCAGGCGAAGCCGCTTCGCGTCCCACCAGTGGAGGGCGGTGAAGACCTGCGCCTCGACGGACTCGACGTGCAGAGCTCTCGCGGCAACGCTCACGGCAGAGCCTTGCGAGTAGCGGCTCTCGCGTCTCCCATGCGCCATGTCCTCCGGTCGGCTCGCGGCCAACGGATGATGGCGATCCACGTGCGGCGAACGACCGACGCGGCGGGGAGCCCGCGTCGAGGGGGATGAGCTCGTCCAGCGCACGCAGCCTCGCGTGAAGGCCCCACTGTAGTGAGGAACCCCGATATGGCAAGTAAAATCGGGTGAGAAGAAATCGAGGCTCTGGATGTCCGTGGTTCAGACGAAGGCGGACCGCCCCGAAGCCCGCTTCAAACGTCCGGACTAGATCGGCATCCGCCAGACCGCGTGGCCGAGGGTGGCGCCGAAGATTCCCGTGCCCCGCACCGCGAGCGCGACGACCGTGCTGAACGGAAGCCCGGCGTCGGCCGCGACCCAGGCGCCGCCCCGATCGCCCGATCGGAACACGGCACCGCTCGCGGTCACCGCCGCCACGGTCGTGCCGGATCCGGCGAGCGCCTGCACGATGCTCCCCGGGAGACCCGCCGAGACCCACGTCTGGCCGCCATCGCTCGAGCGAAACACGCCGTCCCCGGCGGAGCCCGCGTAGAGATCGGCGCCCGCCGACGCGAAGCAGAGGATCAGCGCGCTCGAAGGCATCCCGTTGCTCGAGGGCGTCCACGTCGCGCCGCGATCGGTCGACCGATAGACCGCAGCCCCCTGACCCGCGCTCGTGACACCCGCCAGCACGGCGCCGCCGTGCACGACGACGGACTGGAAGCCGGGGCTCGCCGGCATCCCGGCCGCGGAGAGCGCCCAGCTCGCGCCATCGTCGAGCGACCGGTAGAGCGCCGACGAGGGTCCGCCCACGCCTGCGAACAGGTCGCTTCCGCTCACGGCCAGCGCGAGCACGTCGGCGCCGGCGGGAAGCCCGCTGCTCGCGTCGCTCCAGTTCGCGCCGCCGTCGGTCGAGCGCTTCACCCCCGCGGTTCGGGTTCCCACGAACATCGCGGCCGGCGTGGCGGCGATGGACTCGACGAACTCCGAGGTGAGGCCGGTGGCGGACCACGTCGCGCCATCGTCGGGGGATCGGAACAGGCCCTGCCCCTGGGTTCCCGCGTAGAGCGTCGTGCCCAGGAACGCGATCGTCGAGACGTTCGAGCGTGGCGGCCCCCGCGAGCTCCACGTCGCGCCCGCATTGGTGCTCCGATGAACGCCGCTCCCCGCGGTGCCCACCAGCAGCGCGCCCGCGGTGGAGGCGAACGCGCGGACCGGCACGCCGGGAACGAGCGCACCGCTCGCCACCTGCCATGAATCGCCGTTGTTGGCGCTGCGAAAGACGCGACCGTCCGCCGCGCCGAGCCCCGCATACAGCGACAGGCCGTCGGCGTGCAGCGCCTCGACCCTGGCACCCGCGGGCAGGCCGACGCTCACGGGATCCCAGCTCGCGCCGTCGTCGCTCGAGCGATAGACCCCCTGCCCCGCGGTGCCCGCGAGCACGTGCTGGAGCACCGCCGTCAGGCTCAGCACGGAGGCACCCGGCAGGCCGCTCGAGGCGAGCGTCCACGTGCTCCCCAGGTTGGTCGAACGGAAGATCTCCCCGCCGGAAGTCCCCGCATAGAGGCCCGAGGCGGTCGAAACCAGCGCCGTGACGGTGGCACCCGTCGTGATTCCGAACCCGGCGTCCACCCACGTGGCACCGAGGTTGGTCGAGCGGTAGAGCCCGGTGGATTCGATTCCGGCGAACAGCGCCGATCCGCTCGCCGCGAGCACCGACACCACCGGACTGGCGGGGAGGCCGGCGTCCGCCGCGGTCCACGTGAGCCCGCCGTCGCTCGAGCGCAGCACCGCGTTCAGCGTGGCCGCGAACCGGTCGGTGCCGATCGCCGAGAGTTCGATCGTCGGGTCGAAGTGCACGGTCGTCCACGTCGCGCCGTCGTCGGTCGAGCGCGCGATGCCGTGAAACGTGCCGGCCAGCAGCACGCCTCCGACGGCCTGCAGCGCGTAGACGCTCTCGGTGGACGGGCCCGCGGTGGAGGCCCAGGGGGGCGCCAAGGGCGCGCCGGGCGCCACGATGCCGCCGCCCCCCTTTCGTTCGCAGCCCGTGGCACCGGCCGTGAGCAGGATCAGCACGACGGCGAATTCGCGACGCAAACTCATGTCAGCGGTTCCCTCCGTCCGAACCCGGTCGGGTGGTCGTGGGTGTGAGAACTAGGCGGACTCTAGCCGAGCGCGAACCCGGCGGCGACGCACTTCTCCGCGTACGACACCGGCGCTCCCTGCCTCGCCGGACCCGAGGGCCCCGGTCCGCCCGACCCCGACCTCGACCCGCCACGGTTCGCACGAAGCGGGCCCCTCCGGCAGTATGCGAATTCACGCGCCACGCGCGTCGAGAGGAGAGGGAGATGCCGATTCTCGAGTTCCATGGTCGCCGCGACGACAACAGCGCGATCCCCGTCATCGCGCTGCGCGACTGGGGATCGCACTACCGGAGACGCACCACGTGAGCGTCGGCGGCGCGGCGTCCCCTTCGGTTCTGCTCACCGGCGCCACCGGCTACGTCGGCGGAAGGCTGCTGCCCGAACTCGAGGCGCGCGGCGTGCGGGTGCGGTGCCTCGCCCGGCGGCCGGACTTCCTGCGAGCGCGCGTCGGGCCGGGCACCGAGGTCGTGGCCGGCGACGTGCGCGACGCGGCCGCACTCGAACGCGCGATGGCCGGCACGGACTCGTGCTACTTCCTGGTCCACTCCATGTCGGAGGGCG
Organism: uncultured bacterium; assembly: GCA_964542745.1. Classification (GTDB taxonomy): domain Bacteria; phylum Eisenbacteria; class RBG-16-71-46; order RBG-16-71-46; family RBG-16-71-46; genus DATKAB01. Next base: position 37,345 of record CAZIVR010000004.1, read on the forward strand.
CGTCCTTCGCCGAGGAGGAGCGGCGCTCCGCCGAGCGGTTCGGCGCCGCCGCGCGCAGCGCGGGAGTGCGGCGCATCGTCTACCTGGGCGGGCTCGCCCACGGGGAGAACCTCTCCGAGCACCTCCAGAGCCGACTCGACGTGGGCCGGGTGCTGGCGGAGTCGGGAGTCCCGGTCGTCGAATTGCGCGCCTCGATCGTCATCGGGTCCGGGAGCCTTTCCTTCGAGATGGTGCGCAGCCTGGTCGAGCGGCTCCCGGTCATGGTCACGCCGCGCTGGGTCGGCACGCTCGCCCAGCCCATCGCGATCGAGGACGTGATCGCCTACCTCGTGGCCGCGCTGGAGGCGCCGCCCGAGGTGCGCGGCGTCTTCGAGATCGGCGGCGCCGAGCGTGTCTCGTACGGCGAGATCATGCGGGCCTACGCCGAAGCCCGGAGCCTCCGGCGGCTCATGATCCCGGTGCCGGTGCTCACCCCGCGGCTCTCGAGCCTGTGGCTCGCGCTCATCACCCCGCTCTACGCGCGGGTCGGCCGCGAGCTGATCGAGGGGGTGCGCAACGAGACGGTCGTGCGCGACCCGCGGGCACTCGAGACGTTCGCCGTTCGCCCGCGCGGCATCCGCGCCGCGATCGAGCGCGCGCTTCGCAACGAGGACCGCGACTTCGCGCTCACCCGCTGGTCGGACGCGCTGTCGGAGTCCGGCCCCGCCACCCACCGGGCGTTCGGATCCCGCGTCGTGGATTCCCGCACCGCGCGGGTCGCGTGCACGCCCTCCCAGGCGTTCGCGCCCATTCGCCGCATCGGCGGCGAGCGGGGCTGGTACTACGCGAACACGCTGTGGCGCCTGCGCGGGTTCCTCGACCGGCTCGTGGGCGGCCCCGGGCTGCGGCGCGGAAGGCGCGACCCCGAGCGGCTGGTTCCCGGCGACGCGCTCGACTTCTGGCGCGTCGAGGCCGTCGAGCCCGACCGGCGTCTCCGTCTCGCGGCCGAGATGCGCCTCCCCGGCCGCGCCTGGCTGCAGTTCGAGCTCGAACCCGACGGCAATCACACGGTGATCCGCCAGACCGCGCTCTTCGATCCGCTCGGGCTCGCGGGACTCCTCTACTGGTACGCGCTCTACCCGGTGCACGAACTGGTGTTCGGCGGCATGCTGCGGGGGATCGCCGAGCGTGCCCGGCGCGAGGCGAGGCGCTAGACTGCCGCGATCGTGACCCAGCGGCTCTCTCATTACACGCTCCTCGACGTGGCCGGCTCCGGCGGCATGGGAGTCGTGCATCGCGCCCGCGACGAGCGGCTCGAACGCGAGGTGGCGATCAAGCTGCTGCCCGCCGGGCTGCTCTCGGACGACGCCGCGCGCACCCGCTTCCGGCGCGAGGCGCTGGCCCTGTCCAAGCTCAACCACCCGAACATCGCGACCATTCACGACTTCGACCACGACCAGGGCGTGGACTTCCTGGTGATGGAATGGGTGCCGGGTGAAACCCTCGACCGGCGGGTGAGCCGCGGCCCGATTCCCGAGGCCGAGCTGATCCCGATCGCGCTGCAGATCGCCGACGCCATGGCGGCGGCCCATGCCGGCGGCGTCGTGCACCGCGACCTGAAGCCCGCGAACCTGCGCATCACCCCGGAGGGCCGGCTCAAGGTGCTCGACTTCGGCCTCGCGCGCCTCACGGCGATGGACGAGCGGGCGCGCACCGCGACCGCCACCGAGGCCGGCGTCACTCCCGGCACGCTCGCCTACATGCCGCCCGAGTCGTTCACCGGCCGGCCGGCCGAACCGAGCGGCGACCTCTTCTCGCTCGGGGTCGTGCTCTACGAATCGGCGACCGGCCGGCGCCCGTTCGACGGCCGCAATCCCGGCGAGGTGATCCACGCGATCCTGCAGGCGTCGCCCGCGGCGCCCCGGCTCGTGAACCCGCGGATCTCGCCCGGACTCCAGCAGGTCATCCTGCGCCTGCTGCAGCGCGAGCCCGAGCGCCGCCCCGCGAGCGCCGGCGCGCTCCTCGAGGAGTTGCGCGCCCTCGGCATGCCCGACTCCCCGCAGTTGGGGCGCGGGCCGGAGCCGATCCGGTCGCTGGCCGTGCTTCCGCTCGAGAACCTGTCGGGAGACCCCGCCCAGGAGTATTTCGCCGACGGGATGACCGAGGCGCTGATCGCGGACATCGCGCGGCTGCGCGAGCTCCGCGTGATCTCGAGGACGTCCATGATGCGCTACAAGGGCGTGCGCAAGACCATCGCCGAGATCGCCGGCGAACTGCGCGTGGATTCCGTGCTCGAGGGATCGGTGGCGCGCGGCGGCGACCGCGTGCGGGTGAGCGTGCAGCTCATCGATGTCCGCAGCGAGACCCACCTCTGGTCGGAACGCTACGACCGCGCCATGCAGGACGTGCTCGAGCTGCAGAGCGACGTGGCCCGGGCGGTCGCCCGGGAGATTCGCGAGGCGCTGGTGGGCGATGCGGCGCCTCGACCGGATCGGGCCGTCGCTCCCGCCGCATCGCCCCCGGCCCCGTCGCGAACGATCGGCTCGCCCCCGGGCACGAGCTTCTTCGGAAGGCTCAGGTCGCTGCTGCCGAAACCCCAGACGCCACGGCCCGGCAGCCGGTCGTCGCCCGCGCGCCGCGTGGACCCCGAGGCCTACGACGCCTACCTGCGGGCCCGTCACCACCTCGACCGGCGCAGCGACGAGAGCCTGAACCGCGCGCTCGAATACCTGCAGACCGCCCTCGAGCGCGATCCCGACTTCGCCCTCGCCCACGTGGCGCGGGCCGAGGCGCTCGCGGTGCTCGGCTTCCACGAATTCGCCCCTCCCGGCGACGCGTTCCCGAAGGCGCGCGCCTCCGCGCGACGCGCGCTGGAACTCGATTCGAAGCTCGGCGAAGCGCACGCCGTGCTCGGGTACTACGCCCTGCACCACGAGTGGGACTGGGCGAGTTCCGAGCGCCATTTCCGGAAGGCGCTGGAGTACGGACCCAACAACGCCACCACACGACTGTGGTACGTGAACCTGCTCATCGCGTCGGGCCGCCTGGACGAGGCCCTCGCCGAGGCGCACGCCTCGATCGAGCACGATCCGCTCTCGCTGATCCTCAACCTCGTCACCGGCTGGGTTCACTTCTTCCGGCGCGAGTACGAGGCGGCGTTCCGCGAGATGGGCCGTCCCCTGGAACTCGAACCCCGGTTCTTCCAGCCCCACCAGTGGCGCGGGTGGACCCTGCACCAGCTGGGCCGGGATCGCGAGGCCGCCCGGCACCTGGAGGGCGCCGCGGAGCTGATCCAGCACGAGCCCACCTCGCTGCTGTGCCGCATTCACAGTCACGCCTACGACGGGCGCCGCGGCGACGCCCTCGCCGCCCTCGGCGAACTCGAGGCGCTCGCCTCCAGTCGCCACGTCAGCCCCTTCTCCGTCTCGCTCTGCCATCTGGCCGTCGGAAACCGCGAGCGGGCCCTCGACTGGCTCGAGCGCGCCCGTGATCTGCGTTCGCCGTGGATCGGATTCCTGAACCAGGACCCGCGCATGGACGAGCTGCGCGGCGACCCGCGTTTCGAGGCCCTGCGGGCCCTTCCCGGCCGCGGCACCACGCGGAGCGATGCCTCCGACTGACGCGCCGGCCGCCGCCGAGACGCCTCCTCCGCAGATTCCGCTTCGCTCCGTGCGGACGCGCGACTAGACTGCCGCGCCATGCATTCTCGGCTCTCGATGCAGATGATCGCCGGCCTCGTCGCCGGCCTCGTGCTCGGCGTGATCGCGCACCTCACGATGGGCGGTAGCCCCGCGCTCGAGAACGTGACCCGGTACGTCACCGAGCCGGTCGGGAAGATCTTCCTGCGGCTGCTGTTCGTGCTGGTGATCCCCCTCATCGTGTCGGCCCTGGCGCTCGGCGTGGCCGGCGTGGGCGACATGCGGCGGCTCGGCCGGATCGGGCTCAAGACCTTCGCCTACACCGTGGTGGTGTCGGGCATCGCCGTGCTGATCGGGGTGGGCATGGTGAACGCCTTCAAGCCCGGCGCCGGCGTCTCGCCCGAGGTGAAGCAGCTGCTGCTCGCGCGCCCCGGCGCCGCGCCCCCCGCGGCTCCGAGCGCCGGCACCAGCGGCGTGGACTTCTTCGTCGGCCTCTTCCCCAACAACATCGTGAAGGCCATGGCCGACGGCGACATGCTCGCCGTGATGGTGTTCGCGCTGTTCCTCGGCATCGGGCTCTCGCTCACCCGAACCGATCCCGCCCGACGGCTCGAGGACGCCCTGCAGGGCCTCTACGACGTGGTGATGCGCCTGCTCGGCCTGGTGCTGCGCATGGCACCCGTCGCCGTGGCGTGCCTGCTCTTCACCCTCGTGGCTCGACTCGGCTTCGACGTGCTGCGCCAGCTCGGCGCCTACGTGCTGGTGGTGGTGGGCGCGCTCGCGATCCAGCAGTTCGTCGTGTACTCCATCAGCGTCGCGTGGCTCGGCGGCATGAACCCCCTGCACTTCTTCCGCTCCGTGCGCGAGCCCATGCTGACCGCGTTCTCGACCGCGTCGAGCAACGCCACGCTGCCCGTGTCGCTGGCCGCCGCGGAGAGCGAACTCAAGCTCCCCCGCCACGTGAGCCGCTTCGTGCTCACCATCGGCTCGACCGCCAACCAGAACGGCACCGCGCTCTTCGAGGGCGTGACCGTGTTGTTCCTGGCCCAGTTCTACGGCATCGAGCTCTCGATCGCCCAGCAGCTGACCGTGGTGTTCATCTGCATCCTCGGCGGCATCGGCACCGCGGGAGTCCCCGCCGGATCCATCCCCGTGGTGATCATGATCCTCGGGCTCGTGGGGATACCGGCCGAAGGCATCGGCATGATCCTCGGCGTGGACCGCTTCCTCGACATGTGCCGGACCACGCTGAACGTCACCGGCGACCTCGCCGCGGCGGTCGTCGTGGCGCGCGGGGAACCGCAGACGTTCGTGGGGTACGAGGGGGAGGGGTAGGAGATATACCGAGGATCGCTATGAGCAGCGGGACCCTCTGGTTCACACTCGAAGAGTTGCAACTCCAGTTCCGCCGTCTCGGTGTGACTCGGGCCTATTTCAAGTGGCTCGCGCCGAACGACAACTCGAAGAACCAGATCTACCTCGGTTCTGATTACTCGGCGATCAACATCCTGCCGGTGGGGACGGTAACCGCGAGTCCGACGGGTAAAGGGGGGCGAGCCGTCTTCAAAGCCCCCATCGCGCTGTGGTGGCTAGCGCCGGATGGTTCCCTTTCTCAGGCACCCTCGGCTCAGGTGATCCTCTACGGTCAGTATCCCGAGATCAGACTTTCCGGGTTCTTGCTTGGGTCGAAAGGCGCTCCAAGCGAGGTGCTTGCGAAGCGAGGTGAGGGCAGGGCTCTGTTTCTTGGGGTGACTGGCGACGGTCGTGTGATCGGGCATGCAGCTGCGGCGTACGATCCCATCACTGCCCAGTTGCCGAAGCGCGTTGATGCAGAGAACAAGGTCCTTCTCGAGTTTCCGCTCGGCCATGGAGAGAGCGCCGTCGACTCGCGTGCGCGACTCCTGCGCGAGCTGGCTCGAGTCCACCGACTTGGCTGGATCGATTCCAAGCGTCTCGACGCGTCAGGCCGAATACTCCCGTGCATCTCCCAGAACTGCGGCGGGTACACGCTCGAGGCCGAGTTGGGTGTTCGCCCCAATGGCATCGGCGAACCCGACTTCGAGGGCTGGGAGATCAAACAACACACGGTTGCTCGATTTGGCAGCGTGGCGGGTGTCGTGACTCTGATTACTCCGGAGCCCGACGAGGGCCTCTACGTCTCCAAGGGAGTTGAGGCCTTCATTCGGAAGTACGGGTACCCCGACCGCAGAGGGCGCCCGGACCGCCTGAACGTAGGAGGCCTGCACAGGCACGGCACCCCCGATCCCCGGACTCGGCTGCGACTAGAAATCCGCGGTTTCGACCGCCGCACCGGGAAAATCGTTGATGCCGGGGGCGGAATCTGCCTGATCGATCGGAGCGACACGATCGCGGCCCAGTGGAGCTTCTCGAAACTGATTGGACACTGGAAGCGGAAGCACGCGAGGGCAGCCTTCGTGCAGTCACAGCGGCGACTCGATCCCCGCCGGCAGTACCGCTACGGATCCAAAGTGGAGCTCGGGGAGGACTCCGATCTTGCTCGCTTTCTGACGGCCATGTGCGAGGGCCACGTCTACTACGACCCCGCACTCAAGATCGTTGGGGCCTCGACACCCAGGCCCAGCGTGAAGCGCAGGAACCAGTTTCGGATCAAGACTTCGAGGCTCCCGTCACTCTACGGATCGTTCTCGTCCGTAGACGCCCTGGGGGCTTCCTCAAGTTAGATCCGAGGCAGAGCTCATCCGCCAGCGGGCAAGATTCGCACTTTGGCTTGGCCGCGCACACCTTCATGGCAAGGTCGAGCACCGCGTAGTTGTAGTCGCGGAACCCACGCTTCGGCGTCAACTCGTCGGCGAGCCGGATGAGCCACTTCTTGCGGCGGGTCTCGGCGTCGGTCCTGAATCCGAAGACGCGCCCGAGCCACCGAACGACATTGGCGTCGACGATGACAGCCCGCCTCCCGCGATGAAGGGACAAGTACGCGGAGGCTGCGTAGGGGCCGACTCCAGGCAGGTTGAGGAGCCCCTCCAGCTGCTCCGGGGGTTTGCCGGTTTTCTGGATGCGGGCCGCCATTTGAATCAGTAGCGGTGCGCGCCAGTGCAGCCCGAGGCTTCCGACCACTTCGCGCAACACCGCCGGTTTCTCCCTCGCCAGAAATCTGGGCTCCGGATAGCGCGTGCAAAACTCTCGGTACACGGGAACGACCTGCTCAGCTCTTGTTCGCTGCAGCAGGACTTCAGTCGCCAGCGAGAGCCAGGGCGCCTGCCCGCCGCGCCGCCAGGGGAAGTCGGCGAAATTACTTCTTCCCCACCGGATCAGCGCACGACGGAGTCGGCGCTTTTTCTCCGGCGTGAGGCCGATCGGCGGAACGGAATGATCAACTGGGGAGGCGACTGCAGCGCCCTCTTCCGTGCCTCGCCTCTCAGCGGTGCGCCCTCGAGAGCTTTGACGACCTCGCATGCAACCTTCTCGACTAGAGGAACGACGACCGAGTTGCCGAACTGCTTGTAGGCGCGAGTGTCGGAGACTGGAATCTGGAAAGTGTCGGGGAAGCCCATCAGGCGCGCGCACTCGCGCGGAGTGAGCCGCCTCGGATTCCTCTTGCTCTGGTCGATCAGGATCTCCGAGCCGTCCTTGTAGTACCGCGCACTCAGCGTCCTGGCTACGTCTTTGGGTCCAAACAGACCGTACCCGAAGCCGTTGCCCTTGGCGCGGTGTTTCTCGGCGTACTGCTTCAGGTACTTCCAGAGATGATCCGAAAGTGTGTACTTCTCCGGCACCTTCGATTCGAGCACTTCTTCCAGCCGCGGGCTCGCCTGAGGAAGCGTTGGCCAATTGAACTCGCGGGGAACCCGAAATCCGACGATGAAGATCCTCTCCCGGTGCTGGGGGACCATGCAGCGCGCATCGAGGACCCTGGGTTCCGGGACCCAGTATCCGAGCTCGTGCCGAAGCGTCTCCAGAATCACCCGAAGCGTGTTCCCACCGTCGTGGCGCTGGAGGTGTTTGACGTTCTCCAGAAGGAAGGCCGCCGGGCGCTTCGCGGCAATGGCCTCCTTGACGTTGAAGAAGAGGGTCCCCTGGGTCAGATCGTCGAAGCCGTGAGCTCGCCCGAGACTCTTCTTCTTGGACACCCCCGCGATGGAGAACGGCTGGCAGGGGAATCCAGCCACGAGAATGTTGTGCCGGGGAATCGAACCAGGCGGAATCTGAGTGATGTCTCCGGCGACCTCGCCCTCGAAGTTGGCCTGGTAGGTTCGAACTGCGTAGGCGTCATATTCGGACGTGTAGACGCAGCGAGCGCCCGCCCTCTCGAAGGCCAGACGCATTCCGCCAATTCCCGCAAACAAATCGATGAAGGTGGGTCCCACGCTGCCGGCCCTCCCGCGCGGGGGCGAGTGGATCGTGCGGGGGCGCAAGGGGCGTCTTCCGTGACGGTTGTGGCGCGGAGGCATTGGCGGTGGGTCCGTCCCTGGGGAGCTTCGGCGGCGCTGGCGAGTGCGGACTCTGCCACAGGTGCGAGCCGGGCGCAATGCCCATTTGGGCAGGCACAGAAATGCGCCTCGGCTTGGCGCGGCCCGGAATCTCGCGTGAAAATCTGTAGGGAATCTTGCGCAATTGGTCATGGACAACGGTTGTTGTCGCAAGGAGGCTGACCATGATTTAGCCCAACGACGTCCGGCCGCTATCCCTTGGTCAACCGAAAGCGATCGAACTCTCGTGGCAGGAGATTCATCAGCGCTTCGGTTGTGAGCACGTACAGGTCGAAGGTGCGGTCAAACTGCATGAGTACCTCGGCCAGCCGGCGCACGCTCCCGCCATCCTTGCCCGCCGCCCCACGGCGGAATGTGCCGTCCGTCACATGGTAGAGCTTGGTCGCCGCTCCCACCGCGGCGGAGCTCGTTACCAGTTGGGGGCGAGAGACAAACTGCTCCACGATGTCGCCGGGCGCGTGCGGTTTGGTGCAGAGCAGCACCATCGCTACGTCCGGGTCGTGAACGTACAGCTTGAAGATCAGGTATGGCCCGACGAGCAAATGGCGGTAGTAACGGCGCGCGGCGTCAAACCGCGGAATCCAGCGTGCCAATTCACCGGGCCTGCGCGCGCCATCCCGTGTTGGTGGACACAACTGGTCAAAATAGAACAACGACAACCAAGACCAGATGCCCGCGTCACGTTCAAGCGTCAGGTTCTCTGGAGTTCTCAGTTGCGCGAGAAGGTCGTACAAATAACGACCGACTTCGAATCGCCTCGCAAACACGACGTTGTCGACGTGGATCTCCACTGGCAGCGCCTCGGAAACAGCCGGATCGCTCAGGATCATCGACGGCATCGGCTCTGGAGTGTCCGTCTCTAGAGACTTGAGGAAGCTGCCAAGACGTTCCATTCCAAGATCATTTAGTCGGCGCAGTCTCACGCTTCCTCCTCTCCTGTCCACCAGTCCGAGAATCGCCGGCCGAACTTGAACTGGCGGAAGAACGCGCCGACGCAGACGTCGATCCAATCTTCCGCTTCGTCCTGGTGGTCGTCATCTATGGGTGGCAACGGACCGACGCCAGGCAGGCGCCTCGCCATAGCCAACCACGGAATGCGCCAGTCGTCTGAATCGTCGGTCTCGCCACCTTCGGCGACGAGGACAGCGTGCTCAAGCACCTGGCGAAACACCTGGGGCAGAACGAGCGTCGCAAACTGCTCGCTCCGGACCAAGGCCTGTCTGTCGTTCACCAAGCGGCGGTTGACCTGTAGGATCGGGCCCTCTGAGTCGTCCTGATCGAACTGAAGCCGCCAAACCTCGTCAATGTCTGCGAAATCCACCGGCAGCAGCGACACAGCCTGCTCAACGGAATCGACGACGCGCCGCGGCGATAGCCGGTCAGCGATTGCAAGCAGCTGCGCTGGACGACCGTTGGAGTGAGCACCGGGGGGCTCGACTACCTTAACCCTGAACTTCACACCCTCGGCGGTCCCGAACTCGGCAAGCTCAGCCCCATTCCTGCCGCGGCATTCTGCAATCGTGCCCCAATCGAACCGCATCAGGGACGTATGGCGGTACGCCTCGATGTAAACCTGCGCCGTGGCAGGTAGATGATAATTAGCGAGCTCCATGTCCGCAGTGAATGTCGGCAAACCCTGTGCGGGTACGTTTACGGTAATTCGAGCGTGTTCGCGCAAGATCCTCTGGCGTCCGGTGTAGTTGAATCGCCTAATCATGGGCGAACTCCATCTGCCGGACCTTGACGAGCACGTCGCGGTTTCGATCGAAGCCGGTCACCTCCACACGAAACTCGTCGTCCTGCAGGTCCAACACGAGCACGTTTCGCTCGCAACTGACCACAGCGGCGCCGGAGACTTCATGATGAAGTGCGTCCATCGTGAAGTCGGCGGTGTGGTACTTGGCGAGCGGGTTACCGCTGGCACGATCGTAGGCCACGCGCACCTCAATCCGACCCGGCAGTGGAGTGCTGCGATTCCCGCGCATGATGGTGAAGCCCCCCTCCACCCGACCAATCGAGTATGGGGAAGGCGATGGTGTCGGCGGCCTGAGTCCGAATTCAGGCTCGTTGCCGGGCTTCTCCTTGTGGCGCGGCCGGGGACTCTCCAGTCCCCTCTCCTCTGGTGGCTTCGGGAAATAGTCCGCCAGAGCCAGCCGATCACGCCGCTCGCGGGCGTTCGATAGCACTTCGGCAATCTGCCTAGGCGCGTTCCGCACGAACTCGAGGCTGGCCGCCCCGTGAATGTACTTGTCCATGAAGTTCTGAGTCTTGTGCGACCACTGAGTGTGGGCAGGGGTCTCAGCATCCCCCAGCATTGTTGCCAAGGGTCTGTCTTCAATGATCACCAGCGCACGCAGATGGTGTCCACGCACGCGCCGCGATCGGGCTTCTGGAATGATGATGCCACTGCGAATGAACACCGGTGGCGATCCACGCCCCGCCATGTCCTGCTCGAGGAACACATCAAAGCACGAGGCTTGCACGGCACCCGACGCGAGCTGCACCTCGAACGGCACGCGCAGCGCGAGTCGCTCGCCTCGTGCAAACAGCGCGACGATCTTTTCCAGAACTGGAACTGCAAAGAGGTCACGCGACCACTGGGGAATCGCCATGGTGGCCCCCGGGGAGAGCCGAATGATATCGCGCTCGGGCAATGTATTCGCCCAGACCGCCAGTTTGATCGTTGAGCGCAGGTCGTCCCCAAGCCAATCCCCGCCCTTCTCTATCGAGTCGAGGAGTGTGTCCTTATCGAGCACAACGATGGGCGGCTCGCTTTCGTGGCTCTCGACGGTGACCGCGAGCTTGCCGGTCAGAATCGGATAGAAGTACTCGCGCGCCACGGCCTGCCGAATCGCTTCGCCGGTGATGTCCTCGTCGCAGTAAGGGACCACAATCGACAGTCCGGGCTCATTTCGGCGCACCATGAAGTCCCGTTCAAATTCCGCGTGTACCTCCTTCGACTCCACCGGCAGCACGAGGTTTTGTGCTCCCAGTTCGCCAAGCATGCCGTCGGACGCGTAGTGCACACGGTCGAGCGAATGGTAGCGCAGGACGCTTTGACCCATGAGAAGGCGGCGACCATCCGAGCGTCGCATCGTCATTCCGAAGTGTGAGTTGATCCGGCTCGAACGCGGGAACACGGTCTTGCCGACGCCCCACTTGCCGCGCCCGCCGGTGTTCTCGGAGACGCCTTCGGCCCGGAAAAAGGCAAAAAAGTGGTTCTTCTCCCGGTTGCCATCGCGATGCCACTCCTCAGTGTCACCTTCAAGACCGATCGTGCCGTAGTCCTCCACGACTAGGAACGGACAGCGTTCGGGCGCGGCCGATATGCCCCGGAGTCCGCTGCCGGGCGCGGCCAGGTGCGCCCACGCTCCACCCAACCAGTGCCGCGCGCGGGCGGCACTCAGCGCGCCGCGCTCGCCGGAGACGTAGAACCGGACCCTCACCGGTTCGTTGCCGGACCGAGCGTCAAGGCTGTTCTGAATGACCTCGCGCACGAGTGCCTGCGCAGGACGGTCAATAACTTCCTCATCGAAGTACTCGCTCGAAATCGGATTTCTAACCTTCTCGTTCGGCTGTTGCTGTCGAAAGTGCCAATTCACGTTCACCCCCGATTATTTGCCGGATCTGGCGTAGTGGCTCACGTGACTATTTGTGTTAGCTCCGACCCATCCCTTGCCCTGGCGTCGGGTGGGCCAGCGGACGCCGCTCCACAACCGGTGCCGAACCACGGCTAGGCCAGCTCCACCGCCTCGACTAATGCGAGGATCAGTTCGGTAACTGGCTCGCCGTCTTGCGCGAAAGCTTGACTTGAGTCGGCCGACGCTGGGAGTGCCCGCACGTACTCGCTCGGGGCGCGGCCGCCCCTAAATTCCCGATGCGGCCGCACGTATCGTAGCCCTCCCGCCCCATTTCTATCACCGGAAAAATGGACCTCCCGCTGCTCGCCTTTCCGGCGAGCTGGCCAATCGGCCTTGGAAATCTGAGCAGAATCGCCTAATAGCGTTTGGGGAGTTCCCCCCCGCCTTCCCCCGCCCCCTCCCCATCGCGTAGTGTGCACGCTCCATGCGCCTCGCCCCCTCCACCCGACTCGGCCCGTACGAGATCGTCGCCCCGCTCGGGGCCGGCGGCATGGGCGAGGTGTATCGCGCCAAGGACACCCGGCTCGGGCGTGAGGTGGCCATCAAGGTGCTCCCCGAGCACCTCATGGCCAACCCCGAGGTCCGCACGCGCTTCGAGCGCGAGGCGCGCACCATCTCCTCCCTCAACCACCCGCACATCTGCACGCTCCACGACGTGGGGCGGGCGCCCGGCGAGGCCGGGGCGGAGGACATCGAGTACCTGGTGATGGAGCTGGTCGAGGGCGAGACGCTGGCCGAGAAGCTGAGCCGCGGTCCGCTCGGCCAGGCCGAGTTGCTGCGCCTCGCCACGCAGATCGCCGACGCGCTCGACCGCGCCCACCGGGCGGGGATCGTCCACCGGGACTTCAAGCCGGGCAACGTCATGGTCACCAAGGGCGGCGCCAAGCTCATGGACTTCGGCCTCGCCCGCGCGGCGATCGCCGGCATGGCGCCGGGCACCTCGTCCACGGGCGTCACGGTGGCGCAGCTCACCCAGTCGCCGACGGTGGCCTCGCCGCTCACCGGGCAGGGCACGCTGATCGGCACCTTCCTCTACATGGCCCCGGAGCAGCTCGAGGGCAAGGAGGCCGACGCGCGCAGCGACATCTGGGCGTTCGGCTGCGTGCTTTACGAGATGGCCACGGGCCGCCGGCCGTTCGACGGCAAGTCGCAGGCGAGCCTGATCGGGGCGGTGATGCACTCGGAGCCCCCGCCGATCAGCGGCTCGGGCTCGATGGTGTCGCCGGCGTTCGACGCGCTGGTGCGGGCGTGCCTCGCCAAGGATCCGGAAGAGCGCATCCAGACGGCGCACGACGTGAAGCTCCAGCTCTCGTGGCTCTCGCAGGCGGGCTCCCAGTCGGGGGTCGTGGCGCCGCCGCTTCCGCCGCGCCCGAAGAGCCGCGAGCCGATCGCTTGGGGCGTGGCGGCGCTCGCCATCGCGGCGGCGGCGTTCCTCGCGTGGCGCGGAGCGGGCCGGCCGGCCGAGCAGCCGCAGATCCGCTTCGAGATCCCGATCCCCACCGAGGTGGTGGAGGCCGACATCCCGACGATCTCGCCGGACGGCCGCACGCTGGCGTTCACGGCCCAGGACTCGACCGCGCGGCAGATGATCTGGGTGCGCCCGCTCAACGCGCTCTCGGCGAACCGGCTGGCGGGCACCGAGGGCGCGCAGCGGCCGTTTTGGTCGCCCGACAGCCGCTACCTCGCGTTCATGGCCGAGGGCAAGCTCAAGAAGATCGCGCTCGCCGGCGGCCCGGCCGAGGTGATCTGCGCCGCACCGTCCGGCGCGGACGGCACGTGGGGGCGTAACGGCGACATCCTCTACGACGGCTCGGGCGACGACCCCATCATGCGCGTCAGCGCCTCGGGCGGGATCCCGGTCGCGGCGATCCAGGCGGACTCCAACTCGCAGGCGGGATGGCCGGCCTTCCTGCCGGACGGCAAGCACTTCTTCTACTCGGTGCTTCGCCAGGACGGCTCCGACATCATGCTGGGCGAGCTGGGCAAACCCGCGGGCAAGCCGCTCGGCAGCGTGGGTTCGCGGGTCGCCTATTCCTCCGAGGGCTACCTGCTCTTCGCCCGCGACCGCGCGCTCATGGCGCAGCGTTTCGACGCGGGCGGGCTCAAGCTGAAGGGCGATCCGTTCCCGATCGCGGAGGACCTCCCGGTCGCGGGCAACGCGCAGGCCAACTTCACGATCTCGAACACGGGCGTGCTGGTGTACCGCGCCACGGGCCAGGTGTTGAGCCGGCTGGTATGGCTGGACCGCACCGGCCGCGAGGTCTCGCAGGTCGCGGGGCCGGCCGATTACCGCGCGCCGGCGCTCTCCCCCGACGGCCGCCGGGTCGTGATCCGCAGGCGCGACGGCGTGGGCTCCAACCTCGACCTGTGGGTCATGGACCTGACGCGCGGCACCTCGACGCGCTTCACGTTCGATCCCGGCCAGGACGGCAATCCGATCTGGTCGCCGGACGGGGCCACGATCGTCTGGTCCGGCAATCAGGGCGCGGAGACCGGATTGCTGTCGAAGTCGTCGTCGGGACTCGGGGCGACGAGCGTCCTGCTGGCGTCGCCGCGCACGGTCACGCCGACCGACTGGGCCCCCAATGGAAAGCACCTCCTCTACCAGGAAGCTTCCGCCGCCTCCGGGTTCAACCTCTACGCGCTTCCGCTGGAAGGGGAAAAGAAACCGATCGAGATCGCCACCTCCCCGTTCCACGAGTTCAACGCGATGCTCTCCCCCGACGGCCGGTGGATCGCGTACGAGAGCAACGAGTCCGGGCGGTTCGAGGTCTACGTCGTCTCGTTCACGGGCCCCGCGGGCAAGTGGCAGGTCTCGACCCGCGGCGGCCACGATCCGGCCTGGAGCCGCGACGGGAGCGAGATCTACTACCTCACCGACGATCTCAAGATGATGGTGGTCCCGGTGGCTCCGGGCGAACACTTCACCCCGGGAACCCCGCAGCCGCTGTTCTTCGTCCGGTACGAGACCGGCTTGCGGCGAAACGTGTACTGCGTCTCTTCCGACAAGCAGCGCTTCCTGTTCCTGGTGCCGGTGGGCGAGACCAACACGCCGATCACCGCGGTCATCAACTGGCGCGCGGGAATGCGTCGGAAGTAGCGGCGGAGACCGGCGCCCCGGGTCGGCGCCGTGAGCGGGTGCCTCGAGTTGCCGCCGCGGGAATACCTCCCCCGCCACCCCGAAAATTTCCGAAATTCCCCGTTGACTCCCCCCAAGACCGGGTCCACCCACCGGACCTGTCAAGCGCGCGTCCGCGCCACCTCCCGGGAGGCGCCGCGGGCATCACCCAAACCGCAGTGGGCATCGCTTGCGTCGCGACGGCCGCCATCCGCTTCCTCCGCTCCCGCACCCTCGGCGCGACTCCGCTCCGCGGTTGATCCTCGATCGCGCGACGCCGGATCCCGGAATTCCCCGCTTCGGCGCGCGCTCCCGCCGCGCCTCGAATCCCCCCCGCCCTCCGTAACCACGCGGCGCCCGCACCCACACTCGATTCGATCGGCCACACCACCGTAGCCCCCTCTGACCGCACAGAACGGAGTGCCCCCATGAGCCATCGAACTCCCGCTCCCCACCGCCGGCCCTTCGGCGCCCGCACCGGCGCCCTGCTGGCCCGCCTTTCCCTCACCCTCGCGTTCGCCGGCATGTGCGCCGCCTCGGCCTTCGCGGCGCAGCGCGCCACGTCCGGCGACCAGCTGCCGACCGATCCGTTCGTGGCCGCCGCCAAGGTCATGGACGCCTCGGGCACGCTGCCTTCCTTCGTCCAGTTTTCGCCGACGGTGCAGCCCACCTTCGACGTGTTCGCCTCCGACTTCCTCGCCTCGCTGCCGCTCTCGGCGGACCACTCGTTCCGGCTGATGGCCTCGGAGTCGGACGCGCTCGGCGAGAACCACTACCGTCTCGCCCAGCTCTATCGGGGCGTGCGCGTGCTCGGCGCCGACTACGTCGTGCACGAGCGCAACGGCGCGGTGCGCGCGGCCAACGGCGCGCTGGTCGGGGACCTGAACCTCGACCCGAACCCCACGCTCGCCGAGGACGGCGCGCTGACCCGCGCCCTCGCCCACTTCGGGGCCGCCCGCTACATGTGGGAGGACGCCTGGTGGACGAACGACCTGCGCGCCCGTAAGGGCGCCGACGCCACCTGGTTCCCCGAGGGCGAGCTGGTGTGGGCGCCGGTGACGTTCGGCGCGCCCGGCGGCGCGTCGCGCTACGTGCTGGCGTGGCAGTTCGACATTCACGCCGCGAGCCCGACCACCTCCAAGCGGCTCGTCGTGGACGCCCGCACCGGCGCCCTGCTGGCCGAGCTGGCGCTCGAGTCCAACTGCGTGGCGAGCAGCGTCAACACGATCTTCAACGGCAACCGCAACATCTCGACCGACAAGTACACGGCCACCAACTTCCGCCTGCGTGACGATTGCGCGGCCGGCGTCATCCGCATCCGCGACTGGAACAGCGCCACGCTCACCGCGGCTCCGATCGAGATCGAGAACACCACCAACACCTGGACCACGATGAACGAACGGTTCGGGGCCTCGGTGCTGTGGGAGGCGCGGCAGTCCCACGACTACTTCCTGAACACCTTCGGCCGGAACTCCTACGACGGCGCCGGCGGCGACACCGAGGGCTACATCAACGCGGTGTTCGACTGCAGCCCGCCCGCGGGCTGCACCAGCGTGAACAACGCCTCGATGTCGTTCTCCGGAACGACCATGAAGGTGGGGCTCGGCAGCTCCGGGACGCTCGCCAACTCGTGGTCCACGCTCGACATCATCGCCCACGAGTACGCGCACGCCGTGACCGGCAATTCCGCGGCGCTCGTGTACATGAACGAGTCGGGAGCGCTCAACGAGTCGTTCAGCGACATCTTCGGCGAGGTGATCGAGAACTGGGTCACCGGCACCAACGACTGGCGGATGGGCCAGCAGCGCACCAGCGGCGCGATCCGCTCGCTGCAGAACCCGAACCTCTTCAACGACCCGGACACGTACCTCGGGACCAACTGGTTCACCGGCACCGGGGACAACGGCGGCGTGCACACCAACAGCGGCGTCCAGAACTTCTGGTTCTACCTGCTGTGCGCGGGCGGCTCCGGCACCAACGACAACGGCTGGGCCTACTCCGTGCCGGCGATCGGCATGACCAAGGCCGCCGCGATCGCCTACCGGAACCTCACCGTCTACCTGGGCGCCAATTCGACGTACAACGACGCGCGCACCGGCTCGATCGCCGCCGCGGGCGACCTGTACGGCGCGGGCTCGGCCGAACAGAACGCGGTGATCAAGGCCTGGCGCGCGGTGGGCATCGACCCCTGCCAGATCACCTGCCCCGCCAACGTCGTGGCGTCGAACTCGGCCGGACAGTGCGGCGCGAACGTGAACTACGCCGCGCCCACCAACAACGGCATGTGCTTCACCGTCACGACCAGCCCGGCCTCGGGAACTTTCTTCCCGGTCGGCTCGACCACCGTGACCGCCACCAGCACCTCGGGCGCGACCTGCAGCTTCAGCGTCACGGTCAACGACACCGAGGATCCGCAGATCACGTTCTGCCCGAGCGCGATCAGCGTGGAGTGCTCGCAGACGGGCGGCACGCCGAAGTCGGATGCGGCGATCACGGCATTCCTCGCCGCCTTCGCGGCCACCGACAACTGCCCGGGCGTCGTGAAGACCAACAACGCCCCGAACTTCTTCCCGCACGGCGTCACGCCGGTGACGTTCACCGCCACCGACGTGACGGGCAACGACGTCACCTGCACGCGCAACGTGACGATCGTGGACACGACGCCGCCGTCCCTCAGCTGTCCCTCGATGCTGGTGATCGAGTGCAACTCGCACTGCGACCCGAGCATCGGCGGCGTGCCGGCGACGGACCCGACGGTGGCCGCGTGGCTCGCCTCGTTCTCCGCCACCGACATCTGCGATCCGTCGCTCGTCACCTCGCTCCCCTACCCGGCGTGTTTCCCGCTCGGGGACACCCAGGTGACGTTCACGGCCACGGATGACGACGGCAACTCGAGCCAGTGCACGCGCACGGTCCGGGTGCAGGACACCACCCCGCCGAACATCACGCTGGCGCTCGACCGCACGACGTTGTGGCCGCCCAACCACAAGCTCGTGACGATCAACGCGACGGTCGTGGTGACCGACATCTGCGACCCGAATCCCTACTTCCACCTGATCTCCGTCACCAGCGACGAGCCCGACAACGGCCTCGGCGACGGCGACACGGCGAATGACATCCAGGGCGTGGCGCTGAACACGGGCGACACCCAGTTCCAGCTCCGCTCCGAGCGGCAGGGCGGGGGCGACGGCCGCGTCTACACGATCCGCTACCGGGCCTTCGACGACGCCGGCAACACCACCGACGCCGTGGCCACGGTGAAGGTGCCGCACAACCAGTCCGGGAACGCGATGGTGGCGGGAGGCGGCGGCCTCAACACCGAAGGCAACGGGTTCGATCCGGGCGCCGAGACCTTCACGCTCGTGATCCGCACGCTGCTCGGCTCGACCGCCGATCCGGAGGGCGGCACGCCGATTCGTGGCGGCGGCGCTTCGAACGACGTGATCGCCTTCGACGCGCAGACGGTGGACGTCTCGAACGTGCTCCTCGGGAACCTGGCGGGCGAGTTGCGCCCGCTGGAGATCGGCCTGATGGACGCGGACGGCGACGGCCACAACGACGTGGTCGGCGTGTTCCGCGTGGCCGAAGCCCAGGCGATCGCGGCGGCCTCCGCGGCCGACGACGGGCCGGTCGGCCTCTACTACGCGCTCACCACCGGGACCGACTTCCTCGTGGACGACATCCTGGCGCTCGGCGCGCCGCTCGCGGGGATTGACCTGAGCGGGCTCGCCGTGCAGACCACGGTGCGGACCGCCGAGGGCGGCGTGGGCGGAGTGCGCGGCTCGCGCGAGCCGGAGACCGGGATCCGGTCCCAGGCGACGGAGCCGGTCGTGGCTTCGCCGGCGCCCGTGCTCGAAGCCGCCGGCACCTCGGTCACCGGAATCACCTCGGTGCACCCGGTCCCGATGCGCGGACGCGCGGTGGTGACGTTCGGGCTCGCCCGCGAACAGTCGGTGGACCTCGCGGTCTACGACGTGCGCGGCGCGCGGCTCCGCACGCTCCAGTCGGGCGCGCTGGCGGCGGGACGCCACCAGGTCTCGTGGGACGGGCTGGACGACACGGGCGCGAAGCTGCGCTCCGGCGTCTACTTCATCCGCATGAGCGCCGGGGCCTACGTGGGCGCCCGGAAGACGATCCTGATGCCGTAACGCTCGCGGACTTCACCGCGTCGCGGCGGCCGCCCTCGCAAGGGGGCGGCCGCCCGCGTTTGGGGGCGGTGCCGCGGCGTGCGAGTCGCGCGGCCGCACGCGTTTCGGCGCGGCCGCGTTAGCCGAGCTTCGGCCCGGCCCGGCGCTCGTCGCCGACGCGCATGGTCCAGCCGACGCGGTCGCAATGCTCGAGCAGCGGCACCGCGTACTTGCGCGAGGCGCCGGTGAGGTCGCGGAAGTCGGCCACGGCGAGCGCGGGCCGCTTCGCGAAGTAGCCCGCCAGCTTCTGCCGCAGCGCCTCGAGCTGCCGCTCCGAGTAGGTGAGCTCCTGGCTCACCCGCACCAGCCTCCCGAGGAAGAAGCCGAGCGCCACGACCTCGGAGGCCTCGGGCCCGAGACGCGCCTGCCACTGCGGCGCCTCGGGCACCTGGTATCCGGCGGCGTCGAGCTCGGCCTCGACCGCCTCGAGCCGCGCCAGCGTCTCCGCGGGCGGCGCCCAGGGCATGCCGGACGGGCGCACGCGGTCGCCCTTCTGCTCGAGCACGGCGTCGGCGACCAGCGACTCGAAGGCGGCGTCGAACAACGCCGCCTCCATGGCCGGGCGCAGGCCGCTCTTCAGCTCGCCCTTGGGGGCCCCGTAGCGCGCCGGATGGCGCGCCACGAATTCCCGCACCGCGCGCTCGACCGCTTCGCGCGCCGCGTTCCAGCGGTCCGCCGAAAGCCAGCGCCCGGGCGAAGGAGCCGCCACCTCGGCTCCCGCGGCCAGCGACTCCAGCGCGGCCGCCACCGCAGCCTCGCTCTCGCCCACCGCCTGGGCGAGCACGGCGGTCGCCGCCGGCTTCTCGAACGTGGCGAGCTTCTCGAGCAGGCGGGCCGCGAGCGATCCGCTCTCGTGCACCTCGAGCCCTTCGAGACCCCCCGAGTGGCGGCGGCGCCGCGCGGCGACCGGTTCGATCACGGTGCCGCCGCCGATGGTTCGCGACGGCGAATACGAGCGGATCACGAAGCGGTCGCCGCGCGCGGGCACCGCCGGGCGCTCGAGCCGCACCTGCGCGAGCACGCCGGATCCGGGCGCGATCTCGGTTCCCTCGAGCGCCACCAGCCTCCCGATGATCTCGCTCGCGCCGAGGTGGAACCGGATCCGGGTGTTCGCGGGCCACGGCCGGGGCACGTCGGCGAGCAGCTCGAAGCGCACGTCGAGGATGTTCGAGGCGCGCAGCGAGCCCTCGCCCGTGAGCCAGTCGCCGCGATCCACGGCCTCGCGCCCGATCCCGGCCAGCGCGATCGCGGTGCGCTGGCCGGCGAGGGCCTCGTCTACGGTCTCCCCGTGGACCTGCACCCGGCGCACGCGCACCGCCTCGCCCTTCGGCAGCAGCTCGAGGGTGTCGCCGGTGCGGATCCGCCCGCGCCACAGCGTTCCGGTCACGACGGTTCCGAAGCCCTCGACCGTGAAGACGCGATCCACCGGCAGGCGCGCGGGCTCGTCCGGGGCGCGCGCGGCGAGGCCGGCGAGGCGGCGGTCCACCTCGGCGAGCAGCGCCTCGGTTCCCGCGCCCGTGACCGCCGAGAACTCGACCATCGGAGCGTCCGCGAGGGCCGAACCCGCGAGCAGCGCCGCCACGTCCCGCTTCACCAGCTCGACCCAGTCGGCGTCCACGAGGTCGCGCTTGGTGAGCACGACGATGCCGCGCGTCACCCCGAGCAGGCGGACGATCGCGAGATGCTCGCGCGTCTGCGGCATCACGCCCTCGTCGGCCGCGATCACCAGCAGCACGAGGTCGATGCCGCCGACTCCCGCCAGCATGTTCTTGACGAAGCGCTCGTGCCCCGGCACGTCCACGAGGCCGACCCGCACCCCGGCGGGCGTGACGAGCGGCGCGAACCCGAGGTCAATGGAGATGCCGCGCTTCTTTTCCTCGGGCAGGCGGTCGGTGTCCACGCCGGTCAGCCGGCGGACCAGCGCGGTCTTCCCGTGATCAATGTGGCCGGCGGTGCCGAGGACGGCCAGGTGGGTGGAGGAGCTGCCGGGTGCGGGGGCGGACATGGGTCGGCGAGTCTACATGCCGCATGGATTGCGGGCGACCGTTTCCGAGGAGGCTTCCCGGCCTTCCCGGGTGTCGGACCGTCCGACACATTTTCGTTTGCATCGGTCTCGGTCGGCGCTTCGGTGTCTCGCGCCCGATCGGGCCCGGTGAACTCCAGGCCCGGTGCGTTCCCCGGACATTGACTCGGAGTGCCCGCTCGCGGGAAACTTTTTGGTCTGCCAGCGGGAGCCCCACCCGACTTGCCCACACACCAGGCCGCTGCCGCTCCCGAAGTCCCGGAGGGGTCGAGGCCATCACGCACTCACCTCCGAGGGTTCCATGTCGGCCTCGCATCGTTGCCGCACATCCGGTACGGCTCGACGCTCCGCGTCCTGCATCTCCGCTGTTTCGTTCCTGCTGCTCCTCTCCTCTCCCGCGTTCGCCGCCACGATTCCGTGGGCCGCCGCCGTCAGCGGCAATTGGAGCGACGGAGCCAGGTGGGTGGGCGGCGTGGCCCCGGGCCCGGGTGACGACGCGGTCATTGACGTCGCCGGCTCCTATACGGTGACGCTGACCGCTCCGGTGTCGGTCCAGTCGCTCACGCTGGGCGGAGCGAGCGGATCCCAACTGCTCGGCACGACCGGCCCCTCGCTGACGCTGGCCTCGGCCTCCTCCATCGGGCCCAACGGGATCCTGTCGCTCACGAGCGCTTCGGTCGGCGGCACGGGCTCACTCGCCAATGCGGGTTCGATCCTGCTGCGGGGCGGCGCCGCGATCTCCATTCCGGTGGACAACTCCGGCACGATTCGCGCGCGCTCGAACCCGAACACGATCGGAGGCGCGCTGACCACCCAGCCGGGCTCGACGCTGCGGGTGGACTCGGACGGGGTGAACGCGAACGCGGTCCTGGTGGTGAGCAACGGGTTCACGAACCACGGGCTGATCGAGCTGTCGGAGACGGCGCCGCTGGGCCAGGTGCACCGGCTGGACGTGACGAGCGGCACGCTGGTGAACGACACGGACGGGGTGATCGCGGCGGCGGCGGGAGGCTACGCGCTGGCGCCCAAGTTCCTGGGGGCGCAGCTGGACAACCGCGGGGTGGTGAACGTGTCGTCGTCCGGGGGGCTGTCGGTGGACAAGGGGTCGGCGGACCACCTGAACCCGGGGACGATCAACGTGACGGCGGGGAACCTGGCGATCGGGCAGAGCGGGAGCACGCCGACGTTCGGGCACAGCGGGACGTTCGCGATCTCGGCGAGCCGGGCGGTGACGATCACGGGCGGGGCGATGACGTTCGATCCCGGGACGACGACCGGCACGGGGCGGCTGATCCTGGTGGGGGTGAACGTCACGAACTCGCTGACGCACACGGCGACGTCGGCGCCGCTGGTGCTGGGCGGGAGCGGGAACGTGGTGGCCTCGATGGACCTGCAGGGCGGCACGGTGCTGGCGCGCTCGAACGCCAACACGATCACGATGCTGAGCAAGGCGGCGGCGGGGACGCTGCGGGTGGACTCGGACGGGGTGAACGCGAACGCGGTCCTGGTGGTGAGCAACGGGTTCACGAACCACGGGCTGATCGAGCTGTCGGAGACGGCGCCGCTGGGCCAGGTGCACCGGCTGGACGTGACGAGCGGCACGCTCATCAACGCCGTGGACGGGCTGATCGCCGCCGCGGTCGGGGGCTACGGCCCCGCTCCCAAGGCCATCGCGGCCCGGGTGGAGAACCACGGCGTCATGGATGTGGACTCCCCGCTGAGCATGCTGGTCGGACCGTTCATCAACCACTTCGACGGCCTGATCCGCGGCACCGGGGGCAACCTGAACGTGACCGCCGTGGCCTTCACCCAGAACGGCACCCTCAGCCCGGGCGCCTCGCCGGGGCTTCTGACGGTGACCCAGAACGTGACCAGCATGCCGACTTCGGTGCTCGACATCGAGATCGGAGGCCACACGCTCGGGACGCAGTACGACCGGCTGGCGGTCGCGCAGTCGTTCGCGGCCGGCGGCACGCTGAACCTCTCGCTGATCAACGGGTTCGTGCCGGTGCTGGGCGACAGCTTCGCGATCGTCACGGCGCCGACCCGCACCGGCACGTTCGCCACCGTGACCGGCCGGACGATCACCCCGGGCGTGCTGGACTGGGTGGTCAAGTACTACTCCAATCACATCGCGATCATCGCCGGGACGCCACCCCCCAACAATGGGCCTTCGGCCGGGGATGACGCGATCGCGCTCGACGAGGATACGACCCTCGATTTCACCGTCCTCGGCAACGACAGCGACCCCGACGCGGACCCGGTGCATGTCGTCCCGGTGCTGGCCCAGCTACCGAACCACGGGTTCGTGTCCTTCCTCGGCGGAGACTCGATCCGGTACGTCCCGGCCGCGCACTACTACGGCGGCGACCTGTTCCGCTACGTCATTCACGACGGCCGGGGGGCGCAGGACACGGCCACGGTGACCGTGACCGTGCGTCCGATCAACGATCCGCCGGCCTTCGTGGCCCCGACGCCGCTCGACAGCTCGGTCATCGTGACACCTCCCGGCAGCAACGTGACGTTCTTCATCGCGGCCACCGATCCACACGACCCGGCCGGCATCGTCACGCTCACGTCCACCACGCTCCCGGCGGGCGCCTCCATGACGCCTCCGCTTCCCACGGCCGCCCACTCGCCGATGAGCCAGTTCCAGTGGATGCCCACGACGCTCCAGCTGGGCGATCATTGCATGGACTTCTACGCCACGGACGATTCGTTGTCCCAGGTGGTTCGCCACATCTGCATTCGGGTGGAGGCGGCCACCTCCGCGCTGCTCGCGCAGTTCTCGGCGGCGGGCGGGCCGGACGCAATCGAGCTCTCGTGGACGTTTGGGGACCCGGCCCGGGTGACGGCCGCGCGTGTCGAGCGCTCGGCGAGCCCTGCCGGACCCTGGAGCGAACCCGCGGGAACCGATCGCTGGCGGGAAGGCGATACGCAGCGCCTGCGCGACCGCGGCGTGACCGCGGGAATCCGCTACTACTACCGGCTGGTCGCGACGGCAACCGACGGTTCAAGCCGCACGTTCGGTCCCATCGAGGCCACCGCGGGCGAGGCGATCGAGAGATTCTCCATCACGCGGGTCAGCCCCAATCCGGCCACGGGGCCCGCGAAGGTGGACTTCGCCCTTCCCATCCCGGGCCGGGTGGAACTCTCGGTGCTCGACGTCCAGGGACGGGTGATCGCGACGCTGGTGGACGGCTGGCTCCCCGCCGGCCGGCACCAGGCGGCGTGGAGTGGCGGGAGCTCCGGCGGGCCGGCGCCGGCCGGGATCTACTTCGTCCGGCTTTCGACGCCGGGCGGAGCGTTCACGAAGCGGGTCACGCTGGCGCGTTGATCGAGCCCCAGCCGCGAGATCTTGCGGCCGCCCCGGAACGGATCCGGGGCGGCCGCGCGCGTTCGGGAATCGGGAGTCTCGCCCCTACCACCACGGCTCGTCGGCGCTCGGCCCGTAGACGCTGCCGAGCCTCGCCCCCGCGATCCGCGTGTAGACCGTGAACTGCCCGCGGTGGTGGATCGTGTCGTAGTGCATCATCCACAGCCCGTCGCCGCGGCGGACGTCGGCCGTCTGCTTCGGCCCGACCGGCATGTGGATCGTCGCGTTCCACTCCGCCTCGGTGCTCGCGGCGAGCCGCGCCGCGGCGTCGCGATGCGCCCGCTCGAAGCCGGCGATCACCTCGGAGAGCGAGGCGGGCGCCGGGGGCAGCGAGCCCGGGGCGAGCGTGCCGTCCACGATCGCGACCATCGCCATCTGGTTCATCACGAGCATCCACGCCAGCTCGCGCGCGGTCTTGAGCTTCTCCGCGGGCTTGAGCTCGGACTTGTCGGCCGGATAGCCCTTGAGAACCTTCAGCGTCGTCTGGTATTCGCGCTCGAACGAGGCGAGGAACGCGTCCTTCTCCGTCATGGTCTGCGGGCTCATCGCACTCCCTCCTTCGGGGTTCCGAGCTCGGCGAGCAGCCTCGCGAGGCAGCCGGTCCAGCCCTGGTTGTGCTTGTCACGCTGCTCCGCGTCGGCGAAGCGCTCGTGCAGGAATTCGAGCTTCGTGCCGGCGCCGTCCGGGGTGACGAGGACGGTGACCAGCGTCTCGGGGACCGCGGGGTCGTTCTCCCAGCGCCACGTGAAGCTCAGGCGGCGCGGCGCCGTGATCTCGCGGTAGGTGCCGTAGGCGACGTGGGCGTTGCCGCCGGTGTGCCGCATCTCGATCCGGTAGGCGCCGCCCACCCGGAGATCCAGCTGGTGCACGTGAACGGAGTACTCCGGGCTCGGCGAGAACCAGCGGCTCAGGACCTCGGGCGTGGTCCACGCCGCGAAGACCCGCTCCGGCGGGGCCGCGATGCGCCGTTCGAGCCGGAGCGTGACGTCCGCGGCGACTTTCGGGGTTTCCATGCTTCCTCCTTGGCATCGTGGGACTGTTCGAGGTATCGCACCAGCGAATCGAGCCGGGGCTCCCAGAAGCGGCGGTGCTCCTCGAGCCAATTCGCCGCGTCGCGCAGGGGTCCCGGCTCGAGGCCCATGCGATGGATTCGTCCGTCCACGCGGCGTCGCAGCAGCCCCGCCTCTTCCAGCACGCGCAGGTGCCGGGAGACCGCGGGGAGCGACATCGCGAAGGGCTCGGCCAGCTCGCCCGCCGTGGCCCCGCCCTGGGCCAGTCGCTCGAGGATGGCGCGTCGCGCCGGGTGCGCGAGGGCGGCGAAGGCCGCGTCGAGCCGGTCGTCCGAATAGTTAACCATGTGGTTAACATACAGGCCGGCGGCCGGGCGCGCAAGGAGAAATTTCGAAAGGACCGCGGGGCTCACGGGTCCCCCCCGGCCCCCACCGCCGACCGCGCCCCCGGCGCCTACCGCGTCTACCGCGTCGGCAGCTTGGCGGCCGCGAGCCTCACCTGGGCGGGTTTGCCGGGCTCGGTCCACGAGAAGACGAGGCGGTCGCCGTCGCGCACGACCTGCGGCACGCCGCTCGCCCGCGCGCCGGGAATCCGCGCCACGGTCGTCGCGGCCCCGGGCCGCTCGCCCTCGCGCACGAACCGGGCCCGGATCCGGGCCTCCTTCGCGTCGCCCTCCATCCAGCTGACCGCCGCGGTCCCGTTCGGGAGCATCGCCACCCCCACGCGGCCGAGCGGCTTGCCCTCGTCGAGGCGGTGCGCCGCGCCGAACGACCGCCCGCCGTCGGCCGAGAACGCCGCGAACACCTTCGGCGTGTCGGCGGCCGCGGTGTACCAGGCGATCGCCACGCGCGAACCGTGCACCGCGAGCGAGGGCCCGTTCACCGGGCATCCGGGGATGTGCCAGCCGTCGTCCCGCACCTTCGCGGGCTTGCCCCACTTGCCGTCGGCGAGACGCACGAAGGAGATGTCGCGGATCTCGTTCGGATCGCGGTCCCGGTACGCCACGAGGATGTCCCCGTCCACCACCGCCGCGGCGGTCTGGCAGCAGTCGCAGGCGCGGTCGTCCAGCTCCTGCTCGCGCCCCAGCGTCCCCGTCGGGGCGATGAACCGCGAGTGGACCGTCATGTCGGCCATGCCCTCCTCGACGCCGGACTTGAAGTTGTGGCCGTCGAGCCAGACCGCGCGCACGCCCTCGCCCTGCGGCACCAGCGAGACGAAGCCGTGCTCGGTGCCGTCGCGGTCGTCGTGCGCCACGATCGGGCCGATCCAGCGGCCGCCACCGTCGGTCGAGATCGCCACGCGGGTCTGGTAGGCGTAGGTCTCGGCGCCGGACTTCCACAGCCACGCCACCGCGAGCCCGTGCTCGCCGAAGGGGCACACCGCCGGGAAGTCGGCCCAGTTGACGAAGAACGAGTCGCCCTCGGCGACGGTGAGGGAAGGCGACCACTTGCCGCCCCGCAGCGACGCGAGCCGCAGCGCGTGGCCCGAACCGGCAGCGCCGGCCGCGCCGCGCGGCTCGAGCCACGACATCAGCACCGCTCCGTCGGGCGTGGTCACGAGCCGCGACTCCCCGGCTCCGGGGCCGGCAGGGGACGGCAGCGCGCGCGTCTTCGGCATCGCGGGCACCCGCGCCGGGGCCTTGGCGCCGGCCGAGGCGTCCGGGACGCCCGAACCGGCGGCGAGAAGGGTGAGTAGGACGACGGCGAGGGCCGGGATGGGGCGAATGCCGGTGCCTGGCATCGGGCTGCTCCTGGATCGTGGGGAGCGCGCGCCGCGGCCGCCTCGCTAGCGCACTCCCCGCTCGAAACTCGTGAGTCCGGGCGCGAAGTCGTCGCGCACGAACGTGAAGAGTCCGCAGTGTACCAGCCCGGCGCGCGCGAAGTGCGCGCGGTAGCGGGCCGGGCTGCGCGGCTGGAGCTCCCGGAAGTCGCCGGTGATCGCGTCGGCGCCGGTGAAGAGCTCGATCCACGCCACGCCGTCCATCTGCTCCCGGAGCGCGGCGAGCCCGGCGCCCAGCTCGCGATCCGGAACGTAGTGCAGCACGTCGGAGCAGACCACCAGGTCGAACGGACCGCCGAGATCGAGCGCGCCGAGATCGCCGAACGAGCCGAGGCGCAGGTTCCGCCGCCGGCCCCAGCGCCGCACCGCGAAGGTGCTCGAGTCCACGCCGAGGTAGCGGGCGCGCGGCCGGAGGCGCGCGAGGATCGGCTGCCAGGCGCCCTCGCCGCAGCCGACGTCGAGCACCGAGCGGACCGGCCGCTGGATCAGGTATTCGGCCGCCGCGACCGCGAGCGCCGCCTTGCGCGCCACCGCCGCCCGCACGTGGATCCGCGTGCGGGGGTCCCGGTACCAGCGGTCGAAGTAGGCGCGGTCGTAGCGCTTGGCGGAGGGTCGCGCGGGAGTGCGGGGCACGCGACGAGCGCTACTCGCGGATCCGCTCGATATCCGCCCCGAGCTTGCGGAGCTTGGCCTCGAGGCTCTCGTAGCCGCGGTCCAGGTGGTAGATGCGGGAGATCCGGGTCTCCCCCTCCGCCACCAGCGCGGCCAGCACCAGCGCCGCGCTGGCGCGGATGTCCGTGGCCATGACCGGGGCGCCCGACAGCTTCTCGACGCCCGTGATGGTGGCGGCGTTCCCGGTCAGCTCGATCCGGGCGCCGAGGCGCGCCAGCTCGGGCACGTGGGTGAAGCGGTCGAGGTAGACGGTGTCGGTGATCCGGCTCACGCCGCTCGCGACCGCGGCCACCGCCATCATCTGGGCCTGCATGTCGGTGGGGAACCCGGGATAGGGCTCGGTCACGAGCTCGAAGGGCCTGGGCCGGGCCGGGCCGCGCACGGTCAGCTCCCCGTCGCCGGGCAGGATCTCGCAGCCGCACGCCTCGAGCGCGTGGATCGCCGCGGCGATGTGGCCCGACTCGACGCGCTCGAGCGTGATCGCCCCGCCGCCGATCGCGGCCGCCGCCATCAGGGTCGCGGCCTCGATGCGGTCCGGGATGATCGTGGTGTCCATCGGCCGCAGCTGCTTCACACCGCGGACCGTGATCCGCCGCGTGCCGAGCCCGGAAATCTGCGCGCCGCAGCCGGCCAGGATCTCGCCGAGCACGGTGATGTCGGGCTCGAGCGCCACGTTGTCGAGCACGGTCTCGCCCTCGGCGAGGGTCGCCGCCATCAGGAGCTGGGCGGTGGCGCCGACCGAGACCACCGGGAACTCGTAACGCGCGCCCTTGAGGCGGACGTCGCGGCCCACGATGTAGCCGTGCTCGATCTCGAGCGCCGCACCCATCGCGTTCAGGCCCTCGAGGTGAAGGTTGACCGGCCGCGGCCCCCACGCGCAGCCCCCGGGAAGCGAGACGCGGGCGCCGCCGAAGCGGGCGAGCAGCGGGCCGAGCACGTAGATGCTCGCGCGCATGGTGCGCACCAGGTCGTAGGGCGCCTCGAGCGAGTCCACGCGCGACGTGTCGATCTTGCAGGCGTGGCCGCGGAACTCGACGCGCGCGCCCAGCTGCTCCAGCACCCGGCCCATGGTGCGCGTGTCGGACAGCTCGGGCACGTTGCGCAGCGTGTGCACGCCGGGCGCGAGCAACGTCGCGGCCATGACCGGGAGCGCGGCGTTCTTGGCGCCGCTCACCTCGACGCGGCCCGAGAGCCGCGCGCCTCCGCGAATGATCAGGGCATCCATGGTTCGGGGCGTGGACTCCGTGGGGGTCTCGGCGGACGGGTGGGATTCGGCGGGCCGCGAAGGCGTCGTGACGTCCATGATCTGCGGGTCTCCCGATCGCCCGGGGATCCTTCCCGGGGCGCGCGACGAGGGATGCGGGGACGGAGCGGTGTCGCCGGCATTATCGGCAGGTCGCGCCCCGGCATCAAGCGGAAGCACGCGGGTCGCCGCGCCCGGACGTGCGGAGGCGCGGAGGCGCGGACTGCCCCTCGCGACGGGCGTCTCGCGCGACCGGTGCCCCGGACGACCGGGGCCCCGCGCGACAGCCACCTCGCGCCCCGCTATCATCGGCGCGCCAGTCCCGGTCGCCGCCGACCGCATTCGCGCCCAGGAGCCCCGACATGATGCGAAGGTTGCTGCCCGCCCTGCTGCTCGTCCTCACCGCGACCCCCTCCCCGGCCACCGTGCGCATCAGCGACGTGCACGACAAGGGCGTCGAGGTGAACAAGATCGTCAAGAAGGTTCGGCCCGCCGAGCCGGTCGCGCTCACGCCGGGCGAGGCGGACTCGGTCCGGCAGCGCGTCCTCAAGGAGCGCGCCGACACCGAAATCTGGCTGCAAACCTCTCCCACCTCGTACCTGGCCGCGATCGCGCGGCGCGACTTCGGGGACAAGCGCTCCCTCATGGTCGGAACCGACCCGACCAGCGAGGTGCGGGTGGACGACGCGGGCGTGATGCCGCGCCACCTGCGGGTCACGGTGGTCGGCGATTCGTTCCGGGTCGAGACCCTCGATCCGGCGGCGACGTTCTTCGCCCGCGGCGACTCCCTGAAGAGCGCGGTGCTCCCCCCCGGCTCGATCCGGGTCGGGCGCTTCACCCTGCGCCTCTCGCACCAGCGCTACCCGGCCATCATCGTGTTCGACCCCCAGAGCCCGCGATTGCCCGAGTACAAGGGCCTCCGCTGGTTCCCGGTGGACCCGAAGCTGCGCTTCGTGGCACCCCTCACGCCCAACCCGGAGCCCGACACCGTGGAGATCCTCTCGACGCACAGCCAGCCGCGGCAGGCGGTGCGCGCCGGTTGGTTCGTGCTCTCGATCGGAGGGAGGAAGTGCGTGCTCGAGGCGAACCGGCTGCTCGAGCCGGGAATCGGCGAGCGGGATCTCTCGGTGTTCTTCCGCGACGCCACCACCGGCAAGGAAACCTACCCGGTGGGCCGCTACCTCGACCCCGAACCGGACGCGGGCGGCTACCTGCTGGACTTCAACAACGCCTACAACCCGGCGTGCGCGGTGTCGCCGCACTACAACTGCCCGATCCCGCCGAAGTTCAACCGGCTGAAGGTCGCGGTGCGCGCCGGGGAGATGGACCACGGCTACGCGGTGAAGGCCCCGAAGACAAAGTAGGCACGGGCGGCGGCACGGGCGCCTGCGCCTGCGCGCCCCGGGGGGCCGTCCTTCGCTCCGATCCGGTCACGCGACGACCGCCCAGGCGGTCGAGGGTCGTCGTCGTGGACGACCGGTCACTCCAGATCAGCGGTAGAGCGACTTGATCTGCCCCCACGACCTGCGCGCGACGGGAACCACGAACGGGCACCCCAGCACCTCACCCTGCCACTGCACGTAGTTGCTCATGATGGGCTGCGTGAGGAAGTGGTTCCCGACGCCCAGCGGCTGGTACAGCTCCAGGCTGTTGAGGATGATGCACACGTGGGAAGCGCAGCGGTCGCAGGCCCCGGCGCCCACGGTCGCGTCGTTGCGGATCGTGATCTTGAAGGCGTAGTACTCGGTCTGGTCGTCGGTCGGTGCGATGGCGGACGAGGGAATCGCCGCCGCGGCGCGAATCCTCGCGCCGTTGAATCCCCACGATTGCCCGTAGGTGTAGGACACCCCGCCGACCGCGCGCCCCTGCCAGTAGTCGGCGCAGCTCTGGGAGCTGGTCGTGAAATTGAAGTCCGCCGCGACCGCGTTCGGCCGGCACGACACGGCGCTCCCCGCCTGCCACCAGCCGGGAAGCACCAGGTCCATGGAGCACAGGTCGATCACTCCCGCCATGCCGACCAGCTGATCGAGTCCGGACGGCGGCACGAATGACGCCACCAGCGTGTGGACTCCCACGTTCGTGTCGCAGGCGAAATTGCGCTGGAATCCTCCGGAGGCGCCGCAATCGCTCCAACTCAGGTTGATCCCCGGATACGCGCGCGCGGGGGCGGGAAGCAGGGCGAGGCACAGGGCGAGCAGCAGGAGCCGTTGGGACATGGATTCCTCCCGGGCGTCCCGGGGCGCGGGGGGGGCGCGGCCCGGCGAACCCGAGAATTCTTCTCCCGCGGGAGGCGGAACTCAAGGCCCAATTGCTCGCGCCCGCTGGGCCTGGCCACCGGTACCTGCCGGGGCCCCTCGACGCCCGCGATCCGGTCTACCGCTCCTCTTCCCACTGGGCGGGAGCGATCGCGGGCCCCTTTTCGCGCCGCGCCAGCAGGATGCGCGGGCGCCCCGCCAGATCGTCGCGCAGGTCCACGCCGCTCCAGTCGTGGGCGCCCTCGAGCCAGCCGGCGACCTCGCGGGCGCGCGCCTCGGCCAGCTCGAGCGCGAGCAGTCCGCCCGCCACCAGGTGGCGCGGGGCCTCCTCGACGATGGTCCGCAGGTCCTCGAGCCCGCTCTCGCCCGAGAACAGCGCTTCCGCGGGCTCGTGGTCGCGCACGTCGGCGGGAAGCTCGCCGGCCTCGGACTCCGCGATGTAGGGCGGATTCGAGACCACGACCTCGAAGCGGTCGTCCGCGCCCACCGCTTCGAACCAGTCCCCGGCGGCGAACGTCACGCGCTCGGCGAGGCCCAGGGTCCGGGCGTTGGCGCGGGCCGCGTCGAGTGCCGCCGGGCTCGCGTCGGTCGCGGTCACCACGGCTTCGGGCCACTCGCGCGCGACGCTCAGGGCGATGGCGCCGGAGCCGGTGCCGAGATCGAGCACGCGCGGGGCGGGCCAGCGCGCGAGTTCCTCCCGCAGCACGGCGAGCACCGCCTCCACGAGCTGCTCGGTCTCGGGGCGCGGAACCAGCACGGCGGGCCCGACGTCGAGATCCAGCGAGCGGAACGCGGCGCGCCCGGTGATGTACTGGACCGGCTGCCCCGCCACACGGCGGGCGAGCCAGGCGTCGAGCCGCTTCCAATGTTCGGCCGCCATCGGCTCGTGTCGCCGCAGCGCCAGATCGGCGCGCCCGACCCCGAGCAGGCGGCTCAGCAGCTCCGCGGCGTCGCTCTCGGCGGTGGGCAGCGCGGAGAGGCGCGAGCGGGCGGAGCGCAGGGCGTCACCGACGGTTCGGTCCATGGGGGCACAGCATAGCGGCATCGGCCGGGGGCGGCGGCCGGCACGCCGGCCGCCCCGATCAATCCTCGCGCCCCGGCTGCGCCGGAACCCGGAACAGCCACGGCATCCAGCCGTACCAGCGCGCGAGGTCGCGCAGGTCCGGAACGTCGAACACGGGCGGTCTCCGCCGGGGGCGGAAGGCGCCGGCCACGAGGGCCTGGCGGCGACGCCTAGTAGTGAGGGGGCAGCGCGTCGTGGATGAGCTCGACGATCTTGATCACGAAGACGATCGCGGCCACGGTCAGGGTGATCACGATCCCGAGCTTCGTGGGTTCGGTGTTCGGATCCATCGTGCGTTCCTTTCCTAGCCGCCCGAGGCGAGATCCATGAGCATGATGAAGCACGCGCCCACGACCACCGCGGCCCCGGCCACGCCCCCCGCTCCCAGCACTTCGCCGAAGTAGCGGAATCCCAGTCCGCAGGCGACCGCCGCGGCGGCTCCCCACCAGCGATTCATGTCCGTTCCATCCATGGCGTTTCTCCCGTCCCGGGGACTCAGGGTTCAGCGATCAACAGCGTGCAGCTCATCAGCACGAGGAACAGGCCGACCCCGGTTCCGGCCGTGGCCACACCGATGGCGCAGCCCAGGAACTGCACGGTGCGCGCGAGGGTCGCGGCTTCGCTCGAGGCTCCGGCACGTGCGGTCCCCGCGCCCAGCGCGAGCGAGACCATCGCGACCACCGCGACCGCCGCGACCGACACCACCCACGCCCGGGCTCGGGCCCGGCCGGCCCTGCGTTCCATCCCTGGCATCCGACTCACCTCCTCCCCTCCCGATTCCGCCGCGGCGGTGCGGCCCGCTTCAGGGAAGCGGGCTCATGCCGCGCAGCAGGTCCATGGTCCACCAGATCGCGATCCGTCCCGCGCCGACCGCGAGCAGCGTGATGCCGAGCGCCCCCGCGAACGGCGGGCCCTGCGAGCGCACCGCCCACGCGGTGCCGAGAATCCTCGCCAGCGCGAGCAGTCCGAAGCTGCCGAAGGCGACGCGCACCCCCGGCTCGGCGGCCAGCGCGCCCGCGTCGGCGTTCGGCAGCGCGCGGAAACCGACGAGCAGGGCGATCCAGGGCCCGCGGGCGCCCTCCTCCGCGAACCGGAACAGGCTCTCGGCCAACGCGTCGCACAGCGAGAGCGTCAGGATCGAGACCCAGAGCGGCCCGACGCGAACGGAGCGGCCGAGGGCCCGCCAGGCCAGCGCGTGGAACGCCGCCTCGCCGAGCTGGGCGAGGAAGCGACCCAGAAGTGCGGCCAGCGTCACCGCGGCCAGCGCTCCGCCCGAAACGATGCCCCCCATCGCCGCGGCGAGGCGGAACTGCGAGACGTCGAACCACAGCGCCCCCACCACCGCGAACCAGAGCACGGTGCCCCGGCCGCCGCGCCCCGGCCGCGCCGGCTCGGTCGTCGGCGCGTGGCGCTCCGGCGGCCCCGGCGCTTCCGCGCCGCGCTCCCGCCCCTCCTCGAGTTCGGCGCCGCGACCCTCCCGATGCGTCCGGATCACTCGGGCTCCTCCTCCCCCGCGCTCCCGCGCGTGAGGCCGAAGGCGGCGAGCCGCTCGACCGCTTCGCCGGCGCTCGCGAGCGGCGGCAGCGTCCGTCGCAGCCGCGATCCGGCGTCGAAGCACATCACTTCCCCGTAGACGCGGTGTCCCCAGCGGTGCCGCCAGCGGCCGTCGCGGTCCCAGCGCGACTCGTCGGCCTCGGTTCGCGCGAGCGCCCCATCGGGGGGCGCGTCGCCCGTGTCCACGAGCAGCGCGGTGACGCGCACGGCGGCCCCGGTCCGCTCGCGCGCCTCGGCGAGGCCGCGCAGGCTGGTGAGGCAGTGGCCGCAGCGCGGATGCACGGCCACGACCCAGCGTTCGCGGTAGGCCGCGGGCAGGGCGCGCCCCCGGTCGAGGCTCGGGAACCAGCCGTCGTGCCATCGCGGGCGCTCCCGGTACTGGACCCGGCTCAGGCCCCACGCCGCGCCGAGCGACAGCAGCAGCAGGACCAGGAAGCCGAAGCCCGCGACGGTGACGCGGGTGACGCGGGTGACGCGGTTCGGAGCGGAGCGCACTCGAGCGACCTCCCGAAGCGGGGACGAGGCTTCGGGGAACGGCAGCATGGCGCGTGCCCGGCCGGGAGCGTGCCGGGGACCCGCGCGTACGAGCGGCTTGCGCGGAGTCCTCCCGCGCGGCCCCGGCGCCGGGGTCGGCACGCCGGGCGCGGACGCGACACCGAGGTTGGCGCCTCGCGGACCGCGGTGCGCTCAGGACCCGGGACGGGCCCGCTTCAGGAACCGGTCTCGGCCCCCATCGCCGCCAGCCGCTCGGCCGTGTCGGCCACCAGCAGGGCGTCGCTCATCTCGTCGAGGTCGCCTTCCATGAAGCCGGCGAGCGAGTGGAGCGTGAGGTTGATGCGGTGGTCGGTGACCCGGCTCTGCGGGAAGTTGTAGGTGCGGATCTTGGCGCTGCGATCGCCCGTGGAGACCTGCGACTTGCGCTGCGCGGCGTACTTGGCCTGCGCTTCCTGCAGCCGGGCGTCGTAGAGCCGCGCGCGCAGCACCTTCATGGCCTTCGCCTTGTTCTTGATCTGCGAGCGCTCGTCCTGGCAGGTCACGACCACCCCGGTGGGCACGTGGGTGATGCGCACCGCGGAGTCGGTGGTGTTGACGCCCTGCCCGCCCTTGCCGCCCGCGCGGTAGACGTCCACGCGCAGGTCGTTCTCCTTGATCTCGATGTCCACGTCCTCGACCTCGGGAAGCACCGCCACGGTGGCGGCCGAGGTGTGGATGCGCCCCGAGGCCTCGGTGGCGGGAACGCGCTGCACCCGGTGGACCCCCGACTCGAACTTCATGCGGCGGTAGACGCCGTCGCCGATCAGGCTGAAGACGATCTCCTTGAGCCCGCCGGCTTCCGCCTCCGCGACGCTCAGCACCTCGCGCTTCCAGCCCTTGCGCTCGGCGTGCTTCGAGTACATGCGGTAGAGGTCGGCGGCGAACAGCGCGGCCTCCTCGCCGCCCACCCCGCCGCGGATCTCGACGATCACGTTCTTGTCGTCGTCCGGGTCGCGCGGCACCAGCAGCCGCTTGAGCTCGTCCTCGAGCGCCGCGAGGCGCGCGCGCAGCTCGGGCAGCTCGGCGCGCGCCATCTCGGCGAGCTCCGCGTCGTCCGAGGCGGCGGCCGCCTCGTCCTCGGCGACGGTGCGCGCGACGCGCCGGTGCTCCTCCAGCGCGCGCACCGTGTCCTCGAGCCGGGAGCGCTCGCGCGAGAGGTCGCGCAGGCGGCGCGGGTCGGCCGCCACCTCGGGCGTGCCGAGCTGCGCGGTCAGCTCCGCGAAGCGGGCCTCGACCTTCTTGAGCGCGTCCCACATCTCAGGCGTCTCCCCTGGCGGCGCCCGCGCGTCCCGGGCGCCCCTCGCGGATCGCGGCCGTGGCCCTCACTGGACGAACTGCACTTCCGGCGCGCCCTCGCGGGCGCGGGCGTCGGCCAGGGCCTCGTCGTCGCGCACCTTCTCGAGCGCCGCGATCGCCACCGCGCACATCTCGAGGTCGGGCTCGCGGGTGGTGAGCCGCTGGAACTGGAGCCCGGGCCAGATCAGGGCCTTCACGAACGGCCGGTGCGCGTGCTTGCCCGAAAGCCGGATGAACTCGAACGCCACGCCGGCGATCAGCGGCATGCAGGCGATGCGGAGCAGGTGGTCGCCCACGCCCTTCGGCTTCCCGATGAACGTGAAGACCACGATGCTGGTGACCACGACGAGGAACAGGAACGACGTGCCGCAGCGCGGGTGGAACCGGGTGAAGGACTGCACGCTCTCCGGGGTGAGCGGGGCGCCGTTCTCGAGGGCGTGGATCGCCTTGTGCTCGGCGCCGTGGAAGCCGAGCACGCGCGCCATCTCCTTCCACTGGCTGATGAGCAGCAGGTAGAGCACGAAGGCCACCAGCCGGAAGAGCCCGTCCACGAGGCCGAAGCCGACCCGGTCGTGGAAGCCGAGCCAGCCGGTGAGCCGGGCCGGCAGCACCACGAACAGGAGCAAGCCGATCCCGAGCGAGAGCACGAGCGTGACCGCCTGCGCCGCGCCCTGCCACCACGGCGCCTTCTCACCCTCCTTGCCCTCCTCGCGGGAGGCCTCGTCGGCGCTGAAGTTGAGCGCGGTCATGCCGAGGTAGAGGGTCTCGAAGAGCGACACGGCCCCCCGCACCACGGGCAGGCCGAGCGGTTTCACGCGGCGGGTGATCGAGGTGAAGCGCCGCTCGAGGAACGCGATCGCGCCGTCCGGACGGCGCACCGCCACCGCGACGCGCGAGGGGGATCGCATCATCACGCCCTCGATCACGGCCTGTCCGCCGACGGGTAGGAACGGCATGGGTCGCTCCGCTGTGGGTCGTACGCGCGCGGATCGCGCCCCGCTCCGCAGGGCGCGCCCCGAACGCACGAACGGCCCCCGCCGGACGCGCGGTCCGGTGCGGGGGCCGATCGAAGGACGCTACTGGTTCGCGGTCTCGGCTTCCGACTTCTGCCCGTACTTGCGGCGGAAGCGCTCGACGCGTCCGGCCTTGTCGATGAGCTTCTGCTTGCCGGTGTAGAAAGGATGGCAGTTGGCGCAGATGTCGAGGTGCACCTTGCCGTCCGCGGTGGCCGGCGTGAGCGTGGTGCGCGTCTCCCACTCGCTGCTGCAGCCGTAGCAGTGGAAGCGGCGCGTCTCGTAAACGGGATGGATCCCGGCCTTCATGACGAAACCTCCTGATCGGCGGCGTTCCCGGGCCTGCCCGCCCTCGGCGAGTCCTGGGGCCCGGCGCTCCGCGCGGGTGGTGAAGCGGCGGGAGACTATGCGTCAGGGCGAGGGGAGCGGTCAAATCCGCCGTGCGAGCGGGCCGGACGGCCTTCGGGGGGCGGTCTCGCGGGTGTCCGGGCGCCGGGGGCGCCCGCAGCTCACCGGCCCGGACCCCCTCGTGGCGCCGCCTCCGGGGGAGCGTCCACCAGCCACGCCACGGCGGCGGCCTCGTCGCGAAAGACCGCGAAGGTCATGGGCAGCGCCCCGGAGGCCATGGACTCGAACATGCGCGAAATGCCGAACTCGACGTCGCGCGTGGCGATCGCGCCCACCCGAATCCCCGCGCCCGCGGCCGGCGCGCTCTGGGCGCCGAGCGAGTTCACGAGCGAGGAGAGCTCCGCCCGGAACCAGTCCGAGAGGTCGGCCTCGCGGAAATCCCAGAGCCGGTGCCTGCCGGGATGTCCCCTGGCGGCCCGCGCCTGGGCCTCGATCGCCGCCCGCATCGGGAGCCGGCCGCGCACGCGAATCCACACGAACCCGTGCGTCGCGTCCACCTCGATCTCGAGCGAACCCTCTCGCAACCCTTCAGAATCCCGGATCATGCACGGCCTCCCCGGTGGAAACCCCGGCCGAAGTCACTCGCCCGTGACCAGCCATTCGATCGCGCGCTCCTCGTCGCGAAACACCGCGTATCGCATGGGAAGCTTGCCGCTGGCCATGGACTCGAACATCCGGGCGACGCCGAACTCGAGGTCGCGCGTGACGAGCCCCGCCACGCGCAGCCCTTCACCCGCCCCTTCGGAAGTGCGCCCGGCGATCTCGTCGATTCCCGAGCGGATCTCGGGAGCCGTCCACGCGGCGAGGTTCGCTTCCCTCAAGTCCCAGAGCCGGTGCATCCGCGGGTACGTCG
Source organism: uncultured bacterium (assembly GCA_964542745.1). Classification (GTDB taxonomy): domain Bacteria; phylum Eisenbacteria; class RBG-16-71-46; order RBG-16-71-46; family RBG-16-71-46; genus DATKAB01. The sequence continues at coordinate 75,460 of CAZIVR010000004.1, forward strand.
CCGCCACCTCGCCCTGCCGGCGCGCGGCCTCGGCCATCTCGAAGCGGCCGGTCACGCGGATACGAACGAAGCCGCGCTCCGCGTCGGGCTCGATGCGTACGCGTGCCTGGGGACTGGTCTCGGGATCCACGCTCATTCGGGAGTCCTCTCGACGTCGGCGGCAAGGTAGTCTCGGAACGAGAAAGTATCAAGGATTTCCGATCCTCGGGCGGCCGCCCTCTCCCGCCCGGGCCTCCATCGCCGGAATAGAGGACGGCGAGGAGCCCAGCGCCCCGAGGATCACGGTGAACGCGACCGAGCCGCTCGCGCCCGGGGCCAGGCTCCCCGTGAAGGTCCACTCCACCGGCCCGGCCGCCCCCGGGGCCGGCTGCGTGGTGGCCGCGCAGCTCCCGAGACCCGCGCCCAGTGCGAGGCAGGCGGCCGAAGCGAACGTGGTGAAGGCAGGGGTCGCGTCGCGGATCACGAGCGACCCGAGCGGGGTGGAGCCCGTGTTCCTGTAGACGAGCAGGTAGGAGAGCGTGTCCCCGGGCCGCGCGGTCGCGCGATTCACCGACTTCACGAGCGAGAGCCCGCCCGCGGCCACGGTGGTGAGGTCGGTGAGCGCGAGATCCACCGCGAGCGCGGGGCTCGCGCCGGCGTACTGGCAGCGCGCGGTGAGCGTCGCGGTTTCCGCCGCGCCGACGGGGGCTCCCGCCGGCGAGGCGTGGCGCGCGATCACGCAGGCACCCTGCCCCGTGCCGAGCGCCAGCGGCGCGACCAGCCGAGGCTCGCCGGCCCCGATCACGCCGTCGCAATTCAGGTCGTGGTAGAGCTCGAGCGACCAGCCGGGAAGGGCGGGCGAGGCGGCGCGGGCGGCGGTGAACGTGACGCTGCCCGCGCTGCGCGCCTCGTAGCGATGCGCGTGCTGGGCCACGCCGCCCGCGACCACGACCGCGGAACCGGAGGGCCACCACCCGTTGCCCGGCACGTCGCCGAATCCGATCCCGGCGTAGGCCACGCCCGAGGCGGCGGCAAGCGACAAGGCGCCGGCCGCGCGGTCGTAGGCGCCGCCCGTGTTGCCGGGCGAAGCGCCGGTCGAGAGCCAGCCGGAGGGCGGAACGTGACGCACCTCCACGCCCGGCCCGGCCGCCGAGAACGGGAGCCACAGGGTGAAGGCGCCGGCGCCGCCGGTGAGAACGCTGTCGCAGGCGCCGCCCGGGCACGCCGCCGCCTCGAGCCGGACACGGGCACCTGCGACACCCGGCTCTCCGGCCTGCCGGACGCCGTCGTTGGCCACGCCGCCGGCCGCGCCGTCGTCCCGGAACAGCGAGCCGTCGATCCGGCTGCCGTGCCACAGGCCGAAGTCGAGGTCCGCGATCCCGGAGCCTCCCACCACGACTCCCGCGCGCACGCCGTTCGCCGCCTGCGTGCCGAGCCACCCGGCGGGACGGCCGGGCGTGATGTCGGCGGCGGAGCCGTTGTCGTCGAGCACGAGATCGTAGGTCCCGGCGCCGACCACGCCGAGGGTCCAGGCGCCGGTCGCGGGATCCGCCGCGGCGACGGCGGTGGCGCCGGATCCGCCCGAGGGCACGAGCTTCACCCAGGTGGAAACGCCGGTGCCCGCCTCCCCCGCCGCGCGCACGGCGTCGTGGTCGGCGTCCGAGTAGACCGAGCCGCTCAGCGCCACGCCGGTGCTCACGGTGGTGACGACGGTGGGCTGCTCGCCCGGCGTCGCGGCGTCGCCGTCGCTGCGCGCCGTGAACGACTGGCCGCTCTGGGCGGCGTCGAAGGCGAGCGCGGCCTGGTTCGAGACCACGGTGCCGGTGGTCGCGGGCGGGTCCACCGTCACGCGGAACCGCACGGTGGTCGAGGCCCCGATCGAGATCTGGCCCCCGCTCGCGGCGTTCGCACCGGTGCCGAGCCGCGCCACGACGGTGCGGGAGGCGGGCAGGTAGTCCATGACGTCGTCGCCGGCCGCATCGGTCTTGGCCCCCGCGTTGGGGCCCGCCGTCACCGCCATCGAGCCGGCCACGTAGGTCGCGTTCGGCGGCAGCGTGTCGCGCAGCACGCAGCGGACCGCGTGGTCCTGCCCGGTGTTCGCCATCGTGACCGAGTACTCCAGCACGTCGCCGGCCCGCACCGGGGCGCCGTTCAGGTCGGTCACGGTCTTGGTGAAACCGGTCGAGCTGAACACCGGCGCGTAGAGGTCGGTCGCGAACGTGACCGCCGCCGGGTAGTACTCGTCGCCGCTCGAGGTCAGCAGGATGGTGGCGCCGGTCGCGCCGTTCGGAAGCACGCCGGAGGCCGAGACGATGTCGGCGTCGAAGCCGAGCTGGTTCAGGTAGTTCGGGTTCTTGGCCGTGAACGTGGTTCCGAGCAGGCTGATCGAGCTGTTGAAGAAGTTGGCGGCGGGGTTGCGGGCGTCCGAGAGGTTCACCCCGTTGAGGCGGAAGTTGTCGCCCGTGTACCCGAGGTCGCCCTCGAACGTCACCGCCCCGAGGCGCGTGTTCACGGCGCCCGCCGGGGGCGTCACGAAACCCGTCACGTTGATGGTGACGTTGTTGCCGCTGCTCACGTGCGCGTAGCCGTCGAACACCACCAGGTTGCGCAGCGGGAGCGTGCCCAGCTCGTAGACCACGACCAGCGCCCAGCCGCCGTGCTTGTTGGACTGGTTCGGCGTGGACTGCACGTTGGCCACCCAGTACGTGCCGTTCCCCGCGGCCCGCACCTGCGGGGTGACGTCCGCGACCGCGGCGTAGTCGCTGCCGCTGGCGCTCAGCTGCGCGGCGGTGACGGTGGCGTAGCCCGCCACGGGCGTGGACAGGCGCACGGTGTTCCGCGCCGCGTTGGCCGACTCCCCGCCCCAGTAGAGCCCGGCCCACCGCACCGTCGCTCCGAGGGGAAGCGCGAGGGTCGCGGAGCTCGACGAGAACGTGGTCCCGTCGGCGTCGGCGTCCACGTAAACCATGGTGAAGTCGTTGTTGTCCACGTTCCCGCCGTTCCCGTTCCGGCCGTTGGTGCAGTTGCCGCCGCCGGTGCAGGTCATGATCGTGTTCCCGATCAGGGTGATGTCGCCGCTCGCGTTGGCGCTGAAGCGTGGCGTGAAGGCGCGCACCACCTGCGCCCGGGCCGGAGCCGCGAGCGCGAGCAGGGCGGCGACCGCGCCGGCCGCCGCCGCCACGCCAGCCGGGCGCCTCATCGCGGATCCTCCCCGCTCAGGTCGCCGGGCCGCGGCGGGAACGCCGCGGGACGCGGGGCGGGCTCGGGACGCGGGTCCGGAGCCGGGGCTTCGGGCTCGATCCCGAACAGCCGCTCGTCGAACTTCACGCGCAGGCGCAGGTACGCGCCCGAGCGCGTCCAGTCGGCGCCGGTCAGCTCGTCGTCGCGATAGCCGAAATGGTTGTAGCCGCCGGAGAGCCAGAGCCCCGGGCCCACGACCCGCCCGACCTCGGCCCCGAGCCCGTGGCGCCGGTCGCGGATCCGATCGCCCGTGAGCAGGCTGCCCTGCAGGCCCACGTCCCATCCGCGCGCGAGGTCGAGCGTGAGGCGGGCCCGGGCCCACTGGGCGCCGCCGCGGGTCCCGCTTCCCGGGCCGTCCTCCTGCGCGAGCTTCCCGGCCCACGCGACCGAGGCGTTGAGGTGGCGGTCGAGCCGCCCGGCCGACTGGAGCGAAAGGATGCGCGCCAGCCGGCGCCGCGTGTCGGGCGCGATTCCGGCGCCGAGGCCGGGCGCGGGCGAGCCGCCGGGGCCCTGGCCGTCGCGGTCGTAGCGGAACTCCAGCCGTCCGAGCGCGTCCCAGTTCCCGCCCGGCCGCCACGCCGTCCCGAGCTGCACGCGGAGCCGCGCGCCACCCGGCGCGCCGTGGGCGCGGGTGAGGTCGAGGTGGTGGCGCAGCAGCGCGGTCCACGCGCTGTCGAGCCGCACGGCCGCGGCGAGGGTGTGGAGATAGCTGTCGCCCGAGCGCCCCGAGCGCACCTCGAAGCGCGTCGAGCCGCGCCAGAGTTCGCCCTCGCGCCGCTCGAGGCTGGCGCTCGCCGCGGTGGCGGGACCCGTGCTCGCCGCCCCCACGGCGCTCACCCGCTCGAGGCTCGCGCCGAGCCGGATCCCGTCGCGCAGCCGCCAGCCGTTGCGGAGACCGACGGCGGCCTGCGCCTCGCGCCCGCCGAAGGCGTCGCCCACGCGGTACTCGCTGAAGGCGCGCGCCGCGCTCCCGAGCTCGGCGTCCACTCCCGCGACCGTCGCGAGGCGCCGCGCGTCCCCGGCCGCGGCGAACGGGGTCTCGAGGTTCGACAGCAGCTCGTGGCGCGCGTAGGCGCGGGCGCGCGCGCCGAGGCGCCGCTCGGCGCCGAGCTCGGCGCGCCGGCGGCCGGGCTCGCGCAGGTCCTGCTCGAACTCCGCGAAGCCGCTCCACGCCGGGCGTCCCGGCAGCTGGAGCGCGAGCCGCGAGCGGAGCGCGGCCAGCGCGGGCGGATCCGCCACGCCCGCGCGGTGATCGCCCGCGAACCGCACACCCAGCTCGCCGCGCAGCGCGCGGCCGAGCGGGCGATCCAGCCCCGCCCGCACCCCCGCGCGCCGCTCGCGGCCCGCGGCGTCGGCGCTCCACAGGGCTTCGGTCGTGAACCGGGTGCGCGGGGTGAGGCGCGCCGCGAGGCGGCCGCCGCCCTCGGTGCGGCCGCTCGCGAATCCCGCGCCGGGATTGTCGAAGCCATCGGACGTCGCGGCGAGCCACAGGCGGCCGCGGGCCGCCGCGCCCTCGTGGGCGAGTTCGAGCCGCGACCCGAGTCCGCGCGCCTCGCCCGGCCGCCGGGTCGCGGCCAGCTCGGACTCGAGCCGCGTCCGCTCGCCGAGGCGCGCGGCGAGCGACACGGCGCGCAGCTCCCGGCCGGCGCCCGGCTCGTGATCGTCCACCCACGTGCCGCCCAGCTCCACGTTCCGCCCGAGCGCGAGTCGCGGCTCCACGCCCCCGACCCAGAACGGCTCGCCCGCGGCGCGCGTCTCGTAGGTCACGCGCACGAACACCGGGTTCAGGCCGGGATCGAGCGTGGGGACCGGATCCCGGAACGTGATCCGCCCGGTCTGGGGCTCGAGGTCGTAGTCCGCGGCACGCCGGCGCTCCGATCGGTCCAGCACCACCGCGGGCTGGTTGCGGTCGCGCACCACGATCTCCACGCGCTCGGAGTTCTCGACGAGGGGCGCGCCGCGCAGCACGTAGGGACCCGAGACGCCGAGGCCGGCCAGCTCCTCCACCTGCTGGCGGCTGCGCCCGCGGCTCGCGAACGAGTGGAGCGTGACGCCTCCCGCCTGCCAGCGCGCCCGCGCCCCGGTGAGCGAGCGCGCGTAGGTGGCGAGCCCGCGCGGGTGGCCGGCGTCGTGGGTCGTGAAGTCGCCGTAGAGGAGCGAGCTGCCGCCCCGGTCCAGCCGCGCGTAGAGCCGGCCGGTGGTCTGGGCGTCGTAGCCGCGCGTGGAACCGTCCCCCACGAGGGGCGGGCCCGCCTCGGGCTGGAGGTCCCGCTGCTGCCGCAGGTCGCGGGGCCGGTCCGAGTCGTAGCCGAGGGTGAGCGCGAGGTCGGAGCGCAGGCGGCCGCGCGCGAACACCGCCCCGCGCGCGGCGGCCATGGCGCGGCCGTCCCGGCGCGCGCTCACGAACTCGCGCAGGCCGTCCTCGAAACCCGCCGCGTCGCGTTCCGGTCCGGGCGAGAAGGTTCCGGCGCGGCCGAGCCCGACCACGCCCTCGAGCGTGCCGAGCGCGAGCAACGGGCTCACGTCGGGCAGGAAGCGCACCGACGCCACCGCTTCCAGCCGCCCCGACGAGGCGCGAAGGCGCGCGTCGGCGGACCCGGACGGCGCCACCAGCGGCACGACGAGGGCGGCGCCCTCGACCGCGACCTGCACGCCGGGAGTCCCCGGGTCGAGATCGGCGGTCTCGAACTCCCCGGCGCCGGTCTCGAGCGTCACCAGCGTGCGCTCGCCGCTCGGGATGCCGGCGGCATCCAGCACGCGCACGCGGACCGGCACCCGGGTGCGGCCGTCGGCCGGGGCGTCGGAGGGCACGGCCAGCTCGAGGCGCGCGACCGGGCCCGGGGCCACGACGCGCACTTCCGCGCGCCCGAGGAAGCCCCGCGGCGCGAGCTCGAGCAGGTTGATCCCGGGCCGGAGCGGAACCCCCACGTACTCCCAGGCCTCGACGCCGGTCTCGGGAGCCGTGACGCGCAGGCCCACCCGGCTCTCGGAGACGCGCTCCCCGTTGAGCCACAGGGTGAGGACCGAGCCGATCGCTCCCTTCACGCGCACCGCGACCTGCCGCACCAGGAGCGTGTCGAGGTCGGCGACGCCGACGAACCCAGGGGCCGGGTCGAGCACCCGCACGATCGCCTCGAGCGGCAGCGGCTCGGCGGCGCGCGGCGCGGCTCCCGGATCCGGACGGCCGCCGGCCTGCGGCGCGGACGCGGCCGCGAGCGCCGCG
>CAZIVR010000005.1:0-76121 GCA_964542745.1 uncultured bacterium
GTGGGCCGCGTACGCCGCCGCGAGCGGCTGCGGGCGGCCCCCGGGCGCGGGCACCAGCGCGCGCGCGCCGCCGCGCGCGCCCGCGAGGCGCGCGAGGTGGCCGCGGTCGAACAGCGGCAGGTCCACCGCGAGCGCGAGCGCGCGCGCGCCGGGATGCGCCTCGAGGCCCGCGACCAGCGCCGAGAGCGGTCCCTCCCCGGGGAACGCGTCGGTCACCCGCTCTTCGGGCGCGACCGGCAGCGCGTCGAAGCGCGGGGCCACCACCACCACGCGGTCGCACACCGCGCCCAGTTCCCCGCGGGCGCGCTCGAGCAAGGTGCGGCCACGGAAGCGCGCGAGCGCCTTGCCGCCGCCGAAGCGTTCGCCGCGCCCGCCCGCGAGCAGCACGCCGAGGAGCCCGTCGCTCAATAGCCCTCCCGCTTGTCCACCACGTTGGCGAGCGGGCGTCCGTCGAGGAACGCCCGCAGGTTCTCCGCGAACTGCTCCATGGCGCGCTCCCAGTACCGGGGCCCGAGCCCGGAGACGTGCGGCGTCAGGATCACCTGCGGAAGGTTCCACAGGCGGCTCGATCGGGGAAGCGGCTCCTCGGCGAACACGTCGAGCGCCGCCCCCGCCAGCGCGCCGGACTCGAGCCGCTCGGTGAGCGCCGCCTCGTCCACCAGCGACCCGCGGCCCACGTTGACCAGCACCGCGTGGGCCGGCAGCCGCTCCAGCACCGCGCGCCCCACCGCGCCGCGGGTGGCGGCGGTCAGCGGCGCGGCGATCACGAACCAGTCGCTGGCCGCCGCGAGATCCCCGAGCCGCTCGGGCGGCCACAGCTCGTGCGCGGGCGAGGGATCGGGGCGCGGCCGCCGGCTCACCGCGCGCACCGTGAGCCCCAGCGCGCGGGCGCGCTCCGCGATCGCCGCGCCGACGCGCCCGAACCCGAACAGCCCGAGCGAGGCGCCCTGCAGCTCCAGCACCCCGCCCGGTTCCGCGGCGAAGGTCTCGAAGCTCCAGCGTCCCTCGCGCTGGGCGTCGCGCGCGAGGTGAAAGCGCCGCGCGAAGCCGAGCATCGCGGCGAGCACGTGCTCGGCCATCGAGACCGCGTGGAGCCCGCGCGCGTTGGTCAGGATCACGCCGCTCGCGGCGAGCTCCGGGAACAGGGCCGGGCCGACGCCCGCCGAAGTGACGTGGATCCAGCGCAGCCGCGCGGCGCTCGCGAAATTGTGGGGGCGCACCGCCCCGCCCAGCACCACGTCCGCCTCGGGCAGCGCCCGGTCGGCGCCGGCCGCGTCGGCGGGCGAATCGAAGCGCACCTCGGGAAAGCGGCGGACCAGCGCGCGGCGCTCGGGCTCGGGCAGCTCCCAGGCCCCGTCGGCCGCGCGCACGAATTCCAGCACCCGGAGCTTCGGCATGGGGCGGCGAGGGTGCCACAGGCGCGCCCCCCTTGCAGGCGCGCGGGGGCGCGGATAAAGTGCCCCGACTTGATCGCCGCCGGACCGGGCTCCATTTCCACCGGGGAGAGAATCGCGCCTTGAGACCATCGGGTCGCCTGCTGCTCGCGTCGCTTGCCGTGCTGTTCCTGCCGGTCTCCGCGTTCGCCCTCGACGGCGGCGCGTGGACGGTGTCGCCGGGTGAGTGGTACTCCGAGGTCTCGGCCTCGCGTCTCTACGCCAGCAGCCGGTTCCTCGCCGATTCGCGGAACGCCGCGCTTCCCGCGCAGGGCCGCTTCCAGCAGTTCGACGCGGTTTCCTACAGCGAGATCGGCTGGCTCAAGGACCTGAGCTTCGCGCTGGCCGTCCCGTTCTCGAGCCGCAGCGTGCGCCGCGGCTCCGGGACCGAAACCGTGAGCGGCCTCTCCGACCTCGAGATCGGGCTGCGCTACCGCCTCCGCCCCGACGCGCCCGGACTCGTGTTCGAGGGCGCCTGGCAGGCGCCGGCCGGCTACAACAAGTACCTCGACCCCCGCCTCGGCGACGGGCGCCAGAAATTCTTCGGGGCGATTCACGCCGGAACCCGCCTGCCGGGCGTCCCGGGATTCGTCCAGGCCTCGCGCGGATTCTTCTTCGTGAGCGAGGACGGCGAGCTGTACTGGCGCACGCGCGTGGAAGCCGGCGTGTGGGTGGGTTCGCGCGTGCTGGTCGGCGGACGCTACGCCGACGAGGCGCCGCTCAGCTCGGCCAACGAGATCGCCACGCTCGGCCACGCCTATCGCGCGGGGTCGGTGCTGCTGGTCCGGCTCGACGACCAGTTCGACCTCTCGGCGGGCGCCGACCGGCAGGTGGCGGGGCGCAACGTGCTCGAGGGCACCCGGTTCCACGTGACGCTCGGCTTCAAGCAGACGAAGCTGAACCCGATGCAGGGCTTCCTCGGGGGCAGCCGGAAGCCCTGAGTCCTTCCCGCGCCCGCCCGCCCGGGGCGCCGCGCGGAGATCGGAGCGCATGGGCGCGCTCTTCCGCCAGCTGGGTCCCGCCTTCCTCCCCTACCGCGGCGCGGTCGCGTGGGGCGTCGCGTGCGTCGCGCTCACCAACCTCATCGCGCTGGCCCAGCCGCAGGTGCTGCGCTTCGCCGTGGACGACCTCTACCGCGGCGTCACCGCCGAGAAGCTCGGCCGCTACGCGCTGATCCTGTTCGCCATCGCGACCGTGGCCGGACTCTTCAAGTTCGCCATGCGCATCGCGCTCCTCGGGGTCTCGCGGCGCATCGAGTTCGACCTCCGCAACCGGATCTTCGACGCGCTGCTGCGCCAGCCCGCGGCCTACTTCCAGCGCGCCGGCATCGGGGACCTGGTGGCCCGCTCCACCAACGACCTCGGGGCGGTGCGCATGATGCTGGGGCCCGGCATCATGTACCTGGTCAACACGGTGGTGGTGGCGATCGCCTCGCTGGCCTTCCTGATCGCCATCTCCCCCGGGCTCACGCTGGTCTCGCTGCTCCCGCTGCCGCTCACCTCGCTCGCGATGTGGTTCTTCGGCGAGCGCATCCACCGCAACTCGGACGCCGTCCAGCGGCAGTTCGCGCGGCTCTCGGCGCGCGCCCAGGAGAGCCTCGCCGGGGTGCGGGTGGTGCGCTCGCTCGGCCGCGAGGCGCGCGAGGTGGACGAGCTGCGCGCGCTGCACGAGGAGTACCGCGCGCGGCAGGACGCGCTGACCCGCACCTCGGCGCTCTTCCAGCCCACCCTCGCGCTCCTCGCCGGGCTCGCCGCGCTGCTCGCCCTCGGCTTCGGCGGCCGGGCCGTGGTGCTCGGCCACATCACGCTCGGGGAGTTCGTGGCCTTCACGGTCTACCTCGCGATGCTCAACTGGCCGATGGTGGCGCTGGGCTGGATCATCCACCTGTTCCAGCGGGGCGCGGCCTCGTGGGAGCGGCTCCGCGAGGTGCTCGAGGCCGAACCCGCGATCCGCTCCCCCGCCGTGCCGCGCTACCCCGAGCCGCGCGGCGAACTGGAGGTGCGCGATCTCCGCTTCACCTACCCGGGCGATGCCGCGCCCGCCCTGCGCGGCGTGTCGCTGCGCGTCCCGGCCGGAGCCCGCGCCGCGATCGTGGGCCCGAGCGGGGCGGGCAAGAGCACGCTGCTCGGCCTCTTCACGCGCCGCTTCGACCCGCCGCCCGGCACCGTGTTCCTCGACGGCGTGGACGTGCGCGAGTACGCGCTCGACGAGCTGCGCGCGCGCTTCGCCGTGGTCCCGCAGGAGGCCACCCTGTTCGCCGGCTCGATCGCCTCGAACATCGCCCTCGGCGCGGACGGGGACGCGCCGGAGCCGCCGGGAGCGCTCGAAGCCGCGGAGGCGGCGGGACTCGGGCCCGATCTCGCCGCGATCCCCGCCGGCCTCGGCGAACCGGTGGGCGAGCGCGGCGCCCGGCTCTCGGGAGGGCAGCGCCAGCGCGTCGCGATCGCGCGGGCGCTCCACCGCGACGCCCCGGTGCGGCTGCTCGACGACCCGCTGTCGAGCGTGGACGCCTTCACCGAGGCCGCGATCCTCCGGGGACTCGGCGGCCGCGGGGCGACCGCCACCACGGTGATCGTGACCCATCGCGCCGCGGGCGTGGAGGGCGCGGACCTGGTGTTCGTGCTCGAGGACGGGAAGGTCGCCGAGAGCGGGCGGCCCGCCGAGCTGCGGCTGCGCGACGGCGCGTTCCGGCGGTGGCTGCGCGACCAGGCGCTCGAAGCGGAGCTGGAGGCCTCGTGAGCGGCGAGGAGGAGGCCCTCAAGGGCTACGACCATCGCCTGATGCGGCGGCTGATGGGCTTCGCCCGCCCCTACCGCGGGCGGGTGGCGCTGGCCGGGCTCTTCGCCGTGGCCGAGGCGCTCGCCGCGCTCGCCGGTCCGCTGCTCACCCGCGAGGCGATCGACAACGGGATCCGCCACCGGGACCTCCAGTACCTCGCGCTGGTGGCGACGGTCTATCTCGTGGTGCTGGCGGCGAGCTTCGTGTTCGCCTCCGCGCACCACCGGCTCCTGCAGGACGCCGCGCAGCGCATCACCATGGACCTGCGGATGGCGGTGTTCGCCCACCTGCAGCGGGTCCCGGTCGCCTTCCACGACCGCCACCCGGTGGGACGGCGGCTCACCCGCGTGACGAGCGACGTGGACGTGGTGCAGGAACTGGTCACGGGCGGCGTGGGGGCGCTGTTCGGCGACCTCTTCCTGCTGGTCGGGATCGTGGTGGCCATGCTCCAGCTCAACGTCGAGCTGCTGGCGGTCGCGTTCTCGGTGCTGCCCCTGATCGTGGTGGTGACCCTCACGCTGCGCTCGCGGGCGCGCCGCACGTTCCGCGACATGCGCAACCGCTACGCGCAGATGATCGGCACGTTCACCGAAAGCCTGTCGGGAATGGACACCGTGCAGCTCTTCGGCGCGGAGCGTTCGCGCCGCGAGGAGTTCCGGCGCGCCAACCGCTCGCACCTCGACGTGAACCTGCGCGCGGTCTTCGACCAGGCCCTGATCTTCCCCGCGCTCGAACTGGTCGGGGCGCTCGCGGTGGCGCTGATCGTCTGGTACGGCGGCCGGCAGGTGATGTGGACCGGCATCACGCTCGGCACGCTGGTGGCCTTCATCCAGTACACCCAGCGCTTCTTCCGCCCGGTGGCGGACCTGAGCGAGAAGTACGGCCAGCTCCAGCAGGCGATGGCCGCGGCCGAGCGCATCTTCGCCCTGCTCGACACGCCCGCCGCGGGGGCCGGCGCGGATCCGGCCGCGACGCCCGGCGCGCGCCCGGCGCTGGTCCCGGATCCGGTCCTCGCGGGGCGGGTCGAGTTCGACCGCGTCGGCTTCGCCTACCCCGGCGGCCCGCCGGTGCTCGAGGACGTGAGCTTCACCCTCGAGCCGGGCACGCGCGTGGCCCTGGTCGGCGCGTCGGGCTCCGGCAAGACCACCCTCATGAACCTGCTGCTCGGTTTCTACGAACCGGACGCGGGCGAGATCCGGATCGACGGCCGCCCGCTGCGCGACTGGCCGCGCGAGGCGCTGCGCCGGCAGGTGGGCGCCGTGCTGCAGGAGGTCTTCCTCTTCACCGGCACCATCGCCGGCAACCTCGACCCGCGCGGGGGCACGCCGCGCGAGCGGCTGGTCGCCGCCGCCCGGGACGTGCAGGCGCACGAGTTCATCGAGCGGCTGCCGGGGGGCTACGACGCCCCGGTCGGGGATCGCGGCGCGACCCTGTCGGCCGGCCAGCGCCAGCTGGTGGCGTACGCCCGGGCGCTCGCCGGCGAGCCGCGGCTCCTGCTGCTCGACGAAGCCACGTCGTCGGTGGATCCGCAGACCGAATCCGCGCTGCAGGCCGGGGTCGGGCGGCTGATGCGCGGCCGCACCTGCCTCGTGATCGCCCACCGGCTCGCCACCGTGCACGACGTGGACCGGATCGTGGTGCTCCACCGCGGGCGGGTGCGCGAGGTCGGGACCCATCGCGAGCTGATGGAGCGCGATGGAATCTACCGGAGGCTCCACGACCTCCAGTTCCGCCCCCTTCGCACCGCCGCGCCGGCCGCCCGGGGCGCCGGGAACGCCGCGGAATCCCCCGTGCCCTACTCGAATGAGCGATTGACCGGCGGGCTGGGGCGGGGCTAGCCTTACTCAACAAAGTTCACCCTTCCCAATCCTGCGGGGCCGTCCATGCAGTTGGGCCGAAAGATTCGAGACCTGCGCCTCCGGCGCGGCCTGACCGTCCAGAAGCTCGCCGAGGCCAGCAAGCTCTCCAAGGGCTTCATCAGCCAGGTCGAGAACGGGCGGACCTCCCCCTCGCTCAACACGCTGCGCGACCTCGCGGCGGCGCTCCAGACCTCGGTCGCCTACCTGGTGGTCGAAGAGGACGAGGTGCCCTACGTCGTGCGGCGCGACGAGCGGCCACGGCTCGCGATCGGCGGCAACACCTCGCGGGTCGAGGTGCTCTCGGCGGTCCCCAAGCGCAACCTCGAGCTCCTGATGGTCGAGTTCCCGGCCGGCAGGAGCGCCCAGGGCAAGCGGCACTATCACCACGGCGAGGAGTGCATGCTGGTGCTCGAGGGGCGGGTTCGCCTCCTCTGCGGGGAGCACGTGCTGCTGCTCGAGGCGGGCGACTCCTGCCACTACAACGGCCGCGTGCCCCACTCGATCGAGAACTGCGGCGAGGAGGCGGCGCGGGTGGTGGTCTCGATCACGCCGGCGGCCTTCGAGCCCATGGTGCGCGTGCCGGGCGACGGCGGCGCGACCCCCGCGGAGCCCTCCCCGACGGCCTGAGTCCCGCCGGTCCCCCCGAAACTCCGCGGCGGCCCCGGGCGACCGAGCCGCCGCGTCCCGTTTCTGGCACCCTGCGCCACCCATGTCTCCCCTCCGCCACGCCTGGATCGAGTTCCGCGACGCCGCCCGCGCGTTCACGCCGCAGGCGCGGCGCTTCCTGCTCGCCGAGTTCCTCGCCTGGCTCGGCCACGGCGTCTTCCAGGTGATCTTCAACCTCTACCTGGTGGAGGGCGGATTCGACGCGGCCTTCGTCGGGCGCGCGGTGTCGCTGCACGCGGTGGGGGTCGCGCTCGCCGCGATCCCGGCCGGCTTCCTCGCCGACCGCTGGGGCCGCACCCGCACGCTGGTGCTGGGCGCGCTGGTGGACGGCGCCGGCCAGCTCGCGCGCGTGGCGTGGCTCGACGGCGGCGTCGTCCTCGGCGCGAGCTTCGTGTCCGGGGCCGGCGGGTCCATGCTCGCGGTCGCCGCCGCGCCCTTCATCACCGAGCACTCGAGCCCGCGCGAGCGCACGCACCTGTTCAGCGCCTACTTCGCCTCCGTGCTGGCCGCCGGCGTGGTGGGCTCGATGCTGGGCGGCTGGATTCCCGCCGCGCTGAACGCGCTGCCCGGGGCGCTCGGGCCCGGGCCGCTGGTCTCCTTCCGCATCGCGCTGCTGCTCGGGGGGCTGTTCGTGCTCGGGGCCGCCCTGCCGCTGCGGGCCGCGGCGCGCGCGGGCGAGGCGCCCTCGACGCCCGCCCCGCTCGGCGTGAGCCGGGCCGACCTCCGGCTCCTCGCCCCCACCGCGCTCAACGCCCTCCTGATCGGCGCCGGAGCCGGCCTCGTGATCCCCTTCATGAACCTCTACTTCGCGCAGCGCTTCGCGTGCTCGAGCGGCCAGATCGGGTCGTTCTTCTCGGCCGCCCAGATCGTGACCGCCTTCGCGTCGCTGCTCGGGCCCGCGATCGCCCGCCGCTTCGGCAAGCTCCGCACCGCGGTCGCGTCGCAGCTGCTCTCGCTTCCCTTCCTCGTCACGCTCGGCTTCGAGCGGCACCTCGGGATCGCGGTCGCCGCGTTTCTCGCCCGGGCCACCCTGATGCAGGCCTCCACCCCGCTCGTCAACGCGTTCGTGATGGAGGTCCTGCCGCCGCACCTGAGGGCCCGCGCCAGCAGCCTGATCAACCTGGTGTGGAACATCGGCTGGGCGGTGAGCGCGACCTTCGCCGGGCTCGTGATCCTGCACTTCGGCTACGCCGTGCCCTTCTACTGCACCGCCGCCCTCTACGGCGTCGCCGCCGTCACCTTCTACCTGTCGTTCCGGCGCTACCGCGACTCCGGCGAGCGGCCCCCGCGGCCGCGCGACGCCCTCGAGGGCGGGGAGACCTCGGGCGCGGCGTAGCGCCGTCTGGACGAACGCCGCGCCCGGGCGTAACGTGCCGCCGTCCCGCGCCGGGAAGGATTCCCGGCCGCCGCCATGGAGGGTGAGAGATGAAGCGCCTGTTCGTGCTGGTCCTGCTCGCCGTCGCCGCCTGGTACGGCTGGAAGCACTACCCGCAGCTCCTCGAGAAGCGCGACGGCCACGACGTCGTGATCGAAAACTCCACCGGCAAGACCATGACGCGGGTGCGCGTGATGGTGGACGGCCAGACGCTGGTCAAGGAGACGCTGCCCGACGGCCAGAAGGCGAGCCTGCCCTTCAAGGTCCAGAACGACGCGTCGTTCCGCATGGAGTGGGAGTACGAGCAGGTCCCGGGGACTCGCACGTGGTCGGGCGGGATGGTGCCCAAGGGGCCGATGCTCCAGCGGCACGTGCTGCTGGTCCAGGCCGACGACGAGGTGATGTACCGCGCCGAGAACAAGTGAGCGGCGGGCACGCGGAAGGGTTCGATCCCCGGCCGCGGGAGCCCGGCGCCGCCCCGGCGGTCAGGCCACCGCGCCCGCCCGGGCCACCTCGGCCGGCGCGGCCAGGTCCTGCCGGCGGATCTTCCCGGTGGTGGTCTTGACGAACTCCTCCTTCCTCACGAACACGCGCTTGACCCTCTTGTAGGGCGCCAGCACCGCGCCGCGCCGCTCCACCTCCGCGCGCAGCAGGGCCTCGACGTAGGCGTCGTCGCACGTCGCGCCGGCCTCGCGCGCGTGGGCCTCGATCGCCGGGAGGTCGGGGAAGATGTGCGCGTGAACCTCCTCCCGCTCGCCGCGCGCGTCGCGGCCGCCCGCGACCACGACCTCGAGCACGAAGGGCGAGTTGGCGAGATGGACCTCGATCTCCTCGGGGTAGATCTTCTTGCCCGCCGCGGTGGCGATCATGTTCTTGATGCGCCCCGTGAGGCGCAGCCGCCCGTCGGGCAGGATGCGGCCGAGGTCGCCGGTCGAGAACCAGCCGTCGCGCAGCACCTCGGCGGTCCCCTGCGGGTCGCCGTAGTAGCCGAGCATCACGTTGGGCCCGCGCACCAGGATCTCGCCGTTGCCCTCGGCGTCCGGATCCACGATGCGCACCTCCACGCCGGGCATCGGCCAGCCGACGCCGCCCGGGTTCGGGCGGGGCGGCCGGTTCGCGCACGCGACGGGCGAGGTCTCGGTGAGGCCGTAGCCCTCGAGCACCGGGAGGCCGAGGTCCATGAGCCCCCAGAACACTTCGGGGGCGAGCGGGGCCGCGCCGCACACGAAGAGCCGCAGCGAGCCGAGCCCGGCCTTCTCGCGCAGCGGCCGGAGCAGCGCGCGGCCCGCGCGCACGCCGGCGGCGACGCGCAGGGCGCGCGAGAACCCGAGCAGGGTGCGCGCGAGCAGGCGCGCGGGCAGGGGCCGCTCGCCGATGCCGCGGTGGATCGCGCCGAGCAGCTTCTCGTAGAGGAGCGGCACCGCCACGAACAACGTGGCACCCGAACTGGCCATGTCCTCGCGCAGCTCGCGCGAGGCGAGGCCGCGGGCGTAGGCGACGCTGGCCCCGACCCGCATCGGGCACAGGAAACCGCCGGTGCTCTCGAAGGTGTGGTGGAGCGGCAGCACCGACAGCAGCCGGTCGGCGGGGCCGAATTCGAAGACGCGGGCCACCATCTCGACGTTGGAGAGCAGGTTCCGGTGCGACAGCATCACGCCCTTGGGGCGCCCGGTGGTGCCCGAGGTGAAGATCACGACAGCGAGGTCGTCCGGCTCGGCGCGCGCCGGCCGCGGGCGTTCGTCGGGGAAGGCGCCCTGGGCCTCGCCCCACGAGGGCAGGTCGGAGGCGTCCTCGAGGCTCACCAGCGACAGCTCGGGCAGGCGCTCGCGCCGCACCGCCTCCAGCACCGGCCGCTGGCCCTCGCTCACCACGCAGCGGCGCGCCCCGGCGGTGGCGAGGATCTCCCCCACCTCGTGCTCGCGCAGTTGCGCGTCGAGCGGCACCGCGACGGCGCCGGCCTCGAGGATCGCGAGGTAGGCGAGCCCCCACTCGGGCCGGTTCTCGGCCTGGATCGCGACCCGGTCGCCGGGCTTCACCCCCTCGCGCTCGAGCAGCGCGGTGAACGCGTGCATCGCGCGCGCGCACGCCTCGAAGGAGCTCGCCTTCCACCCGGTCCCGTCGTGACGCAGCAGGAACGGGCTCGCGCCGTAGGCGGCGGCGGCGAAGTCGAGCAGCTGCGGGAGGAGCCGGACGACGGGCTCCGGCGCGGGCGCGGCGCCTCGGGGAGAAGTCACGGCCGAAACCGTATCAGCGCCTTCGCGAGAGGGTCAACGGATGCGCGCCGCGATTCCGCGCCGCGGGGCCGGCGGTGCCCGGAGCCGCCGCGCGGGCGCGCGGAGTCCCCGGCCGGAGCTAGGGCCGACGCCTCGCGATCACGAGGTGCGACATGGCTTCGAGCGGATTGAAGAAGAGGCGGTCCATCGCCTCGCAGAACGCCTGCACCAGCACGTAGAGGATCCGCACCGGGACCTCGGTGAGGATGCGGGCGGGTCCACGGTTCAGGCGGTTGAGCGCCCCGATGGTGGAGAGCCCGACCCTCGCCCACAGCCCCCCGAGCGGCACGATCTCCAGCACCTCGAATCCGGCCCGCTCGAACAGGTAGCGCGCCCCGTAGGGCGTGAAGCGGTAGTAGTCGTGCGGCGCGTCGAGGATCGGCTCCATCTGGGCGAATTCCACGAAGGCGACGCCGCCGGGCTTGAGCACCCGCGCGGCCTCGCGGAACAGGAGCGCGGGCTCCGGCAGGTAGGTGACGACCGAGAACGACACCACGGTGTCCATCGAGCCGGTGCGGATCGGCTGGGCTTCGGCGCGCGCGTAGGCGTCGGGAGGCCGGGCGCCGAGGTGGCGCGAGCCGCGCAGGTCGGTGCCCCACACGTTGGCGACCCGCCCCGCGAAGCAGCCGGCGAAGGGGCGCGAGCCGCAGCCCATGTCGAGCATCTCGCCGCGCGCGTGGTGCGCGGTGCGCTCGAGGGCGCGGACCAGCTTGTGGTTGGCGAGCCAGTTGAACCTCCACACCGACCAGCGGCCGGCGCGCGGGGGTCCGAACGATTCGGGGGCGGGGCTCACGCGCGGCTCCATTCGATCCGGTGGCATCCGACGTTCACGCGCGCCTCCGCCTCCCTGCCGTCCACCTCGAGCCGGGCCTCGCCGTCGCGGCTGTCCGCGATCCTCGCGGCCGAGGCCCCCGCCGGGAGGCCGAGGCGCACCGGCTCGCCCGGCCGCCCGTGGTAGCGCAGCAGGGTCTCCCGGTCGCCGACGTCGCGCCGCGACCATCCGCGCGCGACGAGTTGCGCGATCTCCGCGTCGGTCACGAACACGGCGCCGTCCTCGCACAGCCCGGCGAGCAGTTCGCCGAGCGCGGCCCGCCCCCCGGAGGAGACATCGGCATCGAGGTGCGCGTAGTTGACCCGGTGGGTGCTGAGCACCGCGGGCTGGCCCCGGCCCCCCGCGGCCCGCGCCGCGCGGCGCGCGGCCGCGGCCCCGGTGCGTGGCGCCCCGAGCCGGGGCTCGAAGGCGATGCGGGGAGGCAGGTGCAGGAGCCCGCCGCGGCGGCGCGGCCAGCGCCGCCGGTGCCAGAGCCGGCGCAGCCGCCGGGCGGGCGCCCCGTGCTGTTCGCTCTTGCCCTGCAGGGCGGCGATGCCGAGCGCGGCGGCGCGGTCCTCGAGCCGGTCGTCCCACCGGTAGTCGGGCGGGCACAGCGACGCGGGCGGCCGCCCGAAGCGGCGCTCGAAGGCGCCGGCCGCGAGCGTGAGGTTGCGGTCGCGCACCTCCCAGGGCTCGGCCGGGTCGTACTCCCCTCCCGCCTCGACCGCCGCGCACACCGGGCTCTGGTGCGCGAGCGCGCGGCGGGCGTCGTCGTCGCCGCGCCGGAGCGCCGCGAGCCACGCGGTCTCGGGCAGGTGGTGGAGCCCGTGGAGCTCGGGCCACCACACGCCGCCCGCGACGGCGCGGCGCAGCTCGTCCCACAGGCCGGGCCGCGCCCAGCGCGAGGGCAGCTCGGGCGGCTCGCGCAGCGGCAGCGGGCCGATGGGAAGCGCCGCGGCACGCAGCGCGTCGTAGTCGGGCGCCGCCACGATGGTGTTGGCCTGGAGCACCGGCGCGTTCCCGTCGCCGCCGCGCAGCCCCTCCAGCACGCCGGCGAGCCCGCGCACGTCGGCCGCGCTCTCCAGGGTGGAGCCTCCGTAGGCGAGACCGGCGGGGCTGCGGAACGCGGGCGTGTCCGCGAGCGCGCGGCGCGCCTCGTCGTCCGGGGACCACGCGCACAGGCCCCAGTCGTCGCTCTGGATCACGACGGCGCGAAGCGGGGTCCAGTCGAGGGTCACGCGCGGCGGTCCCGGGTCATGGTCGGCGGGCGACGATAGCACAGCGCCCACGGGGCGCCGCGTTGACCGCGCGCGGCCCGGCTGACAGAGTGCGCCGCCGTGCGAACTCCGCAGGCGAACGGCTCCGGCCGGTGGATGGCGGCCGCGATCGCGCTGGCCGCCGCGTGGTGGCTGCTGGACCTGGCGGGGCTGCGCGCCGGCGCGCCCGACCGCCTCGACGACACCTGGGAGTACGGCGTGGTGGCCCGCGCGCTGCTCGAGGGGCAGGGCTTCCGCACCCCGGTGATCCATCCGCCGCTCTGGGGCCTCCGCGACGCGGCCTTCACCGTCCCGGTGCTGGTGCACGGCCCGCTGGTGCCGGTCCTGCTCGCCCCGGTCCTCGCGCTGTTCGGCCCCGGCGCGCTCGACGGCATCGCGTGGCTCGCCGCACTGGGCGCGCTCGCCGCGGTGCCTTCGCTGGTGCGGCTCGGGGTGCGCTGCGGCGGCCCGCCGGTGGGCTTCGCGGCCGCGCTGCTCTGGACCGTGGCGCCCCTCACCCTGCGCTCGGTGCACCACGACGTGGCGCTCACGCTCGGGGCCGCGCTGCTGGCCGCCGCGCTCGAACTCGCCACGCGGCCCGCCGCGGAGCGCGGCCCGCGCCCGCTCGCGGCGGGCGTGGCGCTCGGGCTCGCCTGCCTCGCGCGCCACGAGCTGCTCGCCGCGCTCCCGCTGTTCGCGCTCGCGCTCGGGAGCCGCGGCTGGCGGCTGCTGGCGGGCGCCGGGCTGTGCCTCGCGCCGTGGTGGATCCACCACGCGCTCGCGGTCGGGCAGCCGCTCTTCAACCTGTCGAGCTACCTCGCGATCGGCTACTGGGGCGACCGCCCCGGGATCTCGGTGCTGCGGGACTTCGCGCTCACGCCCGACCGCTTCGGCGCGGAATTCGCCGCGCGCCTGCCCGCGCTGCCCGCGAAGTGGGCCGATTTCGCGCCCCACGCCGCGAAGCGCGCGCTGCTCGCCCCGTTCGGCGCGGTGGGCTGGCTCGCGGCGCTCGGCCTCGGCTTCGGGCTGGCCGCGCGCGCCACGCGGCGGAACGCGTGGCTGTTCGGCGCGATCGCGATGATCCCGGTGGCGGTGATGACCGTCACGCTCTACGACGACCGCTACCTGGTGCCCTTCCTCCCGCTCTACGCGCTGGCCGCCGCCTCCGGCGCCCGGGCGCTGGCGCAGCGCCTGCCGTGGTGGATGCACCGGCCGCGGGCGTGGATCGGGGCGCTGGCGCTGGTGGCGATCCCGGCGGCCGGCCCGGCCCTGCGCGACGAGGCGTCGCGCTCGGCGCGCGACCGCGCGATCCTCGCGAGCGAGCGCGCGGCGCTCGCCAAGTGGGACCGGGCGATCGAGGCGGAGGGCGCGTGGGAGCCGGGGCCGGCCGCGCGCCTCGTGTTCTCCGACACGCCGGACTTCGTGGCGTGGACCACGGGACGGCCGGTGGTGTGGATCGCTCCCGAGGATCTCCCGCGGCTCCCGGCGGAACCCGGCCCCGGAGGTCTCCCGGCCCGGCCGGAGGGCCGCCGGGTCTGGCTCCATCCCGGCGATTCGGACGTTTCGAGGTAGCCCTCCATCCACTAGAATCTCCCCGCGGCCGACACCCACCGATCCGGCAGGGAGGATTCCGATTGAAGCGACTGCCCCGGCGCGCCGCGCTCCTCGCGGCCGTGCTCGCGGCCGTGCCCCCGTCCGGCCTGCCGGCTCCGGCGCCCGCGCGGGCCGCCCCGGCGCCCGCCGTCACCCGGCACCGCCCCCCCGCCGTCCCCGAGCGCGCGGACGCGCTCCTCCCCGCGCGCGGCATCGCCTCGGCCTGCGGCACGCGGCTCGGGAACACCGCGGACCTGCTCGCCGCCCACGCCGCGCGCGAGATCCACGCGCCGCTTCCCACGCCGAACTCCACGGACGTGGGCGAGATCGCGGTGCTCGAGGACGACGGCAGCTTCTTCTACACCGACCCCTTCGCCCGGCCGATCGCCGACCTCGCCGCGGTCGGCCGGTCCTTCTACCGCACCCACGGCGACGACTACGACTGCCTCGCGGTGTTCCTCTCGAGCGGGCTCACCACCTGGCTCGGCTCGCCCTCGGCGATCGCCGCGGCCTTCGTGGTGCGGAACTCGATCCAGGGGATCGGCATGGACGCGTTCGACGTGGGGAGCAACCTCGGGAGCCCCGCCCGCCTCGAGTGGGTGCTGAGCTTCAACGGTCTCCACCGCTTTCCGGCCGACCCGCACGCCGACATCAGCGGCGACACGTTCTCGACGCTCGACGTGATCGCGCACGAGTTCGGCCACCGCTGGCTGTCCTACGTGTTCGTGGACTCGGCGGGCTCGCCGTCCCCGGCGCTGCTCGGCCGCGCGTGGCAGCACTGGAGCTTCTTCCTCGACTCGGACGCCTCGATCATGGAGGGCGGCGAGTGGGTGAGCCCGGCCCCCGATTCGTTCGCGGTGACCGAGCTGAGCGAGCGGTTCGGCAAGCTCGACCTCTACCTGATGGGCCTGCGCGACGCGGCCTCGACCGCTCCCTTCGTCACGCTCCACGACGCCACCGACTTCAACCCGCCCGGGACCTACATCCCGACGAGCTGGGCCACCGTCGGCACCGGCTGCGACGCGCGCGCCCACGCCTGGACGGTGGCGGATGTGGCGGCGCTCAACGGCCCGCGGGTGCCCGACGCCGCGAGCGCCCCGCACGCGTTCCGGATGGGCGTGGTGCTGGTGACGGCGCGCGGCAACGCGGCCACGCCGGCCGACCTCGACGAGCTCGAGAACCTGCGCACCGAGTTCGTGTCCTACTTCTCGGCCACCACGCAGGGCCTCGGCACGGTGGACGCCACCCTCGACTCGCGGGCCGGAACGGTCGCGATCGAGCACGAGCCGCTGCGCGACCGGCTCGACCTCGGCGCGCCGGTGCCGGTCGCGGCGCGCATCACGATCGCCCAGGCCGGCATCCCGATCGCGCTCGACCCGCTCTCGCCGACGCTCCACTGGCGGCTCGGGACCGCGGGCCCGTTCCTGCAGGCGCCGATGCTGGCGGCGGGGCCCGATTCGTTCGCCGCCTCGATCGCGCCCGCGCCGGGGTATGGGGGCCCGGTCGAGTACTACCTCCGCGCCGCGAGCGACTCGGCCGGGATCGAGGCCTCCCACCCGCCGGCGGGGGCCGCCGCGCCCCATCGCTTCGACGTGGGTCCCGACCTGCTCTCGCCCGAGATCGAGCACGTGCCCGTCTTCGCGCAGGGCGAGGGGCGCATGGCGGTCACCCTGCTCGCCCGCGTCACCGACAACGTGGCGCTCGACTCGGTGTGGATCGAGTTCGGGGTGGACGGCTCGCCCTCGATGAGCGCGCCGATGGCCCGCACCGGCCGCGACTCCTTCGCGGTGGCGATCGGGAGCGGGCTCGCCGAGGGCCAATGGCTCGAGTACCGGATCGTGGCGCGCGACGAGGCGGGCCATCTCGCCGTTCACCAGAGTCCGCTCGGCGGCAGCCCGCCGTGGCGGCTCGACGTGGGCCGCGACTGGTTCTTCGACACCGAGAACGGCGAAGGCGGCCTCACGCACGGATTCGGCTGGCCGTCCTACCGCGACGCGTGGCATCCCTCGCGGGAGTCCTCCTCGCCCGCGGGCGGGACGGCGTGGAAGTGCGGCGACCTCGCCCCCACCCCCTACCCGGTCCACCTCGACGCCAACCTCTACATGCCGTGGATCCTGTCGGTCCCCCCCGGTACCGTGCTGCGCTTCGACCACCGCTACGAGCTCGAGCAGGCCAACGCCTCCCTCGCGTGGGACGGCGTGCGGGTCGAAGCGCAGGTGCTGTCGGGCCCGTGGCAGCCGCTCACGCCGCAGGCGCCCTACTCGCACGTCTTCCTCTCGAACGAGGCGCCGTTCGCGCAGGGCTCGCCGTGCTGGAGCGGATCCTCGGGCGGCTGGCGGAGCGAGGTCGTGGACCTGTCCTCGCTGGCGCCGGGCCCGGCGCGCGTCCGCTTCCGCATGCTGGCCGACGACTTCGTGGGTGACGACGGCTGGCTCGTGGACCGCGTGCGCGTGGACTTCCCGGGCGACGCGACCTCGGTGCCGGCCGCGCCCGCGGACCTCTCGGCCCGGCCGTGGCCGAACCCGGCGCTCGACCGGCTCCGGATCGAGCTCGCGCTGCCGCGCGCCGGCGAGGTGGAGTGGGAGCTGTTCGACCTCGCCGGCCGGCGGGTCGCGACCCTCGCGCGCGGCGCCTTCGCCGCGGGACCGCTGCCGCTCGAGGCGCGGCTTCCCCGCGGGCTCGAGCCGGGCGTCTACCTCTCCCGGCTCCTGGCTCCGGGAGCTCCCCCGCGCGTGGACCGGATCGCCGTGCTGCGCTAGGGCACCGCCCGGAAATCTCGCGCGGGCCGGCCGTGGCCGGGACGGCCCCGGCGCCCGCGGCTATTCGTAGCGGAGCGCCTCCACCGGATTGAGACGCGAGGCCCGCATCGCCGGGTAGTAGCCGAAGAACAGCCCCACCAGCGTGGAGAACGCGAAGGCCAGCAGCACGGCCTCGGGCTGGATCAGCGTGGGCCAGCGCGCGATCGAGGACACCATCGAGGCCGCCAGCACGCCGATCAGCACCCCCAGCGCCCCGCCGGCCAGCGACAGGAACGCCGACTCGATCAGGAACTGGAGCAGGATGTCGCGGCGCCGCGCGCCGATCGCGCGCCGGATCCCGATCTCGCGGGTGCGCTCGGTCACCGAGACCAGCATGATGTTCATGATGCCGATGCCGCCCACCAGCAGCGACACCGCGGCGATGCTGGCGAGGAGCGTGGTCATCACCTTGGAGGTGGCCTCGGCGGTGGTCGCGGCCTCGAGCTGGGTGCGGATGAAGAAGTCGTCGGGCGTGCCGGGCCGGATGCGGTGCCGCTGGCGCAGCAGGTCGGTGATCTGCGAGACCGCCAGCTCCACCTGCCCCTCGCTCACCGCGGAGACGTTGATCCAGTTCACGTGGGTGATGCCGAGCAGCTTGTTCTGCGCGGTGGTGAGCGGCACGAGCACCACGTCGTCCACGTCCCCGCCCCAGCCGGTGCCGCCCTTGAAGGCGAGCACGCCCACCACGCGGAAGGGCAGGTCCTTGATGCGCACGATCGCCCCGACCGGGTCCGCGCCCTCGAAGAGCTGCTTGGCCACGCTCTGGCCGAGCACGCACACCTTGGCCGCGCCCCGCACGTCCGAGTCGGTGAACATGGCGCCCTGCTCGACCGGCCACTGGCGGATCTCGACGAACCCCGGGGTGGTGCCCTGGATCGAGGTGCCCCAGTTGGCGTTGCCCGAGACCACCTGCGCGATCGAACGCGTGCCGGGGGCGGCCGCCTCGACCGCGGAGCACTCGCGCGCCATGGCCTCGGCGTCCTCGGCCGTCATGGTCGTGATGCCGCCCATCCCGCCGCGGGCGCCTCCCGCGGTGACGGTCCCGGGAATCACGGTGAGCGTGTTGGCGCCGAGCGCGCGGATCTGGGCCTGAACCGCCACCCGCGCGCCCTGCCCGATCGCGAGCGTCGCGATCACCGCCGCCACGCCGATCACGATGCCGAGCACCGTGAGCGCCGAGCGCATGCGGTTGCGCGTGAGCGCCGACGTTCCCATCGCGAGCAGCGTGACGAGGTTCACCGCGGACGCCCTCCGCCGCCGCCCTGCGGCCGTCCGCCGCCGCCCCCGAACTGCGGCCCCCCCATCCCGGGCGGCGGCTGCAGGGCCGCGCCGCGGATCGAGACGTCGAGGCCCACGATCACCCGGTCCCCGGCCCGGAGCGCCGCGCCGCCGGCCTCGGTGAAGCCGCCGTCGGTGAGGCCGGTGAGGATCTCCACCCTCGCGGGCTTCCCCTCGCGCAGCACGTAGACCGCGCCGGGCTTCATTCCGGGCGCCGCCGGCGCGTCGGCTCCGGCGCCGGGGGCGCGCGAGGCGCCCGCGCCCGGCGGGGCGGTGCGTGGTCCGCGTGCGCCGGGCCCCGCGCCGCCGGGAGCGCCTCCCGCCGCGCGGGCCGCGCCGCGGCCGCCCCCTCCGGCCGCGTTCCCTCCGGCCGCGGCGCGCGTCGCTTCGCCGCCCGGGCGGAAGCGCAGCGCCGAGTTCGGGACCCGGAGCACGTCCTCGCGCCGCGCCACCTCGACCGACACGTTGGCGGTCATGCCGGGCCTCAGCTGGAGGTCGCGGTTGTCGGTGCGGATCACCGTGGTGTACGTCACGACGTTCTGCTCGACGATGGGCTCGAGCCGGACCTGGGTCACCGAACCCTCGAAGGTCCGGTCGGGAAACGCGTCCACGGTGAAGCGCACCGGGAGCCCGGGCCGGATCTGCCCGATGTCGGCCTCGTCGATCCGGGTCTCGACCTGCATCTGGGCGAGGTCGTTGGCGATCACGAACAGCTTGGGCGCCTGCAGGCTCGCCGCCACCGTCTGGCCGAGGTTGACCGAGCGCGCGATCACCACGCCGTCGATGGGCGAGCGGATCGTGGCGTTCTGGAGGTCCACGCGCGCCGCCTCGAGCTGGGCGCGCGCCTGCTTGAGGTCGGCCTCGCGCTGCTGGAGCGCCGACTCCGCGGCGTCCACGTCGGCCTGCGAAACGTAGTTCTGGGGCAGCAGCTCGCGGGCCCGGTCGAGCTGGCGGCGCGACTCCCGAACCGCGGCCTCGGCGCGCGCCACCGCCGCCTCGCTCTGGGCCGCGCGCGCCCGGAACGACGAGGGCTCGAGCTCGCACAGCACCTGCCCCGCGCGCACCCGGGAGTTGTAGTCGGCGTGCAGGCGGTAGACGGTGCCGCTCACCTGGCTGCCCACGTCCACCTGCTCGACCGGCCGGATCGTGCCGGTGGCCGAGACCACCGCCTCGATGCTTCCGCGCTCGAGCGTCGCGGTCCGGTACTTCGGAGCCTCCTCGCGCCGCCCGCCCAGCACGACCCACGCGCCCGCCCCCAGCGCCACGATCGCGCCCGCCGCCCACAGCACTCGCCCTCGGCTCACCCCGCCTCCCTCGAAGTCGCTCCCGGCCCGCTCCCGGCCGTTCCGGGGCCGCGCGCCGCCCGCCTCGGATGCCGCCGCGCGCTCCGCGGCGGCCGGCCGGCCGACGAGCGTGCCACAAACGCGGCCACGCGCGCATCCGGAGGCTCGCGCTCCCCCGGCGGTTGCGCTCGGGCGCCGCGCGGGTCGAGACTCCCGCCATGCGAACCGAGCGCGCCCGCGACGTCGGCCGGGTCCTGTGGGGCATCCTGCTGCTCAACCTCGCCGTGGCGGCCGCCAAGCTGGCGTACGGGATCCGCTCCGGGGCGATCGCGCTCACCGCCGACGGGCTCCACTCGGCGCTCGACGGCATGTCCAACGTGGTGGGCCTGGTGGGGCTCGCGGTGGCGCGCCGCCCGCCGGACGCCAACCATCCGTACGGCCACCGCAAGTACGAGACCTTCGCCGCCCTCGGCGTCGCGGCCCTGCTGTTCTTCGGTTGCCGCGAGATCCTCTCCTCCGCGCTCGAGCGGCTGCGCCACCCGCGGCTCCCCGAGGTGTCGGCCGCGGGCTTCGCGGTGATCCTCGCCACGCTCGCCGTGAACGTGTTCGTGGTGTGGATCGAGCGCCGCGAGGGGCGGCGGCTCCGGAGCGAGCTGCTCATGGCCGACGCCGCGCACACCGGCAGCGACGTGCTGGCGAGCGTGCTGGTGCTGGTGAGCTTCGCGCTCGCGCCGCTCCGCCAGCCGTGGGTGGACCTCGGCGCCGCGCTCGTGATCGTCGGGCTGATCGTGCGCGGCGGCTGGGACATCCTGCGGCGCACGCTCTCCACGCTCTCCGACGAGCGGCGCATCGACCCGAAACTGGTGCAGCAGGAGGCGCTCGAGGAACCCGGCGTGCGCGAGGCCCACAACGTCCGCTCGCGCGGCCCCGACGACGACATCCACCTCGACCTCCACATCCTCGTGGATCCCGAGATGGCGATCGCCGCCGCGCACGAGATCGGCCACCGGGTCGAGGACCGCCTCCGGCGGCGCTGGGACGGGCTCACCGACGTGGTGGTGCACGTCGAACCGGCGCTCGACAGCGAGCGCGGCACGCCGCGCGACGACGGGGCGCTGCGGGCCGAGGGCTGAGGGGAGAACCCGCGGCGCCTGGGGCGCGCCGCCGGGGCGTTCGACGCGGGAGCCTAGATCCAGCGCTCCTCGCGGATCGCCTCCTCGAGCGCCGCGGCCAGCTCCGAGAGCCGCCGGTCGAAGAAGTGCGTGCCGCCCGGCACGCGCACCAGCCGCTTGGGGTCGGCCCAGTTCGGGAACTCGCGTTCGAGCAGCGCCGCGGGGCAGATGTCGTCGGCGTCGCCCTGGATCACGAGCTTGGGCGTGGCGCAGTCGTGGAGGGCGGCGAAGCTCGAGGTGCGGACCGGGGGCGCCACCAGCACCAGCCGCTCCACGGCGGGCTCGCGGGCGGCGAGGCGCGCGGCGACCCACGATCCGAACGAGAAGCCCGCGAGCCACGGCTGCGCGCGCGGGTGCCGCTCGCGCAGCCACTCGAGCGCGACGCGCGCGTCGTCCAGCTCGCCCTCGCCGCGGTCGTGCGTTCCCGCACTCTTGCCGACGCCCCGGAAGTTGAAACGCAGCACGGCGGCGCCCAGGCCGTGCAGCACGCCGGCCACCCGGTGCACCACCTTGTTGTGGAGCGTGCCGCCGTAGAGGGGATGCGGATGGCACACGACCGCCACGATGCCGGGGCGATCCCCGTCCCGCTCCTGCAGCAGGGCTTCGAGGGCGCCCGCCGGGCCCTGCAGGGTCTGCGCGGCGAGCCGTGAAGCCGCTCCGGCCTCGTTCGGCGGGCCGGTCATCCCCGGGGGTAGGGCTTGAAGCGCGCGCGCAGCTGGTCGGCGAGGTCGGAGTCGAGCGTGGCGAAGTTGAGCCCCACGCCGTCCCCGAGCGCGAGCAGGCAGCCCGCGTCGAGCAGCCACTCCTCGAGCCCGAGCGGCGTGCCCGAGGTGAAGTCGCCGAGGTCGCTGCTGAGCCTGCCGGGGAACGACTCGAACTCGTCGTTCCACTCCGCGAGAAGCAGCAGCTCGTCGTTGCCCGCGAACAGCCCGAGCATGTTGAACTGGTCGAGCGCCCCGGGCTCGAGCAGCAGCACGCCGCGATGCTCGCGCACGCGAATGCCCTCGGCCCGCAGCCGCCGGCGAACCGTGGGCACCTCGACCGGACGCTCCTGCGCTTCCATGACCGGGATCGCGGCCATCTCGAAGTGCGGAAGGAGGTCCACGCCCGCGTCCACCACGTCGGAGATGGTGGCGCGAAGGCACCCGGATTGAAGTCGCTCGCTCATGAGAGGGCGGGCATCATAGGTCCGGGGTCCGCGGGGGGCAACGCGATCCGGGCGTTCGGGCGAGAATTCCCCCGGGCGCCGCGCGGCGCGCGGCACGCGCGGAGCCCGGTCGCGTCCGGATGCGGCGGGCTCGGCGAAGCCGCCGGGGCGTCGTAGGATGGAACCGTCGTCCCGATCCCGGACCGGAGGATGGATGAGCCCGCTCGCCCCGATCGTGATGTTGGCCGCCCTCGCCGCCGCGGCGCCCGCGCGCATGCCGCACCCGGGGCCCGTGCTCGTGACCCCGGGACGCGGGACGGAGGGCGGATGGGAGCCGGCGCGATGAGCGGGCACGGGTCGGCGCGCGCCGCCGGCGCGCCCGGACCGGCGGAGGCCCGCGTGCGCCGGGCCCTCCCCTCCGAGCGCGGCCTGCTGGTCGCGCTGATGGCCGAGTTCTACGCGGAGTCGGGATTTCCCTTCGACGCGGAGCGCGCCGGCGCGGCCTTCGACCAGCTGCTCGCCGCCGCCGGACGCGGCAGCGCGTGGCTGCTCGAATCGGAGGGCGAGATCGCCGGCTACTTCGTGCTCACGCTCTCCTTCAGCATGGAGTTCGGCGGGCCGAGCGCGTTCCTCGACGACCTGTTCGTGCGCGAGCGCTTCCGGGGCCGCGGCCTCGGCGCCCTCGCCCTCGCCCGGCTGCGCGAGGAGTGCGAGTCGCTCGGCGTGCGCGCGGTGCATCTCGAGGTGGCGCCCGGGAACGAGGCCGCGCTTCGCCTCTACCGCCGGGCCGGTTTCACCGCGCGGGGACTGACCCTGCTCTCCCTGTCGCTCGCGCCGCCGCTCCACGAGGCGGAATAGCGCACGGCTTCACCGACCGGAGCCGGGCGGCGGGGAATCGCCGGGCCCGCTCCCGCCTCCGCGCGACGGCGGAACCGTCAGCACGGTGCAGCGCACCCGGTGCCTCAGCGCGGACACGGTGGCGCCGTAGATCAGGTCGCCGAGGAAGCCGTGGCCGTGGGACCCCGTGATCAGCAGGTCCGCCCCCAGCTCGTTCGTCATGCGCGCCAGCTCGCCGCGCGGGTCCCCGAAACCGAGCTGCACCCGCGCCGGGATCCCGGCCGCGCGCAGCGCCTCGGCGTGACGCTCGAGCAGCGCCTGGTCCTCGCGCTGCTCGAGGTCCGACGACTCGGCGCCGAGGAACCGGCTGGCCGCGCTCTCCGCCACGTGCAGGAGCACGACCTCGCCCCCCGCGGGCAGCGGGAGACCGCGCACGTGGTCGAGCACCGCGGCGTCCGAGGGGCCGAGGTCGAGCGCCACCGCCACCAGCTTCCAGCGCGCGTCGGCGGCCGGCAGCATGGGCTCGGGCGCCACCGCGGGCGCCGGCGGCGGCATCCCCGGGGGACGGCCCCCGCCCGCCGTCGCGGGCGCGCCGGCGTGGCCGCCCCTCAGCACGCCGGGGGCGAAGCGCGCGAGGAGCGGCATGAACAGGATCACCGCGAGCAGCAGCGCCACCGCGGCCACCGCCGGAAGGACCAGCCCGGGCAGCCACCACGAGCCCGGGGGGGCCGCCGCGATCCACTCGCCGAGCGTGTCCACGACCAGCTTGGCGTTGAGCCCGATGATCGCCGCCGCCGCCACCACCGCCACGACGATCACCCAGACCGGATTGGCGAACGGGCCCATCTTGGCCCGGTCGCTCGTGAAGGTGATGAGCGGCACCACCGCGAACGAGAGCTGCAGGCTCAGCACCACCTGCGAGAGCACCAGCAGGTCGTCCACGCCGCGCTCGCCGGACCACACGATCACCAGCGCCGCCGGGATGATCGCGAGCCCGCGGCTGATGAGCCGGCGCAGCCAGGGCTGGATGCGGATGCGCAGGAACCCCTCCATCACGATCTGGCCGGCGAGCGTGCCGGTGATGGTGCTGGCCTGGCCCGAGGCGAGCAGCGCCACGGCGAACAGCGTGGAGGCGGCCGCCGTGCCGAGCAGCGGCGCCAGCAGCCGGTGCGCCTCGTGGAGGCTCGACACGCCCTCGTGGCCCGTGGTGTGGAACACCGTGCCCGCCAGCACCAGGATCGCGCCGTTCACGAACAGCGCCGCGTTGAGCGCCACCACCGAGTCCACCAGGTTGTGGCGGCACGCCTGCCGCTTGGCCTCGATCGAGGCCGCCACCGCGCGGCTCTGCACCAGCGAGCTGTGCAGGTAGAGGTTGTGGGGCATCACCGTGGCGCCGAGGATGCCCATCGCGATGTAGAGCGACTCGCCGGTGAGCCCGAGCACGGTGCGCCCTCCCTCGGGGTCGCGGCCGAACAGGCTCGGGACGCCGGCCGCGTCGCGCGGGATCACGTGGGTGAGGATCGCCAGGACGTCGGGCCGCGAGAGGAACATCTCCACGGCGAAGCAGCCGCCGATGGTCGCCACCAGCGTGATGATGATCGCCTCGAGACGGCGCATGCCGAGCCGCCCGAGCGCGAGCAGCAGCAGCACGTCGGCCCCGGTGATGAGCACCCCCCACAGCAGCGGAACGCCGAACAGCAGCTGGAGCCCGATGGCCGCGCCCAGCACCTCGGCCAGGTCGCAGGCGATGATCGCGATCTCGCACAGGATCCACAGGGGAATGGTGAGGAACGACGGGTAGTAGTCGCGGCACGCCTGCGCGAGATCCTTGCCGGTCACCACCCCGAGCCGCGCCGACAGGGTCTGGAGCAGCACGGCGATCAGGTTGCTCATCACCAGCACCCAGACCAGCTGGTAGCCGAACTTGGCGCCGCCCGCGAGATCGGTGGCCCAGTTGCCCGGGTCCATGTAGCCGACGCTCACGAGGTAGGCGGGCCCCGCGAACGCCAGCATGCGGCGCAGCCAGTTCCCCGTCTGCGGGATCTCGACGGTGCGGTGGACCTCGGCCAGCGAGCGGGTTTCGTGCTCGTGCTTCACGACGGCCTCCGCCGGGCGCGCGCCTCGACCATCACGCCCTCGAGACCCTCGCTGCCCGAGGACATGCGGCGGCCCCCGACCTCGAACTCGAACACGTCCTCGATCCCGCGCACCGCGCGCATCTCGACCACCGCGCCCGGCACCAGGCCCGCCCGCTTCCAGTGCGCCATGCGCGCGCGGTCGCCGTCGCGGATCTCGCGCACCGTGGCGCGCGCCCCCGCCGCGAGCGAGGTGAGCGGCGCGAGCGCGCGGCGGCGCATGTGGCCCGAGCGGTCGGGAATCACGTGCCCGTGCGGGTCCTCGGACGGGTGGCCGCACAGCCGGTCGAGGGCCTCGAGCACGCGGTCGCTGACGTGATGTTCGAGCACCTCGGCGTCCTCGTGCACCTCCGACCAGTCGAGCCCGAGCACGTTCGTGAGGAAGGTCTCGAGGATGCGGTGGCGCCGCACCAGGTCGAGCGCCAGCCGGCGCCCGGCGGCGGAGAGCCGCGCGCCGGTCCCGGGCGCGAGCACGACGAGCCCGTCGCGCGAGAGGCGCCGCAGCATGTTGGTGGCCGACGGCATCGAGACCGCGAGGCGCGCCGCCAGCTGCGAGGTGGACACCACGCCGGTCTCGCCGCCCAGCGCGAACAGCGCCTTCACGTAGTCCTGCCGGGCGCGCGTCGGGGCCTTCATGCGGAGGCGGGCTCCTCTCCTAGAAGTAGGTGGCGAGGCCGAAGGTCCACGCCGCCTCCGGTCCGAGGTTGTTGAAGCGGTCCCGCGACTCGCCGCGCGTGAAGGCGATCCGGAGCACGGTCTCTGGCACCGGCCGGAAACCGAGGCCCGCGGTCAGCGAGCGGCGCGAGTCTCCGGGAAGGTCGCGGTCGAAGTCCACCGCCTCGGCGCGCACCGCCACCGTGAAGTGCGAGCCCGGCATGGCGCGCACGCGCCCGTGGCCGAACGCACGCGCGGCCTCGACGTAGGCTCCCGACTGCCGCCCGGCGAACAGGCCCGGCAGGGACTCGGGGAGATCCGCGCTCACCAGCGCGGCCTCGGCGAGCACGCGCACCCCCGCGAGCGACGCCTCGAGATCGGCGACGCCGACGCGCAGGTCGCGGCGCTCGTCCACGTCGAGCCCCTCGAGCCGGTACACGTTGTAGGCGCCGCGGTAGCCGGAGATCCCGGCCGCGAGCCGCCCGCCCCGGCCGCCCTCCGCCTCGCGGCTCCACTCGAGGCGGCCCACCCACGCGGGCGAGGCGTTCGCGTCCTCGGGGTTCGACTTGCCGGGGGGCAGCCGCAGGCCGTCGCCGCTCGCCTCGAGGATGCGCGCGTCGTAGCCGGTGACGCCGTATCCCTCGTAGGTCAGCCGGGAGCCGGCCTCTCCGAACGCGCCGAACAGGCCGAGCCCCGGCTGCGAGAGCGCGGAGCCCAGCAGCTCGGTGGCCACGAGCGGGCGCCCGGGCAGGGACTGGCGCGGCGCGTCGTGCGCCAGGTTGAAGCGCCCGAGCGGGAGCAGCAGCATGCCGCCGCGCAGGTTCGCGGCGCGGTGGAAGCGCACGTCCACCTGCGCCAGCTCGAGGACGATCTCCTCCCCTCCCTCCTCGAACTCGATCTCGGTCCACACCTCGACCCGCTCGCGCAGCACGGTGGAGGTGAGCAGGTTGAGCCGGGTGACCTCGAAGCCCAGTTCCTCGGTGGCGCCGCCGGCGCGCTCCCAGATTCCCGCGGCCTCGACGTAGCCGCCCACGCGCACGCGCCCGAACACGCCCTCGACGTAGGGCTTGTCGTCGTAGCCGCCGGGCAGGAACGGGGACCGGACCGCCGGCGCGGCGCTCGAGTCGAGGCCCGCCGCTCCCGCGGGGGCCGCCGCGCACGCGGCGAGCGCCGCGAGGAGCGCCGGTGCGGCCCAGCGGCGGGCGCTCATCGCGACTCCACGAAGTCGAGGAGCGCGGCGCGGTCCCCGGCGGGCAGCGTCGAGAAGGCGTCGCGCGCGGCCTGCGCCTCGCCGCCGTGGAGCAGGATCGCCTCCTCGACCGAGCGCGCGCGGCCGTCGTGCAGCAGGAACGCCTGCCCGTTGAGGAAGTCGCGCATCACGCGCAGGCCCCACAGGGGCGTGGTGCGCCACTCGCGTCCGTCGGCGTATCCGTCGGGCCGGCGGTCGGCGAGGCCGTCCCCCATGTCGTGGAGCAGCAAGTCCGAGAACAGCGGCACCTCGCGATTCGCGAGCGCCGCGACGCGGTTCGGCCCGGTGCGCAGCACCGGCGTGTGGCATCCCGCGCAGCCCACGGTGCCGAACAGCTGCCGGCCGCGTTCCCGGCGCGCGGTCATCGGACCCGGCGCGGGAGGCGCGAGCAGGCGCAGGTACGCGACCACCGCGCGCACCGCGCTCGCACCGAGCTCGGGGTCGGGCACGCGGTCGGCGCCCTCGTGCGCGGACGAAGCTTGCGGGTTGACGATCTCGTCGGGGCGGAAGTCGGTGGTCACGCCCATGTCCTGGTGGTAAGCGTCCACGGTCTGCTGGAGCAGCGAGGACACCTGCGCCTTGCGGCCGAAGCGGCCGAGCTGGAGCCCGGGCCCGCCGCCCGGCTCGTGGGCGGGGACGAAATCCGCCGCGGGGACCAGGCTCGCGCGCCCCGAGATGCCGTCGTTGTCGGCGTCGCCCGGATCGGCGCGCGCGAGAATGCTGTCCGCGGGGATCGCCTCGAGGAGCCCGACGCCGAACACCGGGGGCGGCAGGCGTCGCGAAACGTCCACGCCGGGAGGCAGCCGCTCGGCGATCGCCCCGGGGATCGCACGGTCCTGCACCTGCGGGCCGCCCTGCTCGAGCAGCGGGTCCGCGCCGAGGCTGAAGCGGGTGAGCACGTTCTCCGGGCGGCCGCGCCCGTCCCCGCTGTGGCACGAGGCGCACGACACGTTGTTGAAGATCGGTCCCAGGCCCTCGGCGATCGCGAACGCCTTCCCGAACTGGGCGTCGCCCTCCGCGAAGGCGGCGTTCTCGGCCGGGGTCAGGCCCTCGAGCGGGGAGTCGAAGAGGTCGCCGGGCTCCGGGGCGGTGGTCATGAGCGTGCCGCAGCCGAACCCGGCGAGCGCCGCGCCCACCAGCAGCGCGGGCAGGACGCGCAGCGGCCGCGGCGGTCCCGCGGGACGCGGCGCGGGGTCCGGCGCGGAGGGACGGCGCGGGTCGGCGGGTCGCTTCATGGCTGCGCGGCTCCAGGTTCGGGGGCCTCGGCCCCGGGGGGGGCCGGTCGCGCCGGCCTCCCGATCCGGGGCCGGCGCCGCTTCGTGCGTGTATTAGCTACGGCAAATGATCGGCTTTGTCAAAGCTAATTTGCGCCCCCCGCCCCCCCCCGCGCCCGCGCCGGCCGCCCCGGTTTCGCCGCGGGCGCCCGGGCCGGCGCCGCGATTCCGCCGCGACCGCGGCGCCGGTTGCCGGGCTTCTCGGCGCTGCGATAACCTCCCGCGTCCCGCCCCACCGAGGAGACTCCCCGTCATGCCCACGATGACCATGGTGCAGGCCATCCAGGACGGCCTGCGCGTCGCGCTGCGCGAGGACCCCCGGGTCGTGGTGCTGGGCGAGGACGTGGGGCTCAACGGCGGCGTTTTCCGCGTCACCGAGGGGCTGCAGGCCGAGTTCGGCGCGGACCGCGTCGCCGACACGCCGCTCGCCGAGAACGGCATCGTGGGCGCGGCGATCGGCATGGCCCTCTACGGCATGCGCCCGGTCGCCGAGATCCAGTTCGTGGACTTCATCTACCCGGCCTTCGACCAGATCGTCTCGGAGCTCGCCAAGCTCCGCTGGAGATCGGCCGGCCAGTACGCCTGCCCGGTGATCGTGCGCGCGCCCTACGGGGGCGGCATCAAGGGCGGCCTCTACCACTCGCAGAGCCCCGAGGCGTACTTCTGCCACACGGCCGGGCTCAAGGTGGTGATCCCCTCGACCCCCTCGGACGCCAAGGGCCTGCTGCTCGAGGCGCTCGCCGGCGAGGACCCGGTGATCTTCCTCGAGCCCAAGCGCCTCTACCGGAGCGTCAAGGAGGAGGTCGCCGAGGGGCGCTTCACGGTGCCGATGTCGAAGGCGCGGATCGCGCGGGCCGGCGAGCACGTCACGCTGCTCGCCTACGGCGCGATGGTGCCGGTCGCGCTCGAGGCCGCCGGGCAGGCCGCCGAACGGGGCTGGTCCGCCGAGGTGGTGGACCTGCGCACGCTGGTGCCGCTCGACGCCGAGACCATGCTGGAGAGCGTGCGCAAGACCGGCCGGGTGGTGATCGTGCACGAGGCCCCGCGCACCTGCGGCTACGGCGCCGAGCTCTCGGCGCAGATCGCCGAGCAGGCGCTCACCTCGCTGCTCGCTCCGGTGCTGCGCGTGACGGGCTACGACACGCCGTTCCCCTACACGCTCGAACACTCGTACCTGCCCGACGCGCCGCGCGTGCTGCGCGCGATCGAGCACGTGATGAGCTACTGATGCTGGTGCTGGTCTGGGAATACCGGGTGCGCCCGGAGCGGGTCGAGGAGTTCGAGGCGTTCTACCGCCCCGACGGGCCGTGGGGCTCGCTGTTCCGCAACGCCCCGGGCTTCGTGAGCATCACGCTCATGAAGGACCTGAACGACCCGGCGCGCTTCCTGGTCGCCGACCGATGGACCGGCGAGACCCTCTACGAGGAATTCAAGCGCGGCCACGCCGCCCAGTATTTCGACCTGAGCGCGCGCGGCCGTCGGCTCTACGAGCGCGAGACCGAGATCGGCCGCTTCGACTTCCTGGAATAGACCGAGGAGCCATGGCCTACGAGGTGAAGCTTCCGGACATCGGCGAGGGCATCGCCGAGGGCGAGATCGTCCGCTGGATGGTGAAGGTGGGCGACGCCGTGAAGGACGACCAGCCGCTGGTCGAGGTGATGACCGACAAGGCCAGCGTCGAGATCCCCTCGCCGCGCACCGGCACCATCGCCGCGATCCACGCCGAGGCGGGCAGCGTGGTGCCGGTCGGCAGCGTGATCGTGAGCATCGCGGTGGCCGGCGAGTCCGCGGCCCCGGGCGGCGCGGGCGCGCCGACGCCGGAGGAGCGGCGCTGGAACGGCGAGGGCGGCGCGGTGCCGGTGCGCGAGTCCGGCGGCCCGGCCACCACCGGCGCGCGGCCGGCGGCCGGACGGGTGCAGGCCACGCCGGCGGTGCGCGCGCTCGCGAAGCAGATGGGCGTGGCGCTCGAGTCGCTGGCGGGCTCGGGGCCGGGCGGCGCGGTCACCGCCGAGGACGTGAAGCGCGCGGCGGGAGCGGGCGCGGCCTCCCCGGCGCCCGGAGCCGAGGCCGCCGGCGCGGCGGGGCCGGGACCGGCGGCGGCGAACCCCGACGAGGAGCGCGTCCCCCTGCGCGGTCTGCGCCGGAAGATCGCCGAGGCCATGCGGCGCTCGATCGAGACCGCGGCCCACTTCACCTTCGTGGCGGAGTGCGACTTCACCGCGCTCGCCGCCCATCGCGCGGCGGCGCGCGGCCGCCCCGCGGCCTCGGGGGTCAAGCTCACCTACCTCGCCTACGTCGTGAAGGCCCTCGGCCCCACGCTCGCCGAGTTCCCCACGCTCAACGCGCGGCTCGACGACGAACGGGGCGAGATCGTGCTCTCGAAGCGGCGCCACGTGGGCATCGCCACCGCGACCGAGGAGGGGCTCACCGTGCCGGTGATCCGCGACGCCGACCGCCGCACGCTGCTCGAGCTGGCGCGGGAGATCGAGCGGCTGGCGAAGGCGGCCCGCGACCACTCGATCCGGCTCGAGGAGCTGCAGGGCGGCACCTTCACCGTCACCAGCACCGGGGCCCGCGGCGGCGTGCTCGCGACCCCGATCCTCCACCACCCGCAGGTGGCGATCCTCGGCGTCCACGAGGTCAAGCCGAAGCCGGCGGTGGTGGACGGCCAGATCGTGATCCGCGAGCTCGGGAACCTGTCGCTGTCGCTCGATCACCGCGTGGTGGACGGCGCGGTGGGCGCCGACTTCCTCTACGCGCTGATCGCGCGCCTCGAGCGGCCCGAGAGCTGGCTCGGCGCGGAGGACCTCGCGTGAACCCCCGCCGCGACCCCCGCGCCGGCGCGGCCTTCGCCGCGCTGCTCGCGGTGGCCGGCGCCGTCGCGGGCCCGCCGTCCGCACGCGCCTCGGCCGCGGATCCGGCCGCGACGGCGCACGCGCCGCCCGCCGTCGCGCTGCCCCGCCCGCCCGCGACGCCCATGCGCGTGGTGCGCGACACGCTGCACGGCACCGTGGTGTCCGACCCGTTCCGCTGGCTCGAGGACGCCCGCTCGCCCGAGACGCGCGCCTGGCTCGCGGAGCAGGAGGCCTACCGCCGCGCGGTGATGGCGCACGCGCCGGGGCGCGAGCGCCTGCTCGCGCGCCTCGAGCAGCTGCATCGCACCGACGACGCCACCACGCCGGTGGCGCGCGCGGGCCGGCTCTTCTACCTCCGGCGCGCCGCCGACCGGGAACTGCCGGTGCTGGTGATGCGGACCGGCGAGCGCGAGCAGGTGCTCTACGATCCGCACGCGCTGCGCTCCGACCGCCACGTCGCGATCCGCGTGCTCGACGTCTCGGACGACGCGAGGCTGGTGGCCCTCGGCGTCCAGGAGGCGGGCGCGGACGAGGTGACGGTCCGCTTCCTCGAGACCGCCACGCGGCGCCTGCGGCCCGAGGCGCTGCCTCGGGCGCGCTACGGCTCGGTCCAGTTCACGGGCGACGGACGGTCGGTCTACTACGCGCGCTTCGAGGCGGACGGCCCGCGGCTGCGCCGCCACGGGCTGGGGTCGGACCCGGCGCGCGACCCGCTGGTCTACGGCGAGGGGCTCGGCCCCGACCGCATCCTCTCGCTCTCCGTCTCCGACGACGGGGCGTGGATGCTGATCACCGTGCGGCACGGCTCGGCCGGCGACCGCACCGAGCTCCACGTCAAGGACCTGCGGCGCGACGGCCCGGTCCGGACCGTGGTGGACGACGTGCCCGCGCGCTTCGACGGCCGGCTCGCGTCGGACACGCTCTACGTGCGCACCAACTGGGAGGCGCCGCGGCAGCGCATCCTGGCCGTGGACCTGCGCGACCCGGCCCGCGACAAGTGGCGCGAAGTGCTGCGCGAGGGCCAGTACGTGATCGACGGGTGGACGCTCGCGGGCGGCCGCCTGCTGGTCAACTACGCCGTGAACGTGTCGTCGCAGGTCTACCTCCTCGACCGGGAGGGACGGGTGCTCGGCCCGGTGCCGGTGGGCGAGACCGGCGCGGTGCGCGGCTTGTCCGGGCGCTGGAGCGATCCGGACGCCTACCTCACCTTCGAGTCCTACGACACGCCCCCGCGGATCCTGAAGGTGGCGGCGGCCACCAACCACGTCACCACGTGGTGGACGTCCAACGCCCCGTTCCGGAGCGAGGACTACGTGGTGGAGCAGGCGTGGGTCGCCTCGCGCGACGGCACGCGCATCCCCATGTTCCTCGCCCACCGCAAGGGGCTGGCGCGCGACGGGAAGGCGCCGGTCTACCTCACGGGCTACGGCGGCTTCGCCCTCAACCGGACCCCGCGCTTCTCGGCGCTGGCCGCGGCGTGGATGGAGAACGGCGGCATCTGGGCCGAGCCCGCGCTGCGCGGCGGCGCGGAGTTCGGGGAGGAGTGGCACCGCGACGGCATGCTCGACCGCAAGCAGAACACGTTCGACGACTTCATCGCCGCGGCCGAGTGGCTGGTGCGCATGCGCTTCACCTCCCGCGACCGGCTCGCGATCGGCGGCGGCAGCAACGGCGGCCTGCTGGTGGGCGCGGCCCTCACGCAGCGTCCGGACCTGTTTCGCGCCGTGGTGTGCTCGGTGCCGCTCCTCGACATGCTCCGCTACCACCGCTTCCAGGTGGCGCGGTTCTGGGTCTCCGAGTACGGCTCGAGCGAGGACCCGGCGCAGTTCCGGACCCTCCACGCCTACTCGCCCTACCATCGCGTGAAGATCGGCACGGACTACCCGGCGGTGCTGCTGGCGAGCGGCGACTCCGACACCCGGGTGGATCCGCTGCACGCGCGCAAGATGGCGGCGCTGCTCCAGTCCGCCACCGGTTCGGACCGGCCGGTGCTGCTGCGCTACGACGAGCGCTCCGGGCACTCGGGCGGAAAACCCCGCAGCCGGCAGGTCGAGGACGACACCGACACCCTGCTGTTCCTGTGCTGGCAGCTCGGCATCGAGCCTCGCGAGGGGGCGCCGCCGCCGCTCCCACCCGAGCGCCCGAGCGGCGACCGGCAGCCCGACTGAACGCGGCGGCGCCGCCGCCCGAGGGAGACCCGATGACCGAAACGCTGCGCGTGCTGGATGCCGACGGGAAGCTGGTGGGCGAGGCCCCCGAGGTTCCCGGGGACGACCTCGTCGCCATGCTGCGCCACATGGTCCGGATGCGCACGCTCGACGTGCGCATGCTGTCGCTCCAGCGGCAGGGCCGCATCGGCTTCTACGGCACCGCGACCGGGCAGGAGGCGGCCGTGACGGGCTCGGCGTACGCGCTGCGCCCGCAGGACTGGGTCTTCCACGCGCTGCGCGAGACCGGCGTGTGCCTGTGGCGCGGCACCACGGTGAAGGAGCTGGTGTGCCAGCTCATCGGCAACTCGGGCGACGTGCTGATCGGCCGCCAGATGCCCATGCACTTCAGCGACCGGCGCGTGCGGTCCGTGGCGTGGTCGAGCGTGATCGCGACCCAGCTCCCCCACGCCATGGGCGCCGCGTGGGCGGCGAAGCTGCAGAAGAAGGACGAGGTGATGATGGGCTACATCGGCGACGGCGGCACGTCGTCGGGCGACTTCCACGCCGCCCTCAACTTCGCGGCGGTGTTCCGGGTCCCCGCGGTGTTCTTCTGCCAGAACAACCAGTGGGCGATCTCGGTGCCCCTCTCCCGCCAGACGCGCTCGGAGAGCCTCGCGGTCAAGGCGGTGGCCTACGGCATGCCGGGCGTGCGGGTGGACGGCAACGACCTGCTCGCGGTGATCGCGGCCACCCGCGAGGCGGTGCGCCGCGCGAGCGCGGGCGGTGGCCCGACCTTCATCGAGGCCGTCACGTTCCGCATGGGCGGCCACTCGTCGAGCGACGACCCCACCCGCTATCGCGACAAGGAGCTGGTCGCCGAGTGGGAGCGGCAGGATCCCGTGAACCGGCTGCGCGCCTACCTGCGCGCGGAGGGACTGCTCGCGGACGGCACCGAGGAACGCTGGGTCGAGGAGGGCAACGCCGAGATCACCGCCGCGATCGCCGAGGCCGAGGCGCTTCCCCCTCCCGGCATCGAGACCATGTTCACCGACGTCTACGCCGAGATGCCGCCCCACCTCGCCGAGCAGATGCGCTACGCGGTGGCGATGGGCGAGGGCACGAAGTTCGAGGGGGCGTTCCCGCTCTAGGCTCCGTGGGAGAACGACGCGCGAGCGCGCCGGCAGGCGGCCGTAAGCGCGAAGGCCCGGTCGCGGCGACCGGGCCCAGGCGTTCTCGAGACGGGTGTCCTGAGGTTTCGGGAACTCAGCGCCCCTTGGCAGGCAGCTTCAGCACCTGGCCCGGCCTCACCTTCTCCGAGACCAGGTTGTTCTCCATCATCAGCGCGGGAACCGTGTTCCCCCACTCCTTCGCGATGTCCGCGAGCGTCTGGCCATCCTTGACCTTGACGCGATCGGGACGCGCCGCGGGCGGCGCCGGCTTCGCCGGTGCGGGCACGGGCTTCGGCGCTTCCTCGACCCTCGCGGGCGCGGGCGCGGGCTTCGGCGCTTCCTCGACCTTCGCGGGCGCGGGCGCGGGCTTCGGCGCTTCCTCGACCTTCGCGGGCGCGGGCGCGGGCTTCGGCGCTTCCTCGACCTTGGCCGGGGCCGGTGCGGGCTTCGGCGCTTCCTCGACCTTCGCCGGGGCCGTTGCGGGCTTCGGCGACGGTTCGGTCTTCGCCGGCTCGGGAGCCGGGGCCGCCTTCGCGGGAGACGGCGTCGGCGCGACGATGGCCGCCGGAGCGGGCGGCGCCGCGACCGCGGGCCTGGCGGGCTTCGCCGGAGCGGCCGGGACAATCGCGGGGCGCGGGGCCTCGGCCGTCGCCCGCGCGGACCGCGCGCGGTCCACGTAGCCGGGCTGCGGCGACGACGACTTCGCCACCGGCGCGGGACGCGGGGACCTCGCCGCGGCCGCCTCGCCGTCGCCGCCGTTCAGGAAGCCGGGACGGTAGGTGAGCCCGACGCGGTGCTGCCCGCTCCCCGACGCGCCGCCGGTGAGGAAGCCGTAGTCGAGCCAGAAGCCGTTGGCGCCCGCCCCCATGCCGAAGGTGGGCCCGCCGAGCGGCTCGCCCTCGTCCGCGCCCAGCTCCTTGCGGTAGCCGCTGCGCAGGGCGAGGTGGTCGCGGTAGCGCCACTCGACGCCTCCCCGCACGTCGCTGTAGTAGGCGCTCGGGAAGTTCGCGTCGAGCGCGAAGGTGAGGCCCGAGAGCGGCATCGAGTAGGCGACCCCGGCGCCGTAGCTGGTCGGGAAGTCGTAGGTGGCGCCGCCGTAGCTCATCTTGCCGAAGGCGTTCTGCGCGGCCGCGCCGAAACCGAGCGCGCCGGCCCGCACCCGCACGCCGGCGTCGAACGTCACGCCGCCGCCGGTCACGTCGCCGAG
The DNA here is from genome assembly GCA_964542745.1 of uncultured bacterium. Lineage (GTDB taxonomy): Bacteria > Eisenbacteria > RBG-16-71-46 > RBG-16-71-46 > RBG-16-71-46 > DATKAB01. Next base: position 35,253 of record CAZIVR010000005.1, read on the forward strand.
CTTCTCGGTCGCGAACTTGAGGCCGAGCCCCACGGTCGCGCGCGGGCCCACCGGCTGCGCCACCTGCAGGCCGAGCGCCATGCTCGAGGCGTTGAAGCTCCCGGTCGGGAGGTTGTTGGCGTCGCGGCCCTCGAAGGCGCCGTCGCCCTGGTAGAGACCGCTCAGGCCCCAGCGGGTGCGCGAGGCGCCGAAGCGGCCGCCGGCCGCGATCCAGTCCTGCGGGCTTTCGCCGGTGATCGTGGAGTGCGAGAAGACGTAGTGGGTCTCGCCGAGGCCGCCGAGCGCGGCGACGTTCCAGGCCGCGGCGCCTAGCCCGCTGCCGAACCCGAGCGTGGCGCCTCCCATGCCGAGCACGTCCGCGCCCGCGCCCACCGACAGGAATCCGGCCGCGGTGGTGCCGGCCTTCTCGATCCCCGCCCACGCGCCCGACGGCGCCGTCACCAGCAGCGCGGCCACCACGATCCCTCGAACGCGACGCATGCTCGACTCCCTCCGGGTGCGTCCGGCGCCGCGGCGCCGGGAAAGCGAATCGGCGCGCGTCACGGCTGGCGCACCAGCTTGATGCTCGAGCGGCGGTCGCCGTCCACGAGCCACGCGCGATAGACGCCCGGCGCGACTTCGGCGCCGGCGTCGTTGCGGCCGTCCCAGCGCACGCTGCCGTCGGCGCAGCGCGGAACCGAACCCACGTCGAGCCGGCGCACGCGGAAGCCGCCGCCCGACACGATGTCGATCCAAAGGCCGGCGCCCCCGCCGCTCAGCGTGATCGGCAGGCACACCGGCTGGCCGGCGCGGCTCGGGTTCGGATAGCCCGGGGCGAGCGCGTCCGTCACGGTGCCGCCCGGCGCGGTGGCGAGCGTCAGGCGGAAGGCGGCGCTGCGCGCGCCCTCGTTGTCGCTGATGTCGCTGGCGCTCACCTGGTACCAGACCTCGCTCGCGCCCGACGGCGGGGCGTTGTCGAGGTAGCTGGGGTTCGTGAGCAGCGCCCCCGTGAGCTTCGTGTAGGGGCCGCCCGAGGCGGTGGCGCGGTAGACCGAATAGCCCTGGAGATCGGGCTCGCTGTTCGCGTTCCACGTCAGCTGCACGCCGGAGCCCGAGCGCGTCGCCGACAGGCCGGTCGGCGCGGAGGGCGGCGCGGTGTCGTAGACCCAGTCCCACTGAAGCAGGTTGGAGATCGCGGCGAGGTTGCCGGCGTCGTCCTCGGCGCGGATCGCGAAGTAGTAGGTGGTGCCGCGCGACAGGCCGCGCACCACCACGCTCTGGCGGGTGCCGGCGACCAGGGGCGCGGGGAGGCCGGGCACCGCCTGCGCCGCGTTCCAGTTGCCGGCGGTGATCGGCGAGGTGGAAAGCCGCATGTGGTAGAGCGTCGCGGTCCCGAGCCGGTCGTCGTCGCCCGGCGCGGTCCACTGCAGCATCACGCTGTCCGCGCCCGCGCCCTGCGCCCGCGCCGCGACCGGCGCCAGCAGCAGCAGCATCAGGCCGGCGAGCCCGAGCAGCCAGCGCCTCGGATCGAGGAGCGAACGCCGGCGCGGGAACGCGGACGCGGGTCGCATCAGCGGCGGGCCCCGCCGAGGTCCCGCTCGGGACGGAAGCCGGCGTGCCACGCGAACCACACGAAGCCCGCGGCGAGATCGTTGATGCGTCCCGGCGGCATGGTGTCGCTGGTGGTGGCGCTCGCCACGTTCGAGAGCGCCGAAGGATTCCCGGCGTCGTCCGTGACGCGCATCGCGAAGTAGTACGTGACCTGCCGGCCGAGTCCGCGCACCGTGAAGGTCTGCGTGGTGCCGGAGGCGGTCGGCGCCGGTTCGCCCGTCGCCTGCGAGGCGCTCGCCCAGTTGCCGGCGGTGATCGGCGAGGTGGAGTACCGGATGTCGTAGGAGGCCGCCGCTCCGGTGAGGCTGTCGTCGCCGGTGGCGGTCCAGCTCAGGAGCGCGGTGGAGTCGGTGACCGAGGTCACGCTCACGTTGGCGACCGCGAAGGGACGGATCGTGTCGGGCGCGGCGAGCGTGGTGCGGCTCACCACGTTCGAGATCAGGGACCAGTTGGGGACGTCGTCCGCGGTCTTGATCGCGAAGTAGTAGGTGGTGGCCGGCGTGAGGCCCGTCACCGTCACGCCCTGCGAAATACCGGGAGTGCCCGGCACGGGCGTGCCGAGGAAACGCGTCGCCGAGCCGAAGTTCCCGGCGGTGATCGGCGACGTGGAATAGCGGAGGTCGAACTGGGAGGCGGTTCCGGTCAGGCTGTCGTCTCCCGGCGTGGTCCAGGTGAGCGTCACGCTGTTCCACGTCGTCTGGGCGTGCGACGGCGGCGCCACCGCCAGACCCAGCGCGACGAGCGCGGCGACCAGGGCGAATCTGGGCTGCATCCACTCCTCCTTCGTTGCCGGCCCGGGATGCGAGTCGCGCATCCCGAGCCGCCGGGCGTCCTGCCTTGGGAAACACGGGCCGATGATGTCGTGCGGACAGCCGAGGAGAGCTCGGGCGACCTGCCGCCTGCGGCGGACCCGGCGAAACGAAGAGGTGAGGAGATTTCCGCCGAGCCGCGCGTCGCCACAGCACGAAACGTGCCCCCTGCGCGCATCCCGCCCGATCCGATCGGGGCGGGGCCGCTGCGGCCCGGAAACCCGCTCCACGCGAGGAACTTCGGGCACGATGCTCGAGCCGCCTGTGAGGGGGAAACCGGGCGCGGCGCGCGGCCGGGGTTGGATCCTGCAATCCAGCTTCCGTCCGGATGCAACATGAACCGGACTCCGGCCGCCGATCCGGGTCCGGATCCGGGACGGTCCGGCCCCTCCCGGGGCGAGCGGCCGATCTTCCGTTCGGTGTGAGCTTCCCGGGTTATTTGCCTGCCGCGAGGACGGTTCCGTGCAGAACGCGGCACACCGCGGGCGCTCCGGGGCCGGCGGCACCGCTGAGCTTTGACACTCTTCGCGCCGGACGCCTATCCTTCGACGCGAATGTAGAAACGGGGCTCCCCGGGCCGTGGGGGCTCGCCCCGGGCTGTACGCGATCCCCGTGCCCTCCCCTTGCCCCCGGCTCCGGCCGGGCAGCTCCCTCGGGCGTCGGGTCTCGGCCGCTCGCCACGCATGCGATTCGGTCGGCGCGCGGTTCGTTTTCCTGGAGTCGTGAAAGCCCCATACCGATGAGCGCATCCCCCTCCGTCGAGCGCGATTCGATCCTGCGCCGTGCCACCGAGCTCGGCGCCTCGGACCTGCTGATCACGGCGGGGCATCCGGTCATGGTGACCGTGGCCGGCTCGCTGCAGGAGCTCCCGGGCGGACCGGTGCTGGGGCCTGCCGACACGAGGCGCCTCGGCGAGAGCTTCCTCAATCCGGCGCTGTTCGAGCGCTTCCAGCGCGACCTCGAGCTCGACACCCGCTGCATGATCGAGGGCGTCGCCAGCTTCCGCGTGAACCTCTTCATCCAGCGCGGCGCGTGGGGCGCGGCGGTGCGGATCGTGCCGCTGCGCATCCCGCTCCCGTCGGAGCTCGGCCTCGCCCCGCACGTGGTGAGCCGCATCCTCGGCATCACCCGCGGGCTGGTGCTGGTGACGGGTCCGACCGGGGCGGGCAAGTCCACGACCATCGCCTCGATCCTCGAGCAGATCAACCAGTCGGGCCCGCGCCGGCACATCGTGACCGTCGAGGACCCGATCGAGTTCCTGTTCGAGGCCAAGCAGGCGGTGATCGACCAGCGCGAGGTGGGGAGCGACACGCGCAGCTACGCGCGCGGCCTGAAGGGCGCGCTGCGACAGCTGCCCCACATCATCTTCGTGGGCGAGATGCGCGACCTCGCCAGCATGGCCATCGCGCTCACCGCCGCCGAGACCGGCAACCTGGTGATCTCCACCATGGCCACGCAGTCGGCGGCCCAGACGGTCACCCGCATCATCGATTCCTTCCCGCCCTACCAGCAGGCGCAGATCCGCTCGCAGCTCTCGCTCACGCTGCGCGCCGTGGTCTCGCAGGTCCTGCTGCCGCGCGCGGACGGCAAGGGACGGGTGGCGGCGCGCGAGCTGATGTTCGTGAACCAGGCCATCCAGAACATGATCCGCGAGGACAAGATCCACCAGGTGACCAACGTCATCGCCACCAGCCTGCGCGAGGACATGGTCACGCTCGACGACTCGCTCGGCGAGCTGGTGGACCGCGGCGCGATCTCGTTCGAGACCGCCCATCCGTTCTTCGAGGACGTCGAGAAGCGCGCCTCGCTCCAGCGCCGCACCTACCGGACCGCGAACCTGCCGTCGGACGCCGGCACCCCGGCCCCCGCGGCGCGGAGGGCCCGCGCGTGACGGTGTCCTACCGGCTCTCGACCCGGCGCTTCGGCGAGCTGCTCGTGGACCGCGGCATGCTCACGGCCGACCAGCTCTCGGACGCGCTGCGCCAGCGCCAGGACCCGCGCGAGCGGCTCGGCCAGACGCTGGTGCGCCTCGGCCTCCTCGGCGAGCGCGACGTCGTGACGCTCCTCAGCGAGCAGTTCTCCCTGCCGGTCGCGGACAACGAGCGGCTCTCCAAGGCCGATCCCGCGGCGGTGCAGCTGGTGCCCGAACACCTCGCGCGACAGGCCAGCCTGCTCGCGCTCAACCGGGACGGCGACACGCTCGAGGTGGTGGTGGGCGACCCGCTCGACGTGGTGTCGCTCGACCACCTGCGGGCGCTGACCGGCTGCACGCTCAAGGTCTGGCTCGCCCCCCCCACCGACGTGCGCGAGGCCATCCAGGAGTTCTACTCCGAGATCCGCGCCACCGAGCAGGTGGGCGCCATCCTCGACAAGCTCGACCTGTCGGGCGCGGCGGACGCGGTGGAGGACGTGGACCTCGCCGCCCTGCGCCAGCAGGTCGAGGACGCGCCGGTCGTGCGGCTCGTCAACCTGATGATCGCCGAGGCGATCGACGCGCGCGCGAGCGACATCCACGTGGAGCCGCTGCGCGACCGGCTGATGGTGCGCTTCCGCATCGACGGCGTGCTGCACGAGGTGATGAAGCCGCCGAAGAACCTGCAGATGGCGATCGTCTCGCGCATCAAGGTGCTGGCCGATCTCGACATCGCGATCCGCCTGCTCCCGCAGGACGGCCGCCTCACCGTGCACCTTCCGGACCGGGAGGTGGACATCCGCGTCTCGACGCTTCCCACCGCGTTCGGCGAGAAGACCGTGCTGCGCCTCTTCGACAAGCAGGCCTTCACGCGCGAGACCATGAACCTCGGGCTCGAGGGCTCGGGGCTCACGGCCTTCCAGCGCGCGATCCGCCAGCCCTACGGCATGCTGCTGGTTTCGGGCCCGACCGGGAGCGGCAAGACCACGACGCTCTACTCGGCGCTCCAGGAGATCAAGTCCCCGCAGCGCAACCTGCTCACGGTCGAGGACCCGATCGAGTACCACATCGAGGGCGTGAACCAGGTGCACGCGAACCACAAGGTCGGCATGACCTTCGCGCGCGCACTGCGCTCGATCCTGCGGCAGGACCCGGACGTGATCATGCTGGGCGAGATCCGCGACGCCGAGACCGCCGACATCGCCGTGAAGAGCGCGTTGACCGGGCACCTCGTGCTCTCGACCGTGCACGCCAACGACGCGCCCGGCACCGTGACCCGCCTCGTGGACATGGGCGTGCCGCGCTACCTGGTGGGATCGGCCGTGGTGCTGGTCATGGCCCAGCGCCTCGTGCGCCGGGTCTGCGAGCGGTGCAAGGAACTCTACCTGGCGGAGCCCGACCACGTGGCCGCGCTCGCCGAGGACGGCGAGGCGCTGGTGGGCCGCCGGCTGGCCCGCGGCCGCGGCTGCCTGGCCTGCAAGCAGACCGGATACAGCGGGCGCGTCGCGGTGTTCGAGGTGATGGAGCTCACCAAGCCGGTCCGGCGCATGGTGCTGGACGGGCTCAACGAGGACCAGATCAAGCAGCACGCGCTCTCCGAGGGCCTCATGACGCTCCGCAAGAGCGGCATCAAGAAGATCCTCGACGGCGTGACCACGGTGGACGAGGTGCGCGCCGTGACCCTGGCGGACCAGATCTGATGCCCAGCTACTACTACAAGGCGCGCGACATGAGCGGCCGGCCCCAGGAAGGGGTCGAGGTCGCGGCGTCCGAGGAGGAAGTGCTCCGGATCCTCGAGAGCTCGAAGCTGGTGCCGATCACGATCGAGGCGCGGCTCCCCGGCGCCTCGCGCACCCTGGGCGGGCTGCTGGCCCGCCAGCTCTCGGACACGGTGGACCGCTGGCGCTTCTCGGTGCAGCCGGGCTCGGTGGCCCTGTTCGCGCGCCAGCTCGCCACCATGATCGGCGCCGGACTCCCGCTGGTGCGCTCGCTCCGCTCGATCGCGCGCGACCACCACGACAAGCGGGTGGGGCGCATCCTCGAGGTGGTGGCCGAGGACGTGCAGAAGGGCGAGTCGCTTTCGGCGGCGCTGGCGCGCCACCCCGCGGCGTTCGACGAGGTGTTCGTGAGCCTGGTGCACACCGGCGAGATCAGCGGCACGCTCGACCGCATCATGGACCAGACCGCGGGCTACCTGGAGCGGGCCGAGGCCCTGCGGCTCAAGGTCGAGGCGGCGCTCCGCTACCCGAGCTTCGTGCTGACCTTCGCCGGGCTGGTGCTGGCCGCGATGGTGCTCAAGATCATCCCGATGTTCGCGGGGATCTACGACCGCTTCCGGGTTCCCCTCCCGCTGCCCACCCGGGTGCTGCTCGAGACCAGCAAGGCCATCACCGGCAACTTCCCGCTGTTCCTCGCGGCCGTGATCCTGCTGGCCCTGCTGGTCTGGTCGTGGTCCCAGACCGAGAACGGCCGTTACTGGCTCGACCGGGCCAAGTTCCGCATGCCCCTGTTCGGGCCGCTCATTCGGATGTACGCTATTGCCAAGTTCGCCCGCACCCTGAGCATCCTGACCGCGAGCGGGACGCAGATCCTGTACTCGCTCAAGGTGATGCGCCCGGTGCCGGGGAACAAGGTCTTGGAGCGCGGGATCGACGCGGTGCGGACCCGGGTGGAGCAGGGAGTGTCCCTGTCCCGGGCCATGACCGAGTCGGCCGCGTTTCCCGAAATGCTGGTGCAGATGACGGCGACCGGCGAGGAGACCGGCCAGCTGGAGACCATGCTCGGCCGCACCGCCGACTTCTACGAGCAGCGGGTGAGCGCGGCCGTGGACGGGCTCAGCTCGCTGGTCGAGCCGATCGCGATCGTGGTGCTCGGCGGCATGGTGGGCATCATGCTGCTGGCGCTGTACCTGCCGATCTTCAACCTCGGCCAGGCCATGCGGTCCGGCCTGCTGGGGGGATAGGCTCCGCCACGGAACGGAGCCGGGCCCGGTCCGCACGGACGGATCGGGGGCTGGACGAGGACCCGCCGCACGAGACGGCGGGGCGCGGGGCGCGTCGCACGAGCGGCGCGCCGGGAGCGCGAGGGAACAGGCGGACCCCGCGGGGACTCCGCAGTGGATTCGAAGCAGGAGCCGGAACCCGAACAGGAGACAAGCTCGATGGAGAAGCGCAGAGACGAACGCGGCTTCACGCTGATGGAGCTCATGGTGGTGATCGTGATCGTCGCGATCCTCGCGGCGGTGGCGGTGCCCCTCTACATCAACTACGTGAAGGACGCGCAGCGCACCGAGGCCAAGGGCGCGATCGGAGCGATCGTGAGCGCCCAGCAGGTGCACTACCAGAAGACCGGCGGACTCGGCACGGCCACCTACGCGGACCTCACGACGCTGGAGGCCGCGAAGGAGATCGACCTGACCGAGGTGAAGGGCAAGTGGACGTTCACGATCACGCTCGTGAACCCCGACTCCTTCACGGTCAACGCGACCAGCATCGCGGACGCGAACCTCAAGGTGGACTACGCCCACGGCCGCGTGGCGGGCGGGAAGTTCTCCCCGTAGCGCCCCGTTCGCGGTGAAGTTCCGATTCGGGCTCCGTCGAGCGCCCGCACCGCCGCGCGTCCCGGGCGGTGCGGGAACTCGTTTCACCCGCCGGCGCCCCGCGGGGAGCGGGACCCGCGGTGGCGGCTTCGCGCGCGACGAGCGCGGCATCGGGCTGTTCGAGGTGATGGCCGGCACGCTGGTGGCCACGCTCGCGGTGCTGGGGCTCGCCTACTCGTTCGGGATCGGACGGGCGCTGATCGATCGGTACCAGGTGGCGCGCGTCGCGCTCGGGCGCGCCCAGTTCCTGGTGGACTCGCTGGTCACCCAGAGCCCCTCTGCCCTCGTGAACGGCACCGAGCCCTTCTGGGTCGAGAGCCTCCAGGCCGGCACCACCGTGTGGACCGTGGGCTGGGTGGACGACCCGGCCGACCGGCTCGCGGGCTCCGCCCCCCCCGATCCCACGCCCAACGACATGAAGCGAATCTCGGTCGAGGTCCGCTGGCGGCTGGGCGGAAGGCCCGACACGCTTCGGATGTCGCGGCTGGTGCTCGGGACATGACGACCGCCGGCGGCCTCCTCGCCGCGTCACGCGTCGCGAACTCGCGCCGCGGCGAGCGCGGGATCACGCTGGTCGAGGTGGTCGTGGTGGGCGTGCTCGCGGCCATCGTGATGCTCGCGCTGACGGGCTTCTACATCAGCTCGCAGGGCACCTGGATCGACGCCTCGACCCAGGTGGTGACGCAGCGCGAGGCCTCGCTGGTGCTCGAGACCATCGCCGACAGCGTCCATGCGTCGAACAGCGCGACGGTGAACGCCGGGACCCGCACGCTCATCCTGCTCGACTCGGGAGGCTTGGAGAAGTGCCGGTTCTGGCTCAACCCGTCCGACTCGCTGATCCACGTCGGGCGCGGGACCCTCGTGGACTGGGGGCCGATGGCGAACTCGCGGGTGAGCCGCTTCGATCTCGCCGCCACCGCCACGCGCGTCCACGTGCTGGCGCTCCAGATGCGCTCGGCCAACGGGCGGGTCGTGACGATGTCCGGCGGGGCGGCGTTCTACAACCGATGAGCGCGCCCCGCCCCCCCGCTCCCACACCGGGCCGTTCGCGCGGGTTCGTGCTGGTCGGCGTGATCATCATGGTGCTGGCGCTCACCATCCTGGGGCTCTCGCTCTTCAGCCTGTCGAGCTTCGAGGCCCAGTTCATGCACCGCTCGCTCGACGGGGAGCGGGCGCTCCAGTACGCGATGGGCGGCCTCGACCGGGCGCGCTTCACGCTCACGGTGACGCCCGAGAGCCTCGCCAACGTGAAGCGCAACCTCCCCTACGAGAACGTGACCTACGCGCGGGCCACCCAGCTCAAGCCGGGCCCCTTCGTGGACTCGATGGGCGTGCTGATCGCGTCGGGGAACGACGTCGAGATCCTCGTGCAGGCCGAGTACCGCGGGGTCAAGCGGCGCGTGCAGGGCAGCTACCAGCCGGTGTCCCAGACCAACTACTACAAGCGGCTCCTCTCGATCGCCGCCGGCGGAATTGACGTGAACAACAAGGTGGGCGCCGCCGGGGCCGATGCGCAGCACACCGTCGTCCTCACCGACTCGATCTGGCAGAACAACGCGAGCCTCGGCTGGCAACCCAAGGCCGCCCCGATCCCTCCCGCCAACTATGGTGTCAATCGCCGTTACGTGCCGGTGCCCGCGGTGCTGTCGTTCATCACCGCCAAGTCGCCGGGCGCGGCGAACGTGCCTCACGGCAACCCGGTCTACAACCTGCTGGGCCCGTCCGGGACGGTGACCTACTGGCGCACCGACAATCCCGCGCCGACCTATCCGTGGCGCTTCTCGACCTATTACGTCAACGACGCGACCATCAACGTCACCGGCCTCGCGGTGTGGCTGCTCCCCAAAGGGGCGCGTTTCGACGGCGAGGTCACGATCAACGGCAACCCGGCCAGCGACATGCTCGTGATCGTGGCCCGCGACGGACTCGACCAGGGGTACAACATTCCCTGCGCGATCTGGTTCTTCGGCGGGCTGCGCGCCAACATTCCGCTGGTGCTGGTGAGCGACGGCGCGGTCAAGATCGAGCACTTCAACCGGCCCGGGGGGCGAACCACGGCCCCGAACGTCTCGATCTTCGCCAACTCGCTCCTGCTGACGGGTCCCTCGGTCGCCTCCGGAAACACCATGAACCTCACCTACGGCGCCGGGGTCATGGACGCGCGCATCGACCAGCTCATGTCGTTCGGCGCGCTCCCCAACGCGGTGTCGTCCGCGCCCTTCGCCCTCCGCCCCGGAACGTGGCGCATTCTGCAGTAATGCCTTACTACTCCCGGTCATGAGAGCAGGGATCCGCTCCCGGCCGTGGGTCGGGCTCGACGTGGGGAGCTTCAGCGTCAAGGCCTACGCGACGCAGCCGGCCGGCAACCCCCGGCAATTGACCGGAGAGGCCGTGCTGCCGCCGGCCGATTCCGACCGGCCGCACCCCACCGACGTGATGGCGCAGGCGATCGCCGGGTGCCTCGAACGCGCGGGGATCCCGGCGCGCGGGATGCGCGGGCTCACACTCGGGGTCTCGGGCGCGGACGTGATCGTCAAGCAGATCTCCCTGCCGCTGCTGGACGAGTCGGAGGTCGGCCCCGCGCTCCGCTTCGAGGCGCGCAAGCATCTCCCCTTCGATCCCCAGACCATGACCATCGACTTCCAGATCCTCGGGCGCTTCCCGAGCGAGAAGCGCCTCGACGTGCTGCTGGCGGCGGTCTCCAACGACCGCCTGCAGCGCCTGATGGCCCCGCTCCAGGCGCTGGGCCTCGAGCCGGACGTGGTGGACGCCACGCCGCTCGCGCTCACCAACGCGGTCGCGCACCAGCTTTCCGACCGGCGCGAGCCCGCGATCCTGCTCGACATCGGCCACCGCGCCTCGCACCTCACGCTCTACCAGAAGGGCGAGCCGTACTTCTCGCGCCGGCTCGAGTTCGGCGGCCGCTCGATCACGAACGCCATCGCGCGCGCCACGCGCGTGCCCTTCGAGGAGGCCGAGGAGTGGAAGCTCGCGGCCGGCTCCGACGAGCCGGGGCTCCGGGTGGACTGGAACTCTCCCGAGCTGGAGGCCACGCTCGAGTGCCTGCGGATCGAGCTGGTGGACGAGCTGCTGCGCTCGTTCGCCTTCTACCGCACGCTGGGGCGGCTGCCGGATCCGCTCCGGATCTCGATCTCGGGCGGCTCGGCGCGCCTGCCCGGGCTCTCGATCCGGCTCGCCGACCTGCTCGGGCACCCGGTTTCCCTCTTCAACCCGCTCGACGACGGATCGCCCTCGGGCGAGGCCCGGCCGCTCACCGGCGGCCCCCAGTTCGCGCAGGCCTATGGCCTCGCGCTGAGGGCCGCCTGATGAGCCCGGTTTTCACGGTCAACTTCCGGCGCGAGGCCTTCCAGCGCGAGCGCGCCCGCAGCCGGGCGCGCGTGATCTCGCTCGGCGTCTGGCTCAGCTACTTCGGCGCGCTGGTCGTGGTGTTCGGCCTCTACGGCCTCAACTTCGTCACGCTCACGCGGCGCACCGGCGTGGTCGAGCGGCAGGCCGCCTCGCTGCGCGCGACCCGGACCGACCCGACGGACTGGTCCCGGCAGACGGCCGAGATGGCCATGCTCGAGCGCGGGGTCGCCGACAGCCGCCGGTGGCGCGAGCGGCTCGAGCGGCTGGCCGCGGCCCTGCCCGCCAACGCGCGGCTCACCGCGATCGAGTTCAACCCGGCCGGGATCTCGGGGGGCACCGACTGGAACCGGCTGGTGCTCACCGGGGTGCTCAAGGCCGCGCCCGACCAGGACCGCATGCGCGGCGTGGCGGAGCTTGTCTCCACGCTGCAGCGCGACTCGGTGCTGTCCCGCCACTTCGGCGCGATCCGGCTCGCCAGCACCGGCATCACCGAGACCTCGGGCTCGACCGCCGACTTCGTGATCGAGTGCCGGCCGTGAACCCGCTCCTGATCGCGGCGTTCCGGCGGCACTGGCGGGTGGCGGGCGCCCTGCTCGCCTTCGCGATCTTCACCGTGATCCACCTCGCCTTCTTCCGTCCCGCCTCCGAGCGTTACCGCAGGGCCCTCGCGAGCGTGGGCGGCATCGAGGCCGTCTTCAATCCGGGCGGCTCGCGCCCGATGCTGCCCCCGCGCGTGTTCGCGCTGATCGCCGACAACTCGCTCTCGTCGCAGGACGCCCTCGAACGCGGCGGCTCCGGAGCGCTCGGCGTGATCCTCCTCGAGGAGCTGGGCCGCGTCGCCGAGCAGGCCGGCGTGCGCATCGCCTCCTCGGAACCGGGTGCGGTCACGCAGGAGCCGCTCACCACGCAGGTGCGGGCCCACCTCGTGCTGCGCGGCCGCTACGCCGACCTGGTCGGGTTCTTCGACGGGATCTCGCGGTCGGAATCGCTGGTCCTCGTCGAGCGGTTCTCGATCAAGCCGCTCGAGGACGGCTCCGACGTGATGGAGCTCTGGGTCTCGCGCCTCTACCTCAAGCAGCCGGGGACGACGCCGTGAAGCTCGAGCCCCGCCACGTGGTCCCGCCGCTCGCGGCCGCCCTCGTCTTCGCGCTCATCCTCACGCAGACCCGCGAGGCGCTGCAGCTCTCGGGCGCGTGGCGTCGGGCGAGTGCCGCGGCCGCGCGCGCCCCGAGCCCGTTCGCGGGCCTCGACGCGCTGCTCGCCGCGGTCCCCCCGCCGCGCGCCCCGCTCCCCCGCGACCCCTTCCGCAGCGGGAGCCCGGCGCCGCCCGTGGCCTCAGGGCCGGTCCGGCCCGCGCCGCCGCGCCGGCCCGCGCCGCCCCCGCAGCCGGTGCTGACCTCGATCGTCTTCGACGCCGACCCGCGCGCCACCGTGCGCTGGAACGGCCGCGATTATTCCGTGAGGGCGGGAGCCCTCTTTGCCGATTTCCGAGTCACGAGCATCGCCCGGGACCAGGTGGTCCTGGACCACGGGGGAGAAACCGTGGTCCTGCGCCTGCCCCAGAGAGGAGAAACCCCGTGAAGGGATTCGTCACGATCACGCGCGGCCTGGTGGCCGCGTTCGCGCTGGTGGCCCTGGCCGCCGCACCCGGCCCCGTCGAGGGCGCCCTCGACCGCAGGATCACGCTCGACGCGGAGGACGCGAGCCTCTCCAGCGTCCTCAAGATCCTCGCCGAGAAGGGCGACCTCAACATCATCACGGGCCCCGGCGTCACGGTGGGGCGCATCAGCATCCACATGCGCGACGTGCCGATCGAGCAGGCGGTGAACCTGGTGGTGCGCGCCGCCGGCCTCGCCTACGAGCGCATCGGCAACTCGATCCTGGTCGCGGACTCGAAGTCGCTGAAGGAGGAGACCGGGCTCTCCTCGTACGTGGTGCCGCTCAAGTTCGCGCGCGCCGACGACGTGAAGACGGCGCTCTCCAACTTGCAGGCGCAGGTGCAGGTGGACCAGAGCGGGAACCGGCTGATCGTGGTGACCAGCCCGCGCGTGCTCTCCGAGATCCACGAGATCGTCGCCGAGCTCGACCAGCCGGCCCGCCAGGTGATGCTCGAGGCCCGCATCGTCGAGGTCTCGACCGACGACGCCAAGCGGCTCGGCGTGGACTGGGACCTCCTCAACCGGCAGGGCTTCGTGATCGTCGAGGGCAACCCCGCCTCGTCGCCCCCCGGGCAGCTGCCCGCCAACCTGCCGTTCGTGCCGAACCCGGCCAAGGGGGACGACCTCGTCAGGTTCCAGTCGTTCAGCCGGCAGGCCAAGGCCTTCCAGGCCGCGATCGACATGCTGATCTCCGAGGGCAACGCCCGGGTGCTGGCCAACCCGAAGCTCGCGACCCTGAACGGCCACGAGGCGAACATCCTGGTGGGCGCGCGCATCCCCTTCGTGATCCAGGGCACGACGTTCGCGGGCGGCGGCGCGGCCCAGACCCAGCAGATCGAGCGCGAGGAGGTGGGCGTCAAGCTGCGCATCACCCCGCTCATCAACGCCGACGGCTACATCACGACCAAGATCGAGCCCGAGGTCAGCTCCGCGACCTTCCGCGGCGAGAGCGACCTGCCGGTCGTGAACACGCGGCAGGCCTCGACCACCGTGCGGCTCAAGGACGGCAACTCCGTGATCATCGGGGGCCTGCTGAGCGAGGAGAAGACCACCAACGTCACCAAGGTCCCGATCCTCGGCTCGATTCCCGGGCTCGGGCTGCTGTTCCAGCACCACAGCATCACCTCGAGCAAGAAGGACCTGGTGATCGAGGTGACGCCGCGCATCCTTCCGGAGCAGCAGTAGGGCCGGCGCGGCCGGCCGGCGCCCGGGGGCGGCGTCAGATCCCGGGCACTCCGTGGACGGTGATCACGCCCGCGATCCAGCCCAGCCACTGCCCCACCGCGACGGTGATCGCGAGCGCCACGATCACGAGCCCGGCGCCCGCCAGCACCGGCGTGGTCGCCCGGTAGTGGTGCAGGCGCCAGATCAGGAAGGGAACGGCGAGACCCTTGAGCGCGACGAACACGAGCCAGTGGTGGTGGGCCAGCTCGGCGAGGAGCGGGTTGCCCTCGCGGTTGCCGAACAGGTGGATGCCGAACGTGGTGGCGAGGAGGTCGAAGCTGTTGGCGACGATGGCGACGAAGAGCAACGTGCGCATGGAGCACCGGGATCGGGTCGTGGGTGGTCGCGTTCTCGCGCCCGGAGCTTGCCAGAGCCCCTCGCGCCGGGCAACGAAATGTTGAGCGCGCCCGGCGTCGCGACGCCTCCCGCCGGTCCCGCGCCCGGCCCGGGGGCCCGGTGAGCCCGGCGGCCGCCTTCGCGATCCTCGCAGGCGTGCTCGGCCTGGTCGTCGGGAGCGCCGTCACGGCGATCGCCTACCGCGTTCCGCGCGGCCTCTCGTGGATCGCGGGGCGCTCGGCCTGCCCGGCCTGCCGCACCACGCTCGGCCCGCTCGACCTGATCCCGGTGCTCTCCTTCCTCCTCGCGCGCGGGCGCTGCCGCCACTGCCACGCGGGCGTCGCCTGGCGCTACCCGCTCACCGAACTCTGGTGCGGGGCCTGGGGAGTGCTGGTCTTCCGGCTGGTGGGCGCCACCTGGCTGTGGCCGCCGCTCATGATCTGGGGCGCGCTGCTCGTGGCGCTGTTCTGGATCGACCTCGACGAGCAGCTCCTGCCCGACGTGCTCACGTTTCCCGGAACGCTGGTGGGTCTCGCCGTGGCGCTCCCCAACCTCGGCGCCCGCCACTCGCTGCTCGGCGTGGTCGCGGGGAGCGGCCTGCTGTGGCTGCTGGGCTGGATCTGGATCCGCTTCCGGAAGATCGAGGGCCTCGGGTTCGGCGACGTGAAGCTCGCGGCCATGTTCGGCGTGGTGCTGGGCTGGAAGCTCACGATCCTGACCCTGTTCCTCGCCGCCCTCGCGGGCACCGTGTGGGGCGGCATCCTCATGGCCCGTGGCCTCGGGAGCGGCAAGACGCCTCTGCCCTTCGGCGTGCTCCTCGCCCCGGCGGCCATGGTCGCGCTCCTGTGGGGCGACGGCTGGCTGCTCGCCTACTCGAGGATGCTCGCGGGGCTGGCCGGGCCGGGCTAGGGTTCGATCGGGCGGGGGGGCGAGTGCCCACCTCCGCGCGCCTTCCCCGCCTCACTCCACGCGACCCGGCACGCCCGCCGTTCGCGGCGGCCTCCACCTCAAGTGACTTCTCAAGTCCGCGCCGCCCGCGCTTCAAGTGTTTTCTCAAGTGACCGGGCGCATCCTGCCGGGACTTTCACGGGCTGCTAGACTGCCCGCCCTATGGACGGACGGCTCACCCTCGGCGCGCTCCTGATCGCGCTGGTCGCATGGCTCGGGATCCTGCTCACGGCGTGGCCCACGTGGGAGGGCATGAACCACGCGACCGGGATCGTGGCCGCGTGCGCCGACGGCGCCCTCCACGGCGAAGCGCCCGGGTCGAACCGCGGCTCGGCGTTCCTCGGCACCCCCTACTTCCCGCCGGTTCCCCTGCTGGTCGCCGCGGCCCGGAGCACCGGCATGTCGTGGCGCGCGGCGCTGCGCTGGGTGAACCTGTTCTCGATCCTGGCGCTGCTCGCGGCGGTCGCCCTGTGCGGCCAGGCGCTCGGGGGCGGCGGGGTCGCGCTCACCGTGTCGCTCGGCCTGCTGCTCGTGAGCTACCCGTTCGTGCGCGCGAGCCTCGCCGGGCGCGCCGACCCGCTCGCCGCCGCGCTGGCGATCGCGGCGCTCGCGGCGTGGTGCCAGGATCCGCGGCGCCGCGGCTGGTGGGCGCCGGCCCTCGCCGCGGCGTCGTGGCTGGTGAAGGCGACCTCCTTCACCGTCCCGCTCGCGGTGATGCTCTCGGCCTTCGCCCCGGGCGCGCGGCGCGGCGCCGGCCCGTTCGCCGCCCGCTTCTTCGCCGGCGTGGCGGCGGGCGTGGTGCTCACCATGCCGTGGCTCGGGCCCGGGTGGTACGGCGAGGTGCTGTACACGCTCGCCTTCTCGCCACCCAACACCGGGGTGCTCGCGCGCGGTCCCTTCGAGCTGCTGCGCTACCTCGCCAGCTTCGCCGAGCTCGCCATCGTGGCGGGGCTCGCCATCGTGTTCCTCACCGGGGAATGGTCGCGCGGCCGGCCGATCCGGCCCTTCGCGATCGCCTCGCTCGCCCTCGCGATGCTGGCCATGGTCAACCGCGGCTCCGACCACAACCACCTGCTGGAGCTGACCGCGCTCGGCGCGGTGGCGGCCGGGTTGTGGGCCGAGCACGCCACCCGCCGCGAGGCGGCGCTCGGGCTCGCCCTGATCCTGCTCGCGGTGGGCGGCGCCGCGTGGCGCGAGTCGCGCGCCGTGGGACGGGCCGCGCGCGCCCCGGAGGCGAAGCGGGGCGAGGTGCTCGCGGCGGTCCGCGCCGAGGGCGGGCTGGTGCTGTGCGAGGACCCGCTGATCGCCCTCGCGGCCGGCCGCCGCGCCGAGATCTCGGACGCCTCCACGCTGCGCTCGCGGCTCGCCCGGCGCGACCCGCGCGCCCGGGCGACCGTGGACCGGATCGAGGAGGGGCGCTACTCGCTGGTCGTGCTCAACGAGGATCTCGACCGGGGCCGCGACCACTGGTACCGGGACTTCCAGTTCGGGGAGGCCGCGGCGGGAGCGATCGCGTCGCGCTACGTGAAGAGCGGCGTGCGCGACGGCTACCACCTCTACCGGCCCGCCGCGCTCGCCGGACCGCCCGCCCCGGCCGCGACGCGCTGAGTCCCTGGCGGCCGGCGTCCCCGGCGCTTCAGGCCGCGAGACGCTCCGCCGGGTCGCCCGTTCCGGACGCCGGCGCCGGCGAGCCGCCGTAGATCGGGACCAGCAGCTCGCCGCACAGCGCCTGGAGCAGCGCCCCGCGTTCCACGGTGAGGCGTCCCTCCGCGATCAGCCGGTCCAGGTCCATGAGCCGCTGCTCGCGGAACACGTGGTCCACGCGCTCGGCCACGAACAGCAGCTCGGCGAGCCGGTCCCCCGCCGCGGGGACCGTGTCCCGGTGGTGCGTCGCCACCGAGAGCGCCGAGTCCTCGCCGAGTTCCCAGCGCAGCATCGCGAGCCCGCCGAGCGGCTCGTGCAGCCGGTGGAGGAGATCGGGGAACGCGCGATCCGGGAGCCGCGCGTCGCGCCGGTTGCGGCTACGGAACCCCGAGAGGTGGTCGAGGATCACGAGCTTCCCGAGGTCGTGCAGCAGCCCCATCGTGAACGCGCGCTCGGGCTGGACGCCGAAGGTCGCGGCGAGGTCGCGGGCGATCGGGGCGGTGCGCGTCATGTGAGACCAGACTTCGTTCAGCACCGGGTCGTAGGCCCCGCCCGGGCGGCACAGCGTTCCCTCGACGAGCCGCGAGATCACCACGCCCTCGATGGCGCGGCCCCCGATGCGCTGCACCGCGTGGCCGATCGAGGAGCACACCTCGCCGCCGCGCCGGTAGAACACGGAGTTGGCGACGGTCAGGAGACCGTGGGCCATCGCCGGGTCGTTCTC
The DNA here is from genome assembly GCA_964542745.1 of uncultured bacterium. Lineage (GTDB taxonomy): Bacteria > Eisenbacteria > RBG-16-71-46 > RBG-16-71-46 > RBG-16-71-46 > DATKAB01. The sequence continues at coordinate 53,065 of CAZIVR010000005.1, forward strand.
GAAGATCCGGACCAGCGCCGAGGTCGTGCTCTCGGGATCGCGCGCGACGGTGAGCGCCTGCTGGGCGGCGATCGGCGGCTGCCGGATCAGCTCCAGGTCGGCGGCCGCGATCGCTTCGAGGACCTCGTCGAGATCCCCGGTCCCGGAGGTGCGCGCACTCAGCTCGCGGCGGCGCGCCTCCAGCGTTTCGCGGAGCCAGCCCTGCACGTCGCCGGTGAAGGCGGGATCCTCGGCCCACGGCTCGCGGGCCGGCGCGGGCCGGGCCGCGGGTCCCGACGAGGCCGGCGCGGAGACCGGGACTTCGGAAGCGCCGGATCGAGCGCCGCTCCCGGCCGGTCCGATGGGCTCGACCGGGGCGGCCACCACGGGCCCGGCCGAAACGGCCTCGGGGGCCCGATCGCCCGGGGCCGCCGCCGGCGCGGGAATCGCGACGGAGGCCGCGTGCGGCCGGTTCGCGGATGGGGCCGTCGCGGACGCCGGGTCCCTCCGCTCGCGCTCCGGGGCGGGGGACACCGACTTCCAGAGACTCTTCAGGAACTCGAGCACCCACTCCCCCCTTCGCCAGGCACGGCGGCACGGGCCGACGGCGTTCGTCCGGTTTCCAGTCTCGCCCGCCGCGGCCGGGACTTGAGGGGCGGGGAGGAAAGGGCGCGGCGCGGGCCCCGGGGGGTGGCAGGGGGGAAGGGCCGCGGAGGCGCGCGGCCGGGGCGGCTCAGCCCAGGTTGTGGAAAACCTTCTGGACGTCCTCGTCCTGCTCGAGCGCGTCGATCATGCGGAGCACCTCGTTGGCTTTCGCCTCCGGGAGCTCGACGGGCGTCGTGGGGATGTATTCGGACTCCGCCGAGACCGGCGCGATGCCGCGGTCCTCGAGCGCCTTCTGGAGGTGGCCGAACTCCGCGAACGCGCAGCGGACCAGCAGCTGCGGCTCGCCCTTCTCCCCCACGCTCTCCCCCATCTCCTCGAGTCCGTGGTCGATCAGCTCCAGCTCGAGCGACTCGGGGTCGAGTCCCTCGGGCTTGAGGCGGAACACGCCCATGCGCCGGAACTGGAAACCGACGCTGCCGGTGGCGCCGAGGTTGCCGCCGCCCTTGTTGAACGCGCTCCTCACGTTGGCCACCGTGCGCGTCGGGTTGTCGGTCGCGCACTCCACCAGCACCGCGACACCGTGCGGCGCGTAGCCCTCGTAGAGGATCTCCTCGTAGTTCGCCACGTTCTGCCCGGAGGCGCGCTTGATGGCCGCGTCCACCTTGTCCTTGGGCATGTTCACGGCGCGGGCGTTCTGGATCACGCGGCGCAGGGCGGGATTGTTCTCGGGGCTCGGCCCCCCGGCCTTGACCGCGATGGTGATTTCCTTGCCGATGCGCGCGAACGCCTTGGACATGCGGTCCCAGCGCGCGAACATCGTGGCCTTGCGGGTTTCGAAGATGCGTCCCATGGCCGGGAATCTAGGCAGTCGCGCGCGCCGTGTCGAATCGTCCGGAGCGCGGTTCGGGAGCGGGCGGCTCCGCCCCCTCTGCTAGAATCGCGGCGCCTCTGGCCCCGCGCTCCGCTCCCCGGAGCGTCCTCCGACCCCACCGGCGGGCCCGCGCCCGCGCCGCTCGAAGAGGATCCTCCCCCATGCCCCCGGCCGCCCGCTCCCGCACCCCGCTCCTCGCGCTCGCGTCGCTCCTGCTCCTGGCCCCCGGCGCCGCGCTCGCGGGAGGTCCGATCACTTCCGGCTCGACGGTCGCCGGTTCGCTCTCCGGCCCCACGTTCCTCGAGTCGTGGACCTTCAGCGGGTCGGCCGGGCAGCGTGTGGTGATCGCCGCGGTCACCTCGGGCGGCGCGGTCAACACCAACGTCACGCTGCGCAATCCCGCGCTCGGGGTGACGTACACGACCTCCCTCGACCGCTCCGAATTCCTGCTCGACGCGACCGGCACCTGGCGGATCGACGTCGAGGACGTGGGTCTCAACGACGCCGGCACCTACAACCTGACGTTCCTCAACCTCACCGCCGGCCCGCTCACGTCGGGGGGCGACGCGGACGGCGGCCCCATCGTGTCCGGCGAGATCAAGACCGGTTCCAACGCCACGACGTCCGACATGGACGCGTTCACCTTCACGGGGACGGCCGGGAATCGCGTGCTGGTCGGCGCCATCGCCACGGCGGGTGCTTCGTACAACACCACGCTCTATCTCTACCCTCCCGGCGGAGGCGCCGCGGAAGCCTCGACGTTCGGCGACCGCCTCGACGTGGCGCTCGCCGCCACCGGCACCTACACGATTCTGGTCGAGGACCAGTCCAACGACCACACCGGCAGCTACTCGCTGGCGATGACGAACGTCACGGCCGGCCCCTACACGAGCGCCGGGGACGCCGACGGCGGCTCGCTCTCCTCGGCCGAAGTGCGGGCCGGACAGGCTCAGGCGGTGGGCGACTTCGACGTGTTCCGCTTCACCGGCGTGGTCGGACAGCGCGTGGTGATCGGCGCGCTCGCCACCGGCGGCGCGATGAACACCAACCTGTCGCTCTACCCGCCCGGCGGCGGGGCGGCGCTCTTCAGCAACTCCTCCGACCGGGCCGAGGCGCAGCTGACCGCGTCCGGCACCTGGTCCATCGTCGTCGAGGACCTGGGCCAGGACGCGACCGGCAGCTACTCGGTTTCGTTCCTCAACCTCCAGGGCGGTCCCCACACGTTCGGCGCCGATCAGGACTCCGCCGCGCTGGCCTCCAACCAGATCTTCTCGGGCACCATCGGCTCGGTCGTGGACTTCGACGCGTTCACGTTCTCGGGCACGGCCGGCCAGCGCGTGCTGTTCTCGGGCATCGCGACCGCGGGCGCCTCCTTCAACACCACGTTCTACCTCTACCCGCCCAACGGCGGTCCGCTGGAGACCTCGACCTTCGGCGACAAGCTGGACCACCAGCTGCTCCAGAGCGGCACCTACACGGTCGTGCTCGAGGACCAGAACCTCGACCACACCGGGAGCTACACCGTGTCCTACTACAACGTCACGGCCGGCCCCTTCACCTCGGTGGGCGATCCGGACGGAGGCGTCATCGGCTCCTCCGAGATCCGAAGCGGCGCGATCGGGTCGGTGGGCGACTTCGACGGGTTCCGGCTGAGCGCCTCCGTCGGGCAACGGCTGGTGATCGGCGCGCTGGCCACCAGCGGGGCGATCAACACCATGGTGTCCGTGTATCCCCCCTTCGGCGGGGCCGCGGTGGCCAGCTCCTCCTCCGATCGCGTGGAAGTGCAGGTCTCGGCCACGGGCCAGTGGACGATCGTGGTCGAAGACGGGGGACAGGACGCCACCGGCAACTACAGCTTCGGGTACGTCAACCTGCAGGCCGGGCCCCACGTCACGGCCGGCGACCCGGACGGCGGCGCGCTCGCCTCGGACGGGATCCGGAGCGCCTCGCATCAGGTGCCCCTCGACATGGACGTGTTCACGATCACCGGAAACGTCGGCGACCGCGTGGTGATCTCCGCCGTCTCCACGAGCGGGGCCCCTCACAACACGACGCTCTACGCCTACCCGCCCAACGGCGGAGGGCTCGAGGCCTCCACCTTCGCGGACCGGCTCGACTTCCAGCTCGCGCAGAGCGGGACCTACGCGATCCTGGTCGAGGACCAGAACTTCGACCACACCGGGAACTACGAGGTGACCGCCCTCAATCTCACGACGGGGCCCTACACGTCCTCGGACCCGGACGGGGGTCCGCTCGCCTCGGCCGAGATCCGGCCCGGCGGATTCCAGGCGGTCGGGGACCTCGACGCGTACCAGTTCACGGGCGCGCTCGGCCAGCGGGTGGTGATCGGCGCGGTCGCCGCGACGGGCGCCGTCAACACCAACGTCACGCTCTATCCGCCCGGGGGCGGCGCCGCGCTCGTGGCGACCTCCTCGGACCGCACCGAGTTCCAGCTCACCGCCACCGGAACCTGGACGATCCTCGTCGAAGACGTCGGCCAGGACGCCACCGGAACCTACACGCTCGGCTTCATCAACCTGCAGGGGGGGCCGCTCTCCACCCTCGCCGACCCCGACGGCGGCACGGTCGCCTCGGGCGGGTTCGGCTCGGGCACGACCGGCGGCCCCGTGGACTTCGACGCCTTCACGATCTCGGGCAACGCCGGGGACCGGGTGGTGGTGACCGCCCTGGCGACCGCGCCCTCGCCCTACAACACGACCGTCTACGCCTACCCGCCGAACGGGGGCCTGACCGAGGCCAGCACCTTCGCCGACCGGCTCGACTTCCAGCTCCTCCAGAGCGGCACCTACACGATCCTGGTCGAGGATCAGAACCTGGACCACGCCGGCAGTTACGTCGTGTCGTACCAGAACCTCACCGCAGGCCCCGACGCCACGGTGTCGGATCCGGACGGCGGCGTGCTCGCGTCCGCGGAGATCCTGTCGGGGCAGATCCAGGCCAAGGGCGACATGGACGTGTACCGCTTCACGGGCTCGACGTCGCAGCGCGTCGTCATCGGGGCGGTCGCGACGAGCGGGGCCCTCAACACCAACGTCACGCTCTACCCGCCGGGGAACGGCGCGGCGGTCGTCTCCACGTCGGCCGATCGCTTCGAATTCCAGCTCACCCACACCGGAACCTGGACGCTGGTCGTGGACGACGTGGGGCAGGACACCACCGGAAGCTACCGGGTGACGCTCATGAACCTGCAGGCCGGCCCGTTCACGACCGGCCTCGACGGCGACGGCGGCGCGCTCGACTCGAACGTGCCGCGCAGCGGCACGGTCTCGGAGATCGCCGATCTCGAGGCCTACCGCTTTTTCGGCACCGCGGGCGACCGGGTGGTGGTCGCGGCGGTGGCGTCGGCGGCGCCCCCCTTCAACACGACCCTGTACCTCTACCCGCCCAGCGGGGCGGCCGCGGAGGCCAGCACGCTCGCCGACCGCATGGACGCGCAACTGCTGCTGACCGGCTTCCACACGCTGCTGGTCGAGGACCAGAACCTGGATCACACCGGCGGCTACACGGTGTCCATGGTGAACCTGAAGGCGGGCCCGCTCGTCACCGCCGCGGATCCCGACGGCGGTCAGGTGGGCGCGGGCGCGTTCCGCGCCGGGACGATCTCGGGCCGCGCCGATTTCGACGCCTACGTGTTCTACGCCGTCCCCGGCGACACCGCGAGGATCACGGCGGTGACGACCTCGGGCACGCTCAACACCGAGATCGTGCTGTACGCCCCCTTGGTGGCGGGGCCCGTCGTGTTCACCTCGCTCGACAACGTCACCTATCCGGTCACCGGGGCGGGCTATCACGTCGTCGTGATCGAGGACGTCGGGCTCGACGACTCGGGCGGATACAACTTTTCCCTCGCCGGCCCGCTCAGCGTCGTGGACGCGCCGTACGCCGGCCCCGCGCTCCTCGATCCCTCGCGGGTGGTGATGGCGGCGGCGAGCCCCAACCCCTCGGCCGGCCCTTCGGCCCTCACGTTCTCGCTCCCGGCGAGGACGACGGCCTCCCTCCGCCTGTACGATGTCCGCGGCGCGCTGGTGCGGGAACTCCAGGACGGCCCGCTGGAAGCGGGCATCCACCGGCGCGCCTGGGACGGACGCGCCGCCGACGGCGCCCCGGCCGGGCCCGGCGTCTACTTCGCCGAATTGCGGACACCCGGGGAAATCCTGCGGCAAAAGCTGGTGCGGCTGCGCTGAGGCGCGCCGCCGGAAAGGAGTTGGGCATGAACATCCGACGCGCCGACGAGGTGCCCGCCGAGCCGGTCGCCGCCGGCCGAGGCACCACCCGGCAGGTCCTGATCGGCCCCGACGTGGGGCCGCACTTCGCGCTGCGCCGGTTCATCATGGAGCCGGGCGGCGGCATTCCGGCCCACACCAACACCGTGGAGCACGAGCAGTACGTGCTGTGCGGGCGGGCGCGCCTCGGGATCGGCGGCGAGGTGCGCGAGGTGACGGGCGGCGACGTGGTCTTCATCCCGGCGGGCACCCCGCACTGGTACGAAGTCCTCGGCAGCGAGCGCTTCGAGTTCCTGTGCGTGGTGCCGAACCTGCCGGACCAGATGGAGATGGTGAAGTAGCCGCGACACGCGACGACCCTGCGGAGATCGCCCCGCCGCCGAGCGCGCTCGAGGCCGGCCTCGGCTGGGCGGTCGCCGCGGCCGCGCTCGCGACCCTCGCGCGTCTCGCGCGCCAGGCGTGGGGCGGAACGCTCGCCACCGACGAGTGCTTCCACGCCACGGCCGCCGCGTGGATCCACGCGCATCGCGCGATCCCCGCCGAGTTCCCCGGGCTCTACTCGGGATTCGCCTACTACTACCAGCCGCTGCTGCACCTGCTCGGCGCGCTGTGGATCGCCGCGTTCGGGAGCGGGGCGCTGCTCGCCCTGCCGGGCGCCTTCGCGGCGGCGCTCTTCCTCCTGCTCGCCACGGGCGGCCCGGGCATCTCGGCGGCGGCGGCCGGCCTGTGGGCGGCGGCGCTCGTGCTCGTCAACCCCGCCTTCGGCGCCGTGGCGGTGCGGCTCTACGCCGAGCCGCTGGTCTCCGTGCTCGCGGTCGCCACCGTCGCGCTGCTGTTCGCGGCGCGCCGCAGCGCGCGCCCCCTGCCGTGGATCGCGCTGGGCGTGGTGGCCGGGCTCGGGCTCAACGCCAAGTTCAGCGGCTGGATCCCGCTCGCGGGCCTGGCGCTCACCGCGGCCTGGGACGCCGCGCGCGGCGACCGCGCCCGGGCCGCGCGTCTCGCGCTCGCCTGCGCCCTCGCCGTCGCGATCGCGCTGCCGTGGCTGGTCCGGAACCAGATCCTGTTCGGCAGCGCCCTCTATCCCGCCTTCGCGCCCGACCTCGAGCCGCGGCTCCTCGCCCTCAACCGCGCCCGGTTCTCCACCCCGCCCGCCGAGTTCCTCGCCGCGATCCCGGGCGCGATCGGGCTTCCGATCCTCGCGTTCGCGGCCGCGGCGTTCGCCGCCGCGGCCCTGTTCCGGCGCTGGACGCTGCGCGAGAGCGTGGCGCTCGGGGCGCTGGCCGCGATGGCGGCCACCGCCTTCGTCCCCTACGCCGCCGGGCGGCACCTCACGCCGTTCGTGGCGGTGCTCGCGTGGATGGGGGCGTGGGCGGTGCACGACGCGCTCGCCGGGCACGCGCTCGCCCGGATCGGCGCCACGCTCGCGGTGCTGGCGGTGGCCGCGCACGGGGCCATCACCCTGCCGGACCATCGCGCGGCCGCCGACCCTCCCGCGTTTCTCGTCGAGGCGTTCCCGAAAATCGCCGCGCTCACGCCACCCGACGCCCGCGTGCTCAGCCTCTGGACCTACGACACGCACTACCACGCCGCGCGGGCGGCGACCTGGCCGATTCCCTGGGGGCAGCGCGACCGCCCGCTCGCGGCGCTCGAGGCCTCCGATCCCGACACGATCCTCGCGCGCCTCGCGGCCTCGGGAATCACCGACGTGCTGGTCCCCACCCGGATCTCCTCGCGCGGCTTCGACAGCGCCAACTATCCCGAGGCGTTCGTCCGCGGCCTCGAGGCGCTCGAGCGAAAGGGGGCGGCACGCCTGCGGTGGAAGTCCCAGGATCTCGCGCTGCTCTCGCTGCGCCCCGCGGCGCGCGGATCGGGTAGTCTCGCGCCGCCGACCGAACCCCCGAGGAGGTAAGGCATGACCGAGAAGCCGGAAGCCCCGGGCGCCGAGCCCGCACGCCCCGCCGCCGCTCCCCCGCCCGCCGACCAGATCGTCGAAACCCGCCACCGGGTCACGGTCGGCGGCCGCACGCTCGAGTACACCGTCACGACCGGCACGCTGGTGCTGCGGCCCGAGAGCGAGAAGAAAGGCGAGCGGGACGGGGAGTCCGAAGGGGCGGTGCCCAAGGCCTCCGTGTTCTTCGTGGCCTACACCGTGACGGGCGCCGGCGAGCCCGCGAAGCGCCCGGTCACGTTCTCGTTCAACGGCGGGCCGGGCTCCTCGTCGGTGTGGCTGCACCTCGGCGTGCTGGGCCCGCGGCGCGTGGACCTCGGCGAGCACGGCGACCTTCCCGTCCCGCCCTTCCGGCTCGTGGAGAACGACCAGTCCCTGCTCGACGTCACCGACCTCGTGTTCATCGACCCGGTCGGCACCGGCTACAGCCGGCCGGTGGCGGGCGAGAAGGCCAAGGAGTTCCACACCTTCAAGAAGGACATCGAGTCGGTCGGGGACTTCATCCGCCTCTACGCCACGCGCTACCGCCGCTGGCTCTCGCCCAAGTTCCTGATCGGGGAAAGCTACGGCACCACGCGGGCGGCCGGGCTCTCCGGCTACCTGCAGGAGCGGCACGGCATGTCGCTCAACGGGCTGATGCTGGTCTCCTCGGTGCTGGAGTTCCAGACCCTGCTGTTCGAGCCCAACAACGACCTGCCCTACGTGCTGTTCCTGCCGGCCTACACCGCCACCGCCTGGTACCACAAGCGGCTGCCCGCGGATCTCCAGCGCGACCGCGACGGGGCGCTCGCGAAGGCGCGCGCGTTCGCGCTCGGCACCTACGCCCCCGCCCTGATGCGCGGCCACGACCTCCCGGAGCGCGAGCGCACGGCGCTGGTGGCCCAGCTCGCCCGCTTCACCGGCGTGTCCCCGGACTTCGTGGAGCGCTGCAACCTGCGCATCGAGATCCACCGCTTCACCAAGGAGCTGCTGCGCGACCGGCGGCTCACGGTCGGCCGGCTCGACAGCCGCTTCACCGGCTCCGACCGCGACGCCGCCGGCGCGGTGCCCGACAACGACCCCAGCTTCTCCAACATCATGGGTCCCTACACCGCCACCTTCTACGACTACGTGCGCGGCGACCTCGGGTTCGAGAGCGACCTCCCTTACGAGATCCTGAGCTTCAAGACCCACGAGGGCTGGCGCTACGACGAGCACGAGAACCGCTACGTGGACGTGGCCGAAACCCTGCGCAAGGCGATGACCGAGAACCCCCACCTCAAGGTGTTCGTGGCGAACGGCTACTACGATCTCGCCACGCCGTTCTTCGCGAGCGAGTACACGTTCTCGCGGCTGGGCCTCGAGCCGCGGCTGCGCGGGAACGTCTCGATGGGGTACTACGACGGCGGCCACATGATGTACATCCACCGCCCCTCGCTGGTGAAGCTCAAGCGGGACCTCGCGGCGTTCGTGCGCGGCGCTTCGGGGCCGGGCGGCGCCCGACCCCGGAAGCCGCCGAAATCCACGCGCGCTCGGAAGCGGCCCGCCCGCTAGCGGATCCCGCGCCTCGCGCCGCGACCGCCACTCGGCGCCCCCATGCGCGTCCTGCTCGTCACGTTCGGTTCCCACGGCGACCTGTTCCCGTTCCTCGCGATCGGGCGCGCGCTGGCCCGGCGCGGGCACGCGTGCCGGGTCGCCGCCCATCCGCACTTCACCCGCGACATCGAGACCGCCGGTCTCGAGCCGGAGCCGGTGATCGCGCGCGTTCCGGTCGGGTACCTGCTTCGCCACCCCGAGCTGTTCCATCGCACGCGCGGACCGCTGCTCGGGATGCGGCACTTCCCCGCGCTGCTCCGCGAGTTCGCCACCGACGTGAGGCGGCTCGCCGCGACGCGGCCCTTTGACGCCATGGTCTGCCACTACGGGGCGATCTCGGCCCGCTGGGTCGCGGAGGATGCCGGGGTTCCGTGCGCCTCGTGCGCGCTCACCCCCATGGCGTGGCACTCGGCCCACGACGAGGTGCCCGCCTACCAGTCGGCGCCGGGCCGCGGCCGGGCCGCCGCCGCGCGCCGGTTCGCCCGCCTCGCGGATCCAGCGCTGCGGCTGGCGTTCGGCGCCTGGGTCCGGAGCCTGCGGCGCGCGTGCGGCGTCCCGCCCCCGAGGCGCGGCCCGCGCGCCGCGTGGCCCTCGGTGTGGGACGAGTTCCGGGCCGGCGACCTCGCCCTCGGCCTGTGGCCCGAGGCGTTCCGCCCCGGGCTCCCGGATGATCCGCCGGATTCACGGCGCTGCGGTTTCACCCGCTACGCCCCGCCCGGCGAAGCGCCCGACCCGCGGCTCGAGGCGTTCCTCGCGGGCGGGGACCCGCCGGTCGCCTTCACGCTCGGGAGCGCCGCGGTCCACCACCCGCGCGGGTTCTTCGCGCTCGCGGCCGCCGCCTGCCGCCGCCTCGGCGTGCGCGGCGTGCTGCTCACGGGCCGGGGCAACCCTCCGCCCACGGGGCTGCCGGGGACCGTGCTCGCGGTGGACTGGGCCACGCACGCCACGCTCTTTCCGCGGGCGGCGGCCGTCGTCCACCACGCGGGGATCGGCACCACCGCCGAGGCCCTGGCAGCGGGCCGCCCGTCGCTCGCGGTCCCGCACGCCTTCGACCAGTTCAACAACGCGCTCCGGGTCGAGCGGCTGGGCGCGGGGCTGCAGGTCCCGCGCCATCGCCTGGACGCCCGCCGCCTCGAAGCCGCGCTCGAGCGCGTGGTGCGCGATCCGGCGCTCGCGGCGCGCGCGGCGGCGCTGGCGCCGCGCATGGCCGCGGACGGCGCCGGACCCGCGGCGGACGCCGTGCTGGAGTGGAACCGTCGAGGGTAGCGTCAGGCGCCGGAATTCCGGCGGGCGCGGCCAGTCCGGACGACGACCGCTCACGGCACGGGCCGCGGGCGGAATCCGATTCCGCCGCGGCCCGTCCGTAACCCATCGCGGGACCGGACCGTCCCCGGCCCCGCGGCGATCCGCCCGCTAATCCCTGGCGACGACGGCGCTCCGCCGGCGGCGGTGGAGCATTCCCAGCCCGGCGAGCGCCATGGCCAGTGACACCAGCGCGATCGCGCGCGGGTCGGCCCCCGGAGCCTTGCGAACGTCGGGCCCGTTCACCAGCTCGACGCAGATGTCGTCGATCGTGCCCCACGACACCTCTGCCCCGTCGTTGATCGAGGAGGTGTTCTCCGGGTTGATGCAGAGATAGTCCCGATTGGCCGTCGTCGGCGACCACAGGATCTCGTCGCTGACACAGGTGAGCGACGATGTGTACTGGGTGAACCCGATGGTTTCGCCGCCGCTGAGGGCCGGCGGATAGGTGGATCCGGGGTCGCCGCTATGGGCGGTGAGACGGAACCGCACCTGGTGGGTGGGCGCCGGGCCCGGATTGAGGTGCTTGTAGAGCACCTTGATCCTGTAGGTGCGCCCCTGGAGGAACGGCGCGCCCAGCTTCTGCTTGATGGACTCGCCCACCACCTGGTTGCCCCACATCTGCACCGCGCCCCCGGAGGTCGCGCAGCCGGTGTTCACCACCTGCGGCGTCGCGGTCAGCGCCGACCAGCTCCCCACCGACGCCGTCGGCATCGAGCCGTAGACGACGTTGTCCTCGAAGTCGCCGTTCGAAACGAACCCGCACGGCAGCTCCTCGACGCACAGGTCGTCCACCGTTCCCCACGACACCTGCGAGCCGTCGTTGATCGAGGAGGTGTTCTCCGGGTTGATCGTGATGTAGGCGGCGTCGTTCTCAGCCGTCCACAGGATCCGGTCGCTCACGCAGGTGAGGGACGAGGTGTACTGGGTGAAACCGATGAGTTCGTTGGAGGAGAGAGGCGGGTAGGTGGATCCGGGATCCGCCGACGAGGCGGTCAGCCGGAAGCGCACCTGATCCTGCGGCGCGGCGCCCGGGTTCAGGTGCTTGTAGTGCACCGTGATCCGGTAGGTCCTGCCCTTCTTGAAGCCCTCGGAGAGCTGCTGCTTGATGGCCTCGCCCACCACCTGGTTGCCCCACATCTGCACGGCGCCCGCGGGGGTCGCGCAACCGGTGTTCACGACCTGGGGCGACGCGGAGATCGCGCTCCAGTTCGCCACCGAGGCCGCGGGCATCGAACCGTACACCACGCCATCCTCGAAGTCGGCGTTCGCGAGGAAGCCGCAGCGCACCTCGGAGATGCAGATGTCGTCGATGGTGCCCCACGAGACCTGGGCCCCGTCGTTGATCGACGACGAGTTTTCGGGATTGACCGTCAGGTAGTCCCCGCTCGCGGTCGCCGTCCAGTCCACCGTGTAGGTGACGCAGGTGAGCGAAGAGGTCGGGGGCGTCACGCAGATCTGCGTGTAACCCGCCACCGGCGGGTAGCTCGCCGGATCGGACGCGGAGAGCGCGAGACGGAAGGCCACCTGGTGCTGCGGGGAGGGGCCGGGGTTCAGGTGCTTGTAGCGCACCGTCACCCGGTACTTCTTGCCTTGCACGATCGGGGTCGCCAGCCGCTGCTTGACGGACTCCCCGACCACGAGGTTGCCCCACATCTGCATGGCGCCGGCGGGCGTGGCGCAGCCGGTGCTCACCACCTGCGGAGTCTGGGTCAGGACCGACCAGCCCCCGACCGAGGCCGTGGGCATCGAGCCGTAGACCAGCCCGTAGGCGAAGTCGCCGTTGTTGACCACGTTGCCTGAACAGAAGGCGCGGGCGTCTTGGGGGAGAACGACCAACACGATGAGTACGAGAAGCGCACGGCAAACCTGGGTGGACGCTTTCATGGTTGCGACTCCAATCGCGGTTCAGCAACGTGGCGCGCACCCGCGCGGATGGCGGCCCGCGGGGCTGCACGTGGGATTCCGCCCCGGCAACAGGGCGGTGTCGACCGCAACGGAACGCGCTGCCGTCCCGGGGCGGCTTCGGCGAACTCGGGGGATTGGACTGGCGCTAGCGGGGGCCCGGCAGCGGGCAAAGCGCTGGGAAACCGTCGCCCTGACGCGAGGCATTCCCATGGTTCGGTGGGAGCGGCCACCATGGAGGCGCCATCTGGAATTCTCGCCGGTGCGACGCGGGGAATTCCAACATATGAGCCGTGCTATGCCAAGAAGAAAATTGGATGGGGAACGGCCGTCGCATGAAAAGGGCGGCGCTGCCCCGGGCGCTCTCGGGGCCCGGGCAGCGCCGCGTGCCGCCCGTCGGGGCGACTCCCGTCGAAAGCCGTCCGGGCTTCGCTATTTCTCCAGCGTGTCCCCGTCGAACACCTCGCCGTTCTTCACCACCCACCGCACCGTGTTGGTGTTGCGGATGTCCTCGAGCGGGTTGGCGTCGAGCACCACGAAGTCGGCGAGCTTGCCCGGCTCGATCGAGCCGATCGCGTGGTCCATGCCCAGGTACCAGGCGCCGTTCCACGTGGCGCACTTGATCGCGTCGGCGGGGCGCATGCCGCCCTGCGCCAGCGCCCAGATCTCCCAGTGGGCGCCGAGACCCTGCCGCTGGCCGTGGGCGCCGATCTGCACGCTGCCCCCGGCCTCCACGATCTGCCGGCACCCGGCCGCGACGTCCTTGTGGTGCCAGTCCCACTCCGGAGCCATCACGGGGCGCCGGATCGCGCGCGCCGCGAGGTACTTCTCGGGCGTGAAGCGCCGCAGCTTGGGATCGTCGAACACGTTCGCGTGCTGGTAGAACCAGTGCTCGCCCGAGAGCCCGCCGTAGGCGACCAGCAGCGTCGGCGTGTAGCCCGAGCGGCTCTTGGAGAACAGCTCCACCACGTCGCGGTAGATCGGCGTGATCGGGAGCGCGTGCTCGAGCCCGGTGTGGCCGTCCATGACGAAGCCGAGGTTCTCCTCGAACTTTCCGCCGCCTTCGGGCACCACCAGCATGGACTCCTCGCGCGCGGCCTGCAGGATCCACTGGCGCTGCTCGCGGCGCGGCTGCATGTAGCTCTTCACGCTGATCGCGCCGAGCCGCTTCATGCGCCGCATGTGGTGGCGGGCCTCGTCGAGGTTGGCCATCGGCGTGGCGTCCCGCCCGCCCGCGCCGTAGAGGATGTTGCCGGTGGAGTAGACGCGGGGCCCGCGCAGCGCCCCCGTCTCCACCATCTCGCCCTCGGTGAACACCTCCCACGAGGTCGCGGAGGGGTCGTGCATCGTCGTGACGCCGTAGGCGAGGTTGGCGTCGTAGGACCAGAACCGCTCCGGGATCACTCCGACGCTCGCGTAGTGGGCGTGCGCGTGCGCGTCCACGAGCCCGGGGATGACGGTCTTGCCGCGCGCGTCCACGGTGCGCGCCCCCGCGGGCACGGCGGTCGAAGCCCGCGGGCCCACCGCCACGATGCGGTTGTCCTTCACCACCACGGTGGCGTCCTCGAGGGTCTCGTTGGCGTTGCCGCCGCGCATCGTGATCACGCGGGCGCCGGTGAACGCCACGGTCCCCCGCGGGCGCGCGCGCGGCACCTCGAGCGAGATCCAGATCGAGTCGGGCCGGGGCGCGGCCACCGCGTCCGCCTTCTTGCCGCCCTTCGCGTCGTCCTTCGCGGCGGCCGTGGCCGAGTCCGCGCCTGCCCCCTTGCCGGAGCTGTCGGCCCCGGCGGCGCCCTTCGCGGCGTCCTTCTTCGCCTTGGGCTTGCCGGCTTCGACCAGCTGGCGCTCCCAGTAGGCGGTCAGGCTGTCGAGCGAGAGGCTGCGGAACAGCGGTCCCGAGCTCCAGGTGATGGCGCGACCGCCGCGGCCCCACTGGAGCCAGTCGCCGCTGTCCTCCGAGAGCTTGCGCGCGGGCAGCGCGCCGTCGGGTCCGAGGTCCACCGGGTCGCGGCCGCTCTTCGGCAGCTCCGACACGTAGGCCGCGTACTTCACGCGGTAGGCGAGCCAGCGGTCGTCGGGCGAGGGCATGAAGTCCTCGCCGTTGGTGACGGTGGCGTGGGCGATGCGGTCGGTGCCGTCGAGCCGCACCGAGACCAGGGAGTTCTTCTGCGCGGACCCGGTCGGGTCCTCGCCGTACTCCACGAAGTAGAGCCGGTCCCCGGCGGCGTTCCACGCCGGGCGCGGCATCCCCGACGCATCGAACTGCGCCTCGAGCGTGGTGACGGTGCGCGCCTCGCCCCCGCCCGCGGGCATCCACTGGAGCTCGAACCAGATCTCGTCGTTCAGGTCGGACGTGCCGCGCAGCCCCGCCCCGCTCCCCTTGAGGAACGCGAGCTTGGAGCCGTCGCGGCTCCACGCCGGGTTCAGGTACTGCGAGGGCACGCGCGTGAGCCGGGTGGCGGAGCCGCCGTTCGCGGGCATGCGCGCGACGTGGCCGCCCTCGCCATCCTTCCACGTCACGAACGCGATCGAGCGCCCGTCGGGGGACCAGGCCGGCGCGAAGGCGCGCTGGCCTTCGGGCGTGAGCGCCCGGGCCGACTTCGAGGCGATCTCGTAGCGCCAGATCCGGCCGAGCGCCGAGAACACGATGGACTTGCCGTCCGGCGACGAGGCCGGCCACGCCAACTGCCGCACGGTGACGCGGTCGGCGTCGAGCGTCTGGCGGAAGCGCACCGCGTGGGTGACGACCTGCTCGACGGAGGCGGTGAACGGAATCCGCGTGGCCGTGCCGGTCGCAACGTCCACGCGGGAGAAGCCGCCCGCCGCGTAGATGACGATGGACTTCCCGTCCGGCGTCCACGCGTACGCGGGGTAGACGCCGGTCCACGCGAAGCCCTCCATGTTGTCGAAGGAGAGCCCGTCCCACAGCGGCCGCGCGCGGCCGGTCTCGAGGTCCTGCAGGAACAGCACGGTCTTCTCGCGCACGCGGCGGACGAACGACATCGTCTTGCCGTCGGGTGAAAAGGCCGCGCGTCCGGCGCCGCCCGCGCCCTCGGTGACGGTGACGATCTTGCCGGTCACGCGGTCGAAGCGGCGGATCTGCCAGATCCCGGCGTGCACGTTGCGGTCGTACTGGAAGCGCTGCGGGCGGCCGGTGAAGTAGACGTGGCGCCCGTCCCGCGAGAACACCGGCTCGTTGGCGTCCCCCCACTCGGCCTTCTTGGTGACCTGGACGCCCTTGCCGCCGAGCACGCTGTACATCCACAGCTCGACCGTGCCGAGCGAGCTCTGGTCGGTGAGACGGCGCCGCACCGTGATCCAGCGACCGTCGGGCGACCACGCCGGCGAGTTGCTGAAGCGGTCCGCCTCCTGCGTGACCGGACGCGGGTCGCTGCCGTCGGCGTTCATCATCCACGCGTTCTCGGTGCCGCCGCGGTCGCTCGTGAAGGCGATCCGCTTCCCGTCCGGCGACCAGCGCGCCTGCATGTCGTAGCCCATCCCGGACGTGAGCCGGGTGGCGCGGCCGCCGGTGACCGGCATCGTGTAGAGGTCGCCGAGCAGGTCGAACAGCAGCGTGCGGCCGTCGGGCGACACGTCCACCGTCATCCAGGTTCCCTCGCGGGTCTCGAACCGCAGCGTGTCGTGCGGGGCGTGGGGCACGGTGACGTCCCACGGGTCGCCGGACTTGGGCTTCTCGGCCGGCGCCTCCGCCGAGGGCGTGACGTCGGGGGCATCGTGCCCCGGGTGGGTGTCGGCATGCGACGCGAACACCGCGCCGGCGGGCCGGTCGGCGCGCGCGGGGGCCGCCGCGCACAGGATCGCGGCCGCCGCGAGGGCGGGCAGAAGGCGAACGATGGACCTGGGAGACATGGAAGGGGTTCTCCGCGTTGGGAAGCCGGCGCGCGGTCGAGGCGCGGAACGGGAACGCGAGAAGCTATTCCGCCGGCCCCTTCGCGGCAAGGGCGGCGCGCCGCTCCGCGACCGGCGCCGGAGCGCCGGGCGACGAGCGCGGCGGACGCCCGGACCGGGAGCGCCGCCGCGGCACGCCGATCCATCCCGCGTCCGGTGCTAGACTCGTCCCCGTCCCGGAGCCCCGCTCCCCATCTCTCTCGCCGCTCCACCCGGGAGTCGCCCCTGCGCCTCACGCCCCGCATCCGCCCGCGCGCCCTGCCCCCCGCTTCGTGGCTCCTCGCCGCGGCGTGCGCGATGGCCGCGTTCCCGCAAGCCGCCACGGCCGGACCGGTGGAGGACTCGGGCTTCGAGCGCCGCCTCGAGTCGGTCTCGCGCACCGGCGTCGTCCATGACCGCGTGCTGCCGCTCGCGCGGCTCGAGCGTCTGGACGGATCCGAGGGCGCCCCGGCGATCGGGCCCGCGACGTGGCGACAGGCGGTGGACGAGCTGCGGCGCGCCTCGTTCCGCGCCGCGGGCGCGCCGGACCCGGACGCGATCGCCCGCGCGGCGCGCGCGGTGCGGGACCGGGGCGCCGTGCCCCTCGCGATCCTCGACCTCGCCTACGAGCGCCTCGCCGACGGCTCCGCGCCCGGGCCGGGCGAGGCGGCCGGTCCCGGCGCGATGCCCGCGCTGGTCGAATCGCGCGCCTTCGCGGCCGCCGCGCTGGCCGGCCCGACGCACCGCGGCGCCGGCGTGACCTTCCTCCTCGAGCGGGCGCTCTACGTCGGCGATCCCCCGCGGGGCCCGCGCGCGATCGAGGTGGACTTCGGCGACGGGCTCGGCTTCCGCCGGGTCCGCTTCGGCGAGCCGGTGGCCGCGGGCTACGCGACCACGGGCCCGCGCACGCTGGCCGCGCGCGTCACGCGCGACGACGGCACGGTGGCGGTCTCGCGCTTCGCCTTCGAGGTGGCGGGACTCGCGACGCCCTCGCCCGACGACACGCTCGCGATCACCGCGTCGACCGCGTGGCAGGGCCAGTTCGGCACCGGGCGGGCGTTCGTCTACCGGGCGCCCGGCCGGACGCAGATCGAAAATCCCGTGGTGGTGGTCGAGGGCTTCGACCTCGACAACAGCATGGGCTGGGACGAGCTCTACGCGCTCCTCAACCGCGAAAACCTCCTCGAGACCCTGCGCGCCGACGGCTTCGACGCGGTGGTGCTCGACTTCACCGACGCCACCGAGCCGGTGCAGAAGAACGGCCTGGTGGTGGCGGAACTGATCCAGCAGGTGCAGGCCACGATCGCGCCGCAGGCCAACCTCGCGGTGGTCGGGGCGAGCATGGGCGGCCTGTGCTCGCGCTACGCGCTGCTGTGGCTCGAGGCCAACGCCCCGCCGCACCGCGTGCGCGCCTGGCTCTCGTTCGACGCCCCGCACGCGGGCGCCGACATCCCGCTCGGGCTCCAGTACTGGATCCGCTTCTTCGCGAGCCAGTCGGCCGACGCCGCCGCGTTCCTCGCGATCCTCGACCGGCCCGCCGCCCGGCAGATGCTCGTCTACCACTACACGAACCCGCCGGGCGCGACCGGCGCGCCGGACCCGATGCGGGCCGCGATGCTCTCCGACTTCGCGGCGCTGGGCGACTGGCCCGCGCTCCCGCGGCGGCTCGCGGTCGCCAACGGCAGCGGCGCCCGGGTCAACCAGGGGTTCGCGCCCGCCGCCCCGGTGATCCGCTGGAACTACACCTCGCTGTTCGTGGACATCACCGGCAACGTGTGGGCGCTCCCCGACGCCGTCTCCGACACGATCTTCGCGGGGCGCACGCGCATCCTCTTCACGACCACCACCCAGACCGTGATCGTTTCCGGCACGCGTCCGTGGGACGGGGCCCCGGGCGGGTGGCGCGCCTCGTTCGCCGAGCTCGACGCGCTCACCGCCCCCTACGGCGACATCGTGGCGCTCCACCCCCACCACTGCTTCGTGCCGAGCGTGAGCGCGCTCGCGCTCGCGACGCCGGATCCCTTCTTCGACATCGCCGGGGCTCCCGACCTGCTCGCGCTCACGCCCTTCGACGCGGTCTTCTACCCGGCCTCGAACGAGGAGCACGTGTTCCTCACGGCGGCGAGCGCGGCCTGGATCCGGAGTGAGATCGAAAGCGGCGTGGTGTCGGTGGCGCCACGCGCCGCACGCGGCGGCGGTGCCGGGCTCGCGCTCGCGGCGGGACCGCATCCGTTCTCCGGCTCGCTGGAGCTGGCGTTCGACCTGCCGCGCGCGGAAACCGTGACGCTGGAGATCTTCTCGGTGGACGGGCGGGCGGTGCGCCGGCTCGCGCGCGGGGCTTTCGAGGCGGGCCCCCACCGGCTCATGTGGGACGGCCGGGACGGTTCGGGAACTCCGGTTCCCGCAGGGCTTTACTTCGCGAGGCTTACCGCGGGCTCGAAGTCGGTCACGGCGCGCGCGGCGCGGCTCCGTTAGGCGGACTTCGGGCCTGGCGAATCCCCGCTGAGGAACCGGCACCCGGTGAGTACCGGCCGGTGAGACCCCGCGGCTAGAGACTCGCCCGCAGCGTCTCGGCGGCGCGGCGCCGGTCGCGCCAGCCCGCCGGCGCGCCGGCCACCCGCCAGAACAGGCGCGAGAAGGGCAGCATCTCGGCGTCGGGCTCGCCGCCTCCGCGCACGCTCACCACCAGCCCGGTGTCGAGATCGCGGGCCATGCGCCCGGCGAGCAGCACGCAGCGCGTGTAGCGCATCAGGGCGCGGACGCAGATCACGATCGCGAGCACCGCGCTCAGCGCGTCCGTCCAGCGGGGCACGCGGCCGTCCCCGAACCCTTCGGCCGCGAGCCGGGACACGGCGAGCAGCACCACCAGCAGCACGAAGGCGGTCACGGTGCTCGGGCGCGGACGGGAGAGCGCACGCCGCACGCGCTCGATCTCGTGGCGTTCGCCGGCGCTGAGCGGGCGCTGGGCGAACCGCAGGTCCGGAGCCGGGGCGGTGACCCGCAGCGAGAGCGGCGCGTAGAGCGTCGCGCCGCGGTGCGCGTCGGTTTCCAGGAGCTCTTCGCGCGAGGTGTCGGGACGCGTCGAGGCGGGATCCACCACGCGCCGGGTGTTCGGCAGCAACGCGAACCCGGGCGGGGCCGCGGCCGCCTCGTCCTCGGCGTCCGCGGCGTCACGGACCGCGGGCGACTCGAAGGTCCACGCCTCGCCCCCCGCGAGATCGGCGCCGAGATCGCGCCACGCGCGCAGGTGGTCGCGAACCAGCAGGATCCCGACCGGCAGCGCGAGGAGCAACGCGCCCAGGACGGCGGCGAACGCGGCCGCCGCGACCGGGCCGCCGGTGCGGTCCCCGGCGAGTGCCGCGAGCGCGAGCGGGAATCCGAGCGCGAGCGGGGGGATCGCGAGCCCGAGCACCGCGCGCGCGAGATGCGCGTCGCGCAGCCCGGCGATCCAGCGCCGCTCGCCCCCGGTCAGCGTGCGGTCGCCGGCGCGCCGGCACCCGAGGCACCAGGTCTCGGCCTCGCGCGAGGCCTCGTTCGATGGCGCCGTCCCGGTCGGGTGCATGGGTCCGGTATCGGCCGGCCGGGCCGCGCGCCTTCAGCCGCGTTGCCTGCGGCGCGCCGCGCCCGCCCAGTTCGTGTCCGGGCGGGGCGGACCCGCCGGATGGCAACTTGCCGCTCCCGCCCCGGCCCACGCTCCGGGGCACGCCGCAAGTGCAGGAAATACCGGCCCACGGCGCCCCCGGAGCCCGCGGTGCGGAGGGCCCACCTCTTGCAAGGCGGGCGGTACGCCACGCCCCATTCGCGAACCCTCCCATCGGGGCGGGGAGGTCCACCCCATGTCGCCGGTCCGCCGCAGTCCCCTCAGGGGGGCGCGCCGCGGAGCGCCGGAAGGAGTGCTACGCATGCTGAAGAGTCTGCTCGGAAACGGCACGAAGGACCGCGAGATGGGCGAGGAAATGCGCGCGGTGCTCCAGGAGATGCAGCAGGAACGCGGACGCCTCGAAGTGCTCGTCAAGAGCGCCCACGCCGCCGCCGAGCGGCTCCAGCAGCTCGACGAGCCGATCCGCGCCACCGAGTCCGCCGTCACCGCCGCCACCTCGCGGCTCGAGGAGCTCGAGCAGCGCTTCGCCGCGATGGTGCAGATCGTGCCGCAGCTCGAGACCCTCGACGAGCGCGTCGCCGGCCTCGCCGAAGGCCAGCAGCGCGCCATGTCCCAGGTCACGGAGGCGCTCGACCAGGCCGTGGCGATCCGGACCACCTTCGAGGAACTCGGGTCCAAGCTCGAGAAGGCCGCGGAGCTCGAGCAGCGGCTCGACACGTTCCTCGAGATCGAGAAGCCCTTCCAGGTGCTCAAGGGCGACGGGGACGCGGTGCGCGCGCAGGTGGAGGCCACCGGCGACCAGCTGGCCAAGCTGCGCGAGCAGCACGACCGTCTCCTCGACGCCCACCGTACCGCCCTCTCCAAGATGGAGGCGCTCGACCGGCGGCGCGAGGAGCTGAGCCGCGACCTGAGCGACAAGGAGCGCCGGGTCGGCAACGTCGAACAGGCCGTCAAGGGCCTCGACGGCGTGCAGCGCACGATGGACGACGTGCGCCGCGACATGACGACCCTGAAGGCGCTCGGCGACATGGTGCAGCAGAAGAGCGCGGCCCTCGAGGCGCAGCGCGAGGGCGTGGACCGCGCCCTGGCCCGCGCCGGGGACCTGCACGCCGCCATGCAGAAGCTCGACGCCGGCGTGCAGCAGCAGGCCGCCAACGAGAAGCTCCTCGCCGGGCTCCAGGAGGACGTGAGCGCCCTCAAGGCCCTGCACGAGACGGTGGTCGAGCGCAGCGGCGAGATCACCCGCCTGCAGCGCGACACCGAGGAGTACGTGCGGGGCACGCGCAGCGAGCTGGCGCTCGCCGAGGACGAAATGAAGAAGACCGTCGCGCGCTTCGACTTCGAGTCCCGCGGCCTCGAGTCGGTCAGCCAGCGGGTCGCCGACCTGCGCAGCGCGCTCACGGAGTTCGAGGCGCGCTACAAGGGGCTCGCCGAGTCGAGCGCCACGGTGGCCGAGCTCAAGTCGCAGACCCAGACCCTCACCGCCGGGCTCCAGGCCCTCTCCGACCAGGCGTCGCGCGTGGACCACGAGGTCGCCAAGCTCGAGGCGATGCGCCGCGAGCTGGACGAGACGACGCGGGTCGCCAACCTGGTCGGCACGCACGTGTCCCGCATCGCCGAGGCCCAGCCGGCCGCCGAGGCCGCCATGCGCGACCTCACCACGCTGCGCGGGGCGCACGCCTCGGTGCTGGACGCGCTCGAGCAGTCGCGGCTCGCCCACGAGGAGGTGGCGCGGATGCACGAGCGGCAGGCCGAGGCCCGCGGCTGGTTCGCCGGGATCGAGCGCTCGCTGGAGGAGTTCCGCGCGCGCGTCGGCGAGCTGGAGGGCATGAAGCCGACGCTCGAGGTGGTCCGGCAGGAGGCGCAGCGGGCGAACGAGTCGCTCGAGGCGCTCGAGGCCCGGCGCGAGTTCGTGGACGACCTGCACCGGCGGCTGGCCGAGCTGGGCAGCCTGGGCGGCACGCTCGACGAGCGCGGCCGCGAGCTGCAGGCGCGCATGGACGCCGCCGAGCAGCGGTTCCTGGCGCTCGGCGCCGAGGCCGAGGAGGCCGGGCGGATCACGCGGGCGATGGCCGAGGTGAGCTCCGGCGTGCGCGACGCCGAGCGCCGCGCCACCGAGGCGCTGCGGCTCGTCAAGGCGAGCGAGGCGCGCGCGGAGTCGGTCGAGGCGATCGCCGAGCGCGCTCAGTCGCTCAAGAAGGAGCTGGAGCAGCGGCGCCACGCGCTGGACGAGGCCGCCCGGGACCTGCAGCGCGCCGGCGAGCTGCGGCAGGAAGCCGCCGACTCGGCGGAGCAGCTCGGCCGGCTGGCCGCCCAGTTCGCCGAGTCCCTGGCCGAGGCCGACGGCCAGCTCGGCCGGGTCGGCACGATGGCCCACCAGATCGAGGACCGGGTCTCGCAGCTGCGGACCGTGGACCAGCGGCTCTCGCAGTTCGAGGAGCGCATGGCGCGGTGGGACCTGGCCGAGCAGAACATCGCCCGGTCCCTCGAGCAGGTGGCGTCGCGCCAGGGCACGCTCGAGTCCCTGCAGGCCGACCTCGACCGCATGTCGGCGATGGCGGAGAAGACCGCCGGCGACGTGCGCGGCATCACCTCCGCCCAGCGCGAGGTCGAGGAGAGCCGCGGCCTGATGGAGGACGTCATGGCCCGCCTCGCCGAGATGCGCGCGACCGCCGGGTCGCTCGAGGAGCGCAAGCGCCAGATGGAGAAGGCCGAGGAGCGGCTCGCCCGCGCCGACGCCCTGCTGGTGGACGTGCGCTCGAGCCTCGAGGCGCTGCAGGGCCAGAAGGTGATGGTGGACCAGGCCGTCGAGAAGGCGGGCGCGCTCCGCAACCTGCTCAAGCAGGCGGAGTCGGTGATCGAGGGGCTGCGCGAGGAGCGCGAGATGACGTCGCGGGTCCGCACCGCGGTCCGGCTGGTCGAGCCGGCCGAGGAATCCGACGGCACGGGCGGCGAGGCCCGGCGCGAGAAGGGCGGGCGGGCGAAGGCGGCCTGACCGTCGCGCGGCCCGGCCGCGCGACCGGCGTCACGTTCAACCGCGCGGCGCGGAACGGCATCATGCGTTCCGCGCCGCGCAATGGTTTGGTTGTGTGGCGAAGCTTGTGGGTGGCGTGGCGCGTGCGTAGGGAGCCTGGCGAT
>CAZIVR010000006.1:0-21139 GCA_964542745.1 uncultured bacterium
CCACGCGCGCCAGCGCCGGGGGCACGACCACCGTGTGGAAGGCGAACATGAGCGCGCCGATCGCGAGGCCGCGCTCGCGCGGCGCGGCGCCCGCGGGCGGCGGCGCCCCGGGGGCCACCGCCCCGGCCGGACCGCGCCCGCGCGCGAAGCGCAGGACCGCGAGCACCGCCGCGCCCGCGAGCACCGCCGCGGCCGGCAGGCCGAGCTCCGCGACCAGCCGCCGCGCCTGGAACCCGAACCCGAGCCGCTCGAAGTTGCCGAAGTGCCCCTCGCGGCCGAGGTGCGCCACGAACGCGAGCCCGTCGGCGAACGACTCGCGGTCGAGCAGCGCGAAGGGCGTGGTGAGGAGGAACACGAGCGCCGCCCCCGCCGCGGCCAGGCCCAGCGGCGCGAGCCCGGCGCCCCCGAGCCGGCCGAGCACGGCGAAGGCGAGCGGCGCGAGCAGCAGCGCCCCGGGGTACTTGGCGCCCGCGGCGAGCCCCACCGCGATCGCGGCGAACGCGAGCCGCGCGCGCGTCGGGCGCGCGAGCCACGCCGTGAGGCGCTCGAGGGCGAGCATGCCGAACGCGGCGAGCGCGGTGTCGGCCGAGATCCGGTGCGAGAACGAGACCAGCGTGGGGGCGGCGGCCAGCACCGCGCCCGCCACGATCCCGGCCCCGGGCCGCAGCCGCTCGCCGAGCCGGATCGCGGCCGCCACCGTCACGAGGTCGAGCGCGACGAACGCGAGGCGCGCGGTCATCACCGGCGCGGAAGGATCCATCTCGAAGCGGAGCAGGAAGTCGGCGGGGTTCACCCACGCGCCCGAGACGAGACCGATCCCGTAGACCGCCCACTGCAGCAGGAGGTTCAGGTAGAGGGTCAGCGACGGGTAATGGAAGAAACGCGGGTTCGGGTCGAACGCGCCGCCCGCGGTCCACATGTCGAGCGCGCGCCGGAACGGGATGGCCTCGTCGTAAAACGCCGGCAGCCCCTGCCCGACCGTCCACAGCCGGAATCCGGCCGCGAGCAGCAGCACCGCGGCCACCGCGGCCGCGCGCGGCGAGGGGGGACCGGACGGCCTCAGCCGCCCTCCTCCTCCAGCTCCACCAGCGCCTGCCCGCCCTGCGCCATCTCGCCGGCGCGCGCCGCCACCGCCTTCACGCGCCCGTCGCGCGGCGCGCGGACCAGGTGCTCCATCTTCATCGCCTCGAGCGCCACCAGCGGCTGGCCCTTCGTGACCGCGTCGCCCGGACCCACCATCACGCGCGTCACCACGCCGGGCATCGGCGCCTCGAGGCCGTGGTCGTGGGCGCCGCGGCCCCGGCCGCGGGACGAGCGCTCGCGGTCCAGCACGAAATCGAGCCCGTCGAGGCGCACGAAGCGGCGCTCGCCGGCCGCAGTCACCTCGGCGAGCGCGATCCCCTGCTCGTCGGCGAGCCGCAGCCGCCCATCGGGGAGCCGCTCGGCCGCCAGCTCGAACTCGGATCCGTCCACGCTCACGCGCCACCGGCCGTTCCCGATCGCGCTCAGCTCCACGCTCCGGACCCGCTCGCCGTCCCGCCAGTTCGTGCGCACGTCAGTCGAGCCCGGGCAGGCGCCAGCGCCCCGCGGCGGCGAACGCGCCCGCGGCGTCGGGCCGCGGATCCCGGCCCGCGCCCGGCGCCGCGCCGTGGGTGACGGAAGCGCCCGCGAGGGCCTCGGCGAGCGCCGCCGCCGCCAGCGCGCGATCCGGAGCCGGGGCCCCGGCCAGCGCGGCGAAGCCGGCGAGGAACTCGCGCTCGATCCACTCGGTGTCGAACGCGGCCCGCACCACCTCGCGCGAACGGGCCAGGGCCCTCAGGAACGGCAGGTTGGTGACGACGCCGTGCACCAGGCAGTCGGCGAGCGCCGCGGACAGCCGCGAGAGCGCGCGCGGGCGGTCCCCGCCCCATGCCGCCACCTTGGCCAGGATCGGATCGTAGTGGACCGGGACCTCGTCGCCGCTCGCGATGCCCGCGTCCACGCGCACGAACGGGCCGGAAGCCCAGCGCACGCGCGAGGCGGTGCCGGCCTGCGGCAGGAACTGCCGCGCCGGGTCCTCGGCGTAGACCCGCGCCTCGATCGCGTGCCCGCGGCGGGCGACGTCCCCCTGCGCGAGGGGCAGCGCGCCGGTGGCGGCGATCTCGACCTGCGCCCGCACCAGGTCCACGCCCGTCACCAGCTCGGTGACCGGGTGCTCGACCTGGAGCCGCGTGTTCATTTCGAGGAAGTGGAAGGCGCCGTCCGGGGCCAGCAGGAACTCCAGCGTGCCGGCGCCCCGGTAGCGCGCGTGCTTCGCGAGCGCCACCGCGGCGGCGGTGAGCCGCCCGCGCAGCGCGTCGTCCACCGCCGGCGAGGGGCACTCCTCGATCACCTTCTGGTGGCGGCGCTGGAGCGAGCACTCGCGCTCGAACAGGTGGATCGCGCCGCCCTTGCCGTCCCCGAGCACCTGCACCTCGACGTGACGGGGCCGCTCGATCCGCTTCTCCAGGTAGACCGCGTCGTCGCCGAACGAAGAGGCCGCGAGGCGCCGCGCGCTCTCCACGGCCTCGCGCAGCGACGCCTCGTCGGCGACCGCGCGCATCCCCTTGCCCCCGCCGCCGAGCGCGGCCTTCACCATGACCGGGTAGCCGAGGCGGGCGGCCTCGCCGGCGAGGGCGTCCGCGTCGGCGCCGGTCGCCCCGGGCACGACCGGCACCCCGGCCTCGACCGCGAGCGCGCGCGCGGCGCGCTTGTCGCCCATCGCGCGGATCGCGGCGGCGGTGGGTCCGATGAACGCGAGCCCCGCGGCCTCCACGGCCGCGGCGAACTCCGCGTTCTCCGAAAGGAACCCGTAGCCCGGGTGAATGGCCTCGGCGCCGGAGCGCTTCGCGGCCTCGATCAGCCGAGCCCCGTCGAGGTAGGAGGCGCGCGCCTCGGCGGGGCCGATCTCGACGCAGTCGGCCGCGACGCGGGTGTGGAGCGCGCCGCGGTCGGCCTCCGAGCACACCGCCACCGGAGCGATGCCCATCTCGCGGAGCGTGGCGGCGATGCGGCAGGCGATCTCGCCGCGGTTGGCGATCAGGACGCGTCGGAACATGCGGCGGGCATCTTAGCCGAGCCGCGCGGTGTGCGCGCGGCGGGGCGAGCCGCGTCCGTGCCTCGCGTTCCAGGGAGATTCGTCACTCACGTGTCCGGCCACAGCGCTTCCCGGCTGCCTGTTGCCCATGTCGCCGGCTCGGGCACTCGCCGTCGTGGCCGAGTCGGAATGGTCGCAGGTCCCTTCTGTCGCTTCGCCACCCGGTCCGGACCGTCCTCGGATCGCGCATGATGCCTGCAGGCGAGCGGTCACCCGGGTCGCCGGTACGTTCTGTTGCCTGTGTACCCGGTCGGGACCGCACTTTTTTCTTGACAGGATTTCGCGCCGCGCACGTCTTCGTGCGACAACCCATGCACGGAGGCGGCGCGAGAATGCCTGCGATCCGCGCACGCGCGCTCGTGCCCGCGGGCACGACATCGCACGCGTCGTGACCGCCGCGGCGCGATGCGGCGCGATCTCCGTGCGCTGAAAACTCCCGTGATAGAAAGGACACTCTCGAGTGTCCCCTCGACGTCCCGCCCCCGTCGAGGTTCGCCATGCATCGCTACGCGCTGTCGCATCTCCCGGATGACTCGCTGCTCCGCTCGCTCGCCGCGCTCGTCGCCCGCGACCGGTCCCTGACCGCCGACCTGCTCGCCCACATCGCCGAGGTGGACGCCCGCAAGCTCTACCTGCCGGCCGCCTACCCCTCGATGTTCGCCTACTGCGTCGGGGAGCTGCGGCTCTCGGAGGACGCGGCCGGGCGCCGCATCCAGGCGGCGCGGGCGGCGCGGCGCTTCCCCGAGATTTTCGAGGCCGTGGCCGACGGCCGGCTGCACCTGACGGCCGTCGGGCTGATCGCTCCGCACCTGACTCCCGGAAACGTCGGCGAGTTGATCTCGCTGGCGACGGGACGGAAGAAGTCCGAGCTCGAAGAGCGGCTGGCCGACCGTTTCCCGCGCGACACGGCCCCCGGGAGTCCGGGTGAAGACTCGCTGTTTTCGCAGCCACTTACGAGCGTCGAACATGCGCTAGCGCATGTTGATTCGTACCTCGCACCGGCCGGCGATCCGCGCGGTGAGGCGGGCGCCGGCGTGGAAAGCACAGGGAGCCTCGCCACGGCGGACGCTTGGATCGCAGCGGGACATTCGGTGCCGGGAGGCACGACACCGGGAGGATCGGGAACGTGTTGCTCGATGGGCGGCATGGCTTCGGGATCGGCCGCGATCGGCTCGCGGGCTTCAGGCGCGCCGCCGTGTCGCCGCGCGAAGCTCACCCCGCTCGGCGGCGATCAGTTCGCGCTCGAGGTCGTGATCCCGGGCGCCACGCGCGACCGGCTGCGGTACGCGGGCGAACTGCTCGGGCACGCGGTGGCCCCGGGCGACCTGGCCACGGTGCTGGACCGCGCGCTGGAGGCGCTGGTCGCGCGGCTCGAGAAGCGCAAGTTCGCCGCGACCTCGAAGTCGCGCGATCGCGCCGCCGCAGCGGGCAGCCAGGGCGCCTCGGCCGACACTTCCCGCACACCAATGGCGGGCAAGCCCGATGGTGCCGCCGCCTCGGGCAGCCGTGGCACTTCGGCCGAGGCCTCCCGGCCCGCCCCAATCACGAGCCCGCGCCGCGACTCGAACGCGAACCCCGATCCCCGGGTGGTCCCGGCGCACGTGAAGCGCGCGGTCTGGCGGCGCGACGAGGGGCGCTGCACGTTCACGAGCGCCGGGGGGCGTCGCTGCGAGTCGCGGCGCGGGCTCGAGTTCGACCACGTGACGCCGGTGGCCCGCGGCGGCGAGGCGAGCGTCGCGAACCTGCGGCTCCGCTGCCGGGCGCACAACCAGTACGAGGCCGAGCGGGTCTTCGGGGCGGAGTTCATACACGGGAAGCGCGAGTCCTCGCGCCAGCCGCAGCCCAGAGGCCCGGGTCTATCTGAAGCCACGCCCCGATCCGAAGCCACGCGCCGATCCGAAGCCACGCTTCGGCCCGAGGCCACGCGCCAGCCGGATGCCACGCACCGGTCCCAAGCCACGCGCCGACCCGAAGACTCGCTTCGGTCCCAAGCCACGCGTCGCGCGAGGGCCGCAACGCCCCGCCCGGGACGATGCGAGAGGCTTCATCCCGCGACACATGACGCCGAGCGGGCGCGAGCGGCGGAGGAAGTGGTGCCGTGGCTCGAGGCGCTCGGGTTCGGGACGCGCGAAGCGCGCAGCGCGGCGTGGGATCGCGGCTCGGAGCCCGGCGCGCGGCTCGAGGCCCGCGTGCGCGCGGCCCTCGCGAGCCTCGCGCCGGAGGCCCGGCGGACCAGCGCCGTCGCGACGTCACGACTCCCGGCGATCGCTTCGGATGTCCGCGACCTCCCGGCGGCGTGACGCTCCACGCCACCGAACACCTGCCGCGCGATCGGGCGGCGCCCGAAGCGGGGGATGGAGGCGCTCCCGCTCGGGCGTGCCGCTCAGGCGATCACGAGCACCACAAACCGCGCGTGTTCAGGAACTCGATCGTGGTGGGATTGCACTTGCCGCCGCTGGGATTGCGCGTCGTGCCGCACGGCTTGCAGATGTAGTAGTTGCCCGAGGAGTCGGTGAAGATGTCGAGGCAGCCGGAGTTCGTGTTGGGCTTCCAGCAACCCTGGAACGTCCAGCCGCCGGCGGCGTCGAACTCGCCGTGGGCGCGGGCCGAGTGTGAACGTGGCGACTGGGCGGCCGCGGCGGTGGCAACGACGAAGAGCACGCCGAGCAGGAACAGGCGAATCGGGGCGCGGGACATGGGGGCCTCCCGGGGAGCGCGGCGCCGGGGGATGCGGAGCGTCCGCGTCCCCCCGCCGCACGACGCGGAGGTTATCGCGGCCGGGAGCCGGATCAAGTGGGAACTCGCGGGCCCGCGAACTCGCGCGGCACCGTCCGGCGCCTCGAACTCGCGCGGCGCGGTGTGGCGCCTCGAGCTCGCACCGCGCGGTGGGGTGCGGCTACTCCACCCAGCGCGGCTTCCGCTTCTCGAAGAACGCGGCGAGCCCCTCGCGGGCCTCGTCGCCCGAGCGCACCTCGGCGAGCGTGCGGGGCAGCGCGGCGCGGTACTCCTCCCAGCCCGAGTCCGCCCACAGCTCGAGCAGCATCTTGATCCGGCGCTGGGCGTGGGGGCCGGCCTTGAGCAGCTCGCCGGCGCGCTCCTCCACCTTCGCGTCCAGATCCGCGGCCGGCACCGCGTGGTGCACGAGCCCGACGCGGAGCGCGGTGGCGGCGTCGAAGCGCTCCGCGGTGAGCATCAGCTCGCGCGCGGCGCGGTCGCCGAGCCGGCGGATCACGTAGGGCGAGATCAGCGCGGGCACGATGCCGAGGCGCGCCTCGGTGAGCCCGAACTTGGCGTCGTCGGAAGCCACCGCGATGTCGCAGGCGCAGGCCAGCCCCACGCCGCCGCCGAGCACGCCGCCGTGGACCCGCCCCACGACCGGCTTCGGGAAGTCGGCGAGCGCCGCGAACGTGCCGCCCAGCCGCTCGGCCTCGGCGAGGTTCTCCTCGAAAGTGGCGCCGGCCGAGGCCTTCATGGCGCCGATGTCGGCGCCGGCGCAGAACGAGGGCCCGCGACCGCCGAGCACCACGACCCGCACCGAGTCGTCGTGGGCGAGGCCGTGGAAGGCGGCGACCAGCGCGGCCCCCATCTCGGGGGACAACGCGTTGTGGGCTTCGGGGCGGCTGAGCCACACGCGGGCCAGCGCTCCCGCGCGTTCGATCTGGACGAGTTCCGGCATGGCGCTCCCTGCGGGTCGGGGTGGTCGGCGGGCTCGCGGCGCCGGCCGGGCGTGGGGCCCGCCGCGCGCGGAAGGCGCATGGTAGCGCAGGCCGCCCGCCCCCTTCACCCCAGCGCCAGCGCCGCCACCCCCGCCGCGAACGCCGCGGCCGCGATCAGGCGGCGCCCGCGGTCCGCCTCGCCGAGCATGCGCGCGCCGAGCCACGCGCCGATCAGGATGCTGACCTCGCGCACGGGCGCGATGTGGCTCACCGGGCCCCGGCTCATGGCGGCCAGCACCAGGATGTAGGAGAGCGGGCTCAGCAGCGCGATGCCGAGCACCCGCGCGCGGTGGTCGCGCCACAGCGCGCGAACGCCCTCGCGGTCGGCGGCCGCGAACGGCGTGAAGATCGCGACGCGGAAGGCCTCGCCGCCCCAGTAGTAGACCAGCGGGTCGAGGCCGAGCGTCGAGACCGCGCGGCCGTCCCACAGCGTGTAGGCGCCGATCGTCACGCCCACCAGCAGCCCGTAGCCGACGCCGGCCCGCACGTGCGGGGCGTGCGCGAAGCCGGGACGCACGGTGAGCACCAGGATGCCGGCCGCCACCAGCGCCGCGCCGGCCATCGCGAGCGGCGACGGGCGCTCGCCCAGCCAGGCGATCGCGCCGGCCACCGCGAGCAGCGGCCCGGTGCCGCGCGCCACCGGGTAGACGACCGACAGGTCGCTCGCGCGATAGCCGCGCAGCAGCAGCAGGAAGTAGCCGACGTGGAGCACGCTGCTCCCGGCCATCCACGCGAGCGCCGGCCCTTCCACCGTGATCCCGCGCGCGAAGGCCCAGCCGAGCGCGAGCGGCGCGTAGGCGAGGGCGCTGATCCCGGTGAGGAGCCACATCACCGAGGAGTCGCGCGACCGGCCACCGAGCTGCTTGGCCCACAGGTTCCAGGTGGCGTGAAGCACGGCGGAAGCGAGGATGAGCGCCAGCGTGGGCAGGGTCACGGCGGCACTCTGGCGCCTCGGACTTGCCCGGGCAACTCGCGGCTCGCCCGCGCCCGCCCGCGGCCGCGGGCGGGTCGCGGCGACCACTGCGGGATGCGTGGAAGGCGCGGCCTGAACCCGGGGGAAAACGGCTACGCCGGGCGCGCAGGGCCCCCCGCGTGATGCGGGGAACCCGCGCAACCCGGCGCGCCGCCCGGTACGGAGCTCACAACCGGGGGCCGCACCCGGCGAAACTCCGCCCTTGGATCCCGGGAGACGGGGCGCGTCGCGCGCCTCCGCCTACCGCACGATCGTTCGGGACATCCCTGTCGTGACGCGCCGGCTCAAGCCGCGCGCCGGTGCCGCCGCTTCCAGGCGGCGCGAACCAGCAGCGCCAGGGCGATCACCGGCAACACGTGAGCCAGGCCGCCGAAGACGTACCCCGTGACCAGGCTCATGAGCCAGGTGACGAGCAGCACGAAGCTGATGGTTGGCGCCACGAAAGGAACCTCCGAAAAAATGGCGCCCCGGAACCTTTCACCGCTCCCCGGTTGATCGAGTTCCGGGACGCCGACTGCGAGGCTCCGGCCAACGGCTCATCCCCACGATTGCACCGCGGGCCTCGGCACTCGCCGGTGACTTGAGCAGGGGGCGTGCCACCCCCATTCGGCGGGAACGCGCGCAATGGCAACACGCCGGGCCGTGAGGGTCCGGGCCGATTCTACAAATGCGGCCACCTCCGGGACGTCCTGTGCAGGAATGGGAATGGCGGGCGCCCGGAGCCCTCCCGGAAGGTTCGCTGCGCACGCGGCGTCCCCCGGGGGGGAGTCCGACGCGCCGAGGGCTCCCCCTGCGGGCGCCGCGTTCCCGGGCGGAGCCTAGGCCCTTCCGGCGTCGGCGGCGGCGTAGACGTTGAGGCGGTTGTAGAGGGTCTTGAGGCTGATGCCGAGGGTCTCGGCCGTGCGTTTCTTGTCGCCCCCGCACCGCTCGAGGGTCGCGAGGATCATGCGCCGCTCCACCTCGGCGAGGGCCATGCCGACCTGGATGCCCTCGGGCCCGGGACCACCGGGCGCGGCCCCGGCCGCCGGGGACCTCGGCCCCTCCGCACCCTCACCCGGGTCCATCTCGACCTCGGACTCGGCCATGATGAACGCGCGCTGGACCGCGTTCTTGAGCTCCCGCACGTTCCCGGGCCAGCCGTGGCGGCGCAGGCGCTCGCGGGCGCGGGCCGAGAAGCGGCGGTCGGTTCCCGCCTCGCGGTTGAGCCCGGCGAGGAAGTACTCGGCGAGCGCCTCGACGTCGCCCTCGCGCTCCCGCAGCGGCGGCAGCGAGATCGGAAACACGTTGAGCCGGTAGTAGAGATCCTCGCGCAGCCGGCCCTCGCGGATCGCCGTCTCGGGAGCTCGGTTGGTGGCGGCCACCACCCGCACGTCCACCTCGACCGTCCGCTCGGACCCGATCCTCGCCACCGCGCCGGTCTCGAGCACCCGCAGCAGGCGCGCCTGCAGCGCGGCGGGCATCTCGGTGATCTCGTCGAGGAACAGCGTGCCCCCGCTCGCCCGCTCGAAGTAACCGCGGTGCTGCTGGCTCGCTCCGGTGAAGCTGCCGCGCTCGTGCCCGAACAGGGCGCTCTCGATCAGGGTCTCGGGCACCGCCGCGCAGTTGACGGGCACGAAGGGCCCCGCGCGGCGCGGGCTCAGGGCGTGGACCGTCTCCGCCACCAGCTCCTTGCCGGTGCCGCTCTCCCCCGTGACCAGCACGGCCGCCGAGGTGGGCGCCACCTTCGCGATCAGGTCGTAGACGCGCTGCATCGCGGGCGAGCCGCCCACCAGCTTGCCGAAGCGGCCGAGCCCGCGGAGCTCGCCGCGCAGGTCGGCGATCTCGCGGCGCAGCGCGAGCGTGCGCGAGACGTTGGCGAGCACCGACCGGAGGCGGGCCACGTCCACCGGCTTGGTGAGGTAGTCGAGGGCGCCGTGACGGAGCGCTTCGACCGCCGAGTCCACGGTGGCGTTCCCGGTGATGAGCACGATCTCGGGCCGGGATCCCTCCCGGTCGGCGCTCAGGAGTTCGAGTCCGCTTCCGTCGGGCAGCCCGAGATCGGTCAGCACCACGTCGGGGGGCGACTCCGCGAGCCGCTCGCGCGCCTCGGCGAGCGTCTCCGCGGCGAAGACTTCGAAGCCCCCGAGGTTGGCGAGCTCCGCCAGCGCCTCGCGGGTGCCGGCGTCGTCCTCGACGATCAGCGCGACGGGGCGCGCCACGTCAGCGGCGCTCCGGCGCGGCGGGGATCGCGAGATCGATCCCGCCCGCGCGGGCGGTCACCCGGCCCCCCGCGCCCTCGAGCGCGGCGCGCGCGGCGGCGAGCCAGCGGGAGCCCGCGGCCGGCTCCGCGCCGCGGAAGCTCACCACCGCCCCTTCCCCGTCGGGCGCGAGACCGACGTCGAGCGTCGTGCCGCCCTCGGATTCCGCCACCAGCCCGATCGCGACGAGCGCCAGCGCCTCGCGCACCGGCTCGTCGGCGCGGGCCCCGGCCCCGGCGCCGGAGTCGGCGCCCACCTCGAGGACGACCCGTCGCTCGCGGGCGGCGGGCTCCACCATCTCGGCCACCTCGGCGAGCAGGCCGGCGAGGCCGGGCGCCACCGCGCGGGAGGCGAGCGGGGCCGCCGCGCCGAGGCAGACCTCGAGCCAGCGCTCGAGGCGGGCCGCGCCCTGCCGGGCCCGGCGCACCGGCGCGGCCAGCCGCTCGTCGGGGGCGCCCGGATCGCTCCCGCGCGCCAGCAGTTCGGAGAGCAGGTCGAGCTGGAGGGCGACGTTGCCGAGGTGCGCGCGCGCTTCGTGAGCCCAGGCGCGGTGCAGCCCGGCCAGCGATTCCAGGTACAGGGCTCGGCTCGGCGAGGCGTCGGTCATGGGATCCTCGGGAGCGACGGGGTGATGCCCGGCGCGGGGCGCGGAGCATGCGACGGCGCGGGACCGCGCGCAAGCGCCGGGCCCGGGCGGGGATCGCGGGCGGGTGCGGGGAGCTCCCGGTCCCGCGCGGGCGACCGGACCGCGTCGGAGCCGGGTGTGCCGCGGCGCTATACTCCGCGGCCCATGAGCACCGCCAACAAGCTGTTGTTCGGCTTCGGCCTCCTGCTCCTGATCCTGGTCGGCATCGGGCTCTTCGTGTCCCACCGGCTCGCCTCGGTCGAGCGGGCGCTGGCCACCATCATGGCGGTGCAGGAACCCGCGACCGCCACGGCCTACGAGATGGCGCTCAACGCCAGCGCCTCGTCGGCCGCGGTGCTCGCGCACGTCGGCACCGGCGACCCGGCGCACCGGGTTCGCTTCAACGCGAACCTGGCCACCTTCGGCAATCTCCTCGAGCGCTACGACGAGATCGCCCGCTCGCCCGCGTCGCGCGAGCTCGGCGTTCGGATCCGGGCCGCCCACGGCGGCCTCGCGACGCTCGGGGACTCGCTCATGGGACTGGCCGACCAGGAGCGGGCCGCGATCGCCGCGTTCGCGAAGGCGGCCGAGGCGCTCAACACCACGCTGGTCACCGAGGCCCGCGCGCGCTTCGACGGACGCGGACGCGACGGCTCTCGCAAGCAGCTCGAGGCGGAGCGGCTCGAGGCGGCGCTCGGGGGCGTGCGGGTCGGGATCCGGCTGTACCGGGAGTCCCGGCGCGAGGAGCTGCGCGCGCGGCTGGTGGCCCGCGCGGGCGACTTCCGGGCGGCGCTCGACCGGCTGGAGGCGCTGCGCCTCGACGACGACGAGCGCGCCCTCGCCGCGAGGCTGCGCCAGGACATGGCCTCGCTGCTCGCCGGCGCCCAGACCGCGATGACACTCGCGGTGCGGCTGGAATCCGCCCGGACCCGCTTCGTGCGGGAGGCGAGCCTGCTCGACCGCCTCGTGGACGACGGCATCCACAGCCTCGCGCGCACCGACCTGATCGAAGCGCAGGCGATGGCGCGGCGCGCGATCCACGTGAGCATGATCGCGGTGCTGGTGCTGCTGGTGGCCGGGATCCTGGTGGGCAGCCTCACCGCGCTGCCCGTGGGGCGCAGCATCGTGCGCTCCGAACGGGCGCTGCGCGAGCGCATGGAGGAGCTGGCGCTGACGCACGCCCGCAAGGACGAGTTCCTCGGCGTGCTTGGGCACGAGCTGCGCAATCCGCTCGCGCCGCTCACCAGCTCGCTCCACGTGCTCGAGGCCCGCGGGCACGAGATCCCGGAGGACCTGAGGCGCACCCACGCCATGATGAAGCGCCAGGTCGAGAACATGACCCGGCTGGTGGACGACCTGCTCGACGTGTCGCGGATCAGCCAGGGCAAGATCAACCTCCGGCGGGAGCCCGTGCACCTGCCCGGGCTGCTGGCCCAGACGGTCGAGGACCTTCGCCCGCTCGCGGAATCGCGGGACCGCTCGCTCGCCGTGTCGGTGTCGGCCGAGCGCCTGTGGGTGGACGCCGACCCCACCCGCCTCGCCCAGATGGTCTCGAATCTCGTGCACAACGCCGTCAAGTTCACGCGCCCCGGCGGGCGCATCTCGGTGGAGGTGGCGCGGGAGGGCGGCGAGGCGGTGGTGCGGGTCGCCGATGACGGCCTCGGCATTCCGGCCGGCATGCTCGAGCGGGTCTTCGAGCCCTTCAGCCAGGTGGACCCGTCCCACCGACCGATCCACGGGGGCCTCGGCATCGGCCTCACGCTGGTGCGGAGGCTGGCCGAGCTGCACGGCGGCTCCGTCGAGGCGGCGAGCCCGGGCCCGGACCGCGGCAGCACGTTCACGCTGCGCCTCCCGCTCGCGCCCCCGCCGCCGGTCCCGGCCGCGGCCCCGGCCCGGGAGAGCGAGCTCTCCGCGCGCCCGCTCGCGTGGCGGCCGGACCCGGGCGAGGCGCCCGCCGGGGCGCGCCGGGTGCTGGTGGTGGACGACAACCGCGACGCGGCCGAGAGCCTCGCGGACCTGCTGCGCCTGTGGGGGCACGAGGTGCGGCTCGCGCACGACGGAACCGAGGCGATCGAGCGGGCGGAGGCGTGGCGGCCCGAGCTGGTGCTGCTCGACATCGGGATGCCCGGGCTCGACGGCTACCAGGTGGCCGAGCGGCTCCGCAAGGAAGGCCCCGACCGGGGCGGGCCCGTCCTGATCGCGCTCACCGGGTTCGGCCAGCGCGAGGACCGGGAGCGCGCGCTGGCCGCGGGGTTCGACCACCACCTGACCAAGCCGGTCCAGCCCGCCACCCTGCGCCGGCTGGTCTCGGGGGGCCCCGCCTGACCCCCCCGGCGGAGCCGCTGGCTATTTCCCGCGGGATCGTGGATACTGCCGCCGTCTTCGGTTGGCTGTGGATGTGTCGGGGAGCGTTCAGAAACCGCCAGAGACTCTGCTGGCGGCCTTTTTGTTTTCTGGCCTCCGCACGTCCGCCGAAGCATTCGGTCACAGCGACCGAGCGCCGCCGCAGCGTGATTCGCGGCAAGTGCGGGTCTTCGGACCCGGATACAAGGAGTTTCAAGTGGCTCGTGGCACCGTGAAGTGGTTCAACGAAGCGAAGGGCTTTGGTTTCATCACCCAGGCGGACGGCGGCGAGGACGTGTTCGTGCACTTCTCGGCCATCGCCGGCGACGGCTTCAAGACGCTCGCCGAGGGTGAGTCGCTCGAGTTCGACGTGACGCGCGGCCCGAAGGGGCTGCAGGCGGCGAACGTTCGCAAGGCCTAAAACGCTCGAGGTACCACCTCGCGCCGTGGGGGCGGTTTCCGCAAGGAAGCCGCCCCTCGCGTTTTCGGGCCGGCCGGGGGGGGTGAGGCGTCCCCGCGGGCGGGCCCGCGCGGAACCCGGCCGCTACATCCGGAACACGCCGAAGCGCATCTCCGGGATCGGGGCGTTGAGCGACGCGGCCAGCGCGAGCGCGAGAACGTTGCGGGTCTCGGCCGGGTCCACCACCCCGTCGTCCCACAGGCGCGCGGTCGAGAAGTAGGGGCTCCCCTCCCGGTCGTAGGTGTCGAGGATCGGCTGCTTGAGGGCCCGCTCGTCGGCCTCCGTCCAGGGCTGGCCGGCCTTCTCGACCTGCGACCGCTTCACGGTGGCCAGCACCGAGGCCGCCTGCTCGCCGCCCATCACGCTGATGCGGCTGTTGGGCCACATGAAGAGGAAGCGCGGCTGGTAGGCCCGGCCGCACATGCCGTAGTTCCCCGCCCCGAAGCTGCCGCCGATGATCACGGTGAGCTTCGGCACCTGCGCGTTGGCCACCGCGTGCACCATCTTGGCGCCGTCCTTGGCGATGCCGCCGTGTTCGGCCTGCTTGCCCACGATGTAGCCGCTGATGTTCTGCAGGAACAGCAGCGGGATGCCGCGCTGCGAGGCCAGCTCGATGAAGTGGGTGGCCTTGAGCGCCGAGTCGCTGAACAGGACGCCCTGGTTGGCGAGGATCGCGACCGGGACGCCGTTCAGGTGGGCGAACCCGGTGACCAGCGTGGTCCCGTAGCGCGCCTTGAATTCGTGGAAGCGCGAGCCGTCCACCAGCCTCGCGATCAGCTCCCGCGCGTCGCACGGGGTGCGCAGGTCGCGGGGCAGGATCCCGTAGATCTCCTCGGGGTCGTAGCGCGGCGGCTCGGGGCGGGCGAGCTCGACCGGGCAGCGCTCGGCGGGGCCGAGGTGCGAGAGGATGTCGCGCGCCAGCTCGAGCGCGTGCGCGTCGTCCTCGGCCAGGTGGTCGGCCACGCCCGAGATGCGGGTGTGCACGTCGCCCCCGCCCAGTTCCTCGGCGGTGACCTCCTCGCCGGTCGCCGCGCGCACCAGCGGGGGCCCGGCGAGGAAGATCGTGCCCTGGTTCTTCACGATGACCGCTTCGTCGCTCATCGCCGGCACGTAGGCCCCGCCCGCGGTGCACGACCCCATCACCGCCGCGACCTGCGGGATGCGAAGCGCCGACATGCGCGCCTGGTTGTAGAAGATCCGGCCGAAGTGGTCGCGGTCCGGGAACACCTCGGACTGGAGCGGAAGGAACGCGCCCCCCGAGTCCACGAGGTACACGCAGGGCAGCCGGTTCTCGAGCGCGATCTCCTGCGCGCGGACGTGCTTCTTCACCGTCATCGGGTAGTAGGTGCCGCCCTTCACGGTGGCGTCGTTGGCGACCACCATCACGGCGCGGCCGTGCACCACGCCCACCCCGGTGATCACGCCCGCGGCGGGCGCCTCGTCGTCGTAGAGGCCGGTGGCGGCGAGCGGCGACAGCTCGAGGAAAGCGGTGCCGGGATCGAGGAGCCGCTCGATGCGCTCGCGCACGAACAGCTTGCCGCGCCCGGTGTGGCGCTTCACCAGCTCGGGCCCGCCGCCCTGCCGGACCGCCTCGAGGCGGCGCTTGAGGTCCGCGGCGAGCGCGCGATGATGCTCCGCGTTGGCCCTGAACTCGTCGGATCGCGTGTCGAGGTGGGACTCGAGGAGTTCCATGGTCTCCCGGTTCCGGGCGGGCGCGGCGCCCGCGCGGCGTTCGGCGCGGACTTATATCAGCAGGGCCCGGGAGCGGGCCAGCCCGCGGGCCCGCCCGCCGGCGTCAGTGCGTGGGCTCTTCCTCGAGCGCGACGGCGTCGGGCTCGCGGCCGGCGGCGTCCTCCCCGCGCAGCCGCTGGCCGAACTTGCTGTGGCGGCGGGCGATCTGGCGCGCGGACGGCTCGGTGCGGCGCGGCCGGAGCGGATCCCGCAGCATCAGCGTCCCGAGGCAGAGGTCCGCGAGCGGCAGCACCACGTTGAAGTTCCGGCCCATGTGCGCGTGGTGGATGCGGTGGTGGTTCTCGATGAACCGGAACGGAGCGGAGCGCTCGATCCAGCCGATGCTCGGCTTGTGCATGAGGTAGTGGAAACCCTCGTAGGCGAGGTAGTAGCTGAACATGGACGCGTAGAACCCGATCACGAAGCCCGCGCCCTGCTGGAAGCTCAGCACGTCGCGCAACAGGAACCACGCCCCCGCCCACGGCAGCGCGTTGAGGGTCACCAGCGCCGGCCCGCCCCACCACTGGAAGGTGAGGGCCTCCTCCTGCTCCTCGTCGTGCACGTGGAAGGTGTCGTCGTGCTTGCAAAGCTGGTGGTGGACCAGCGTGTGGGCCGTGAACATCTGGGGCGGCAGCCACGGGCGATGGAGCCAGTAGCGATGGTAGACCCACTCGAAGAAACTGCCCTGGAGGATCCCCGTGAGGACGCCGAGGCCGAGGAACATCAAGGTGTTGGACATCAAGAACCTGCCGATCTGGCGCTGGGATCCCGGGCTCGACCACGCGCGCCGCGTCGGCTGAGGGCCTCACAAGCGAGGAGGAGGCCCGTGGATACTACGCGCTTCGGGCGCCGACGTCACGGCGGACGGACGAGCGCGGGTCCTCGCCCGTTCGCGACGGCGGCCGGTGACTCCTCGTGGGTGAGGCGGTTGGCGGCGAGCGGCCGGCGGAGGCGGGCACGGCCCGAATGCATGGCAGGCACGAAGGGGCGGAGTCCCATTGCGGGGACCGGCAGCGGAAGCGATGCCACGATTTCGCGCTGGAGTGGACCGGCGCCGGTGCGTAGGCTCGGACGTGTCATGGCGAGGCCCACGCGAGACGAAGCGTTCCCCCCGCAGGCCTCGAGTCGGTCACCGGGCCGGGCCCGGGTGGTGGCGGGCGTGGCGCTGCTCCTGTGCGCCGCGCACTCGCTCCCGCCGGCCGCCGCGGCGGCCGCACGTCGCGACCGCTGGCCGTCCTTCCGGTATGCCGCCGAGCTGGCGCAGGCGGACTCGCTCGGCAAGCGGGGCGGCAGGTACGTCCGCGCCTATCTGGACTCGCTGATCGCCACCTCCCGAGCGAGCCGGAATACCGACCTCGAGATGGTGGCGTCGCTGCGCAAGGCGTCGGATCGCAGCTTCTTCGGGGGCGAATACGACTCGGCGATCGCCGCGACCCGCCCGTGGCTCGGGCGGATCCGCGCCTCCAGCGACACGCTGTCCTGGTGCTTCGCGCTCAGAACCATCGGCTATGCCTACATGGCGCGCGACCGGTACCACTCGTCGCTGGTCTCCTACCGGCAGATGCTCACGCTTTCGCAGCGGGCGAGGCTGGCCGTCATGGAAGGCTACGCGCGCATCGGACTGTCCTTCATCGCGATCCGGCAGGGCCGGTTCGGCGATGCCGAGCACGGCTATCGCATCGCGATGCGCCGGCTGCGCGACGGCGACCCCTGGGCCGCTCGCGTCGCTCGCGCGGGCCTCGCCAACGCGCTCCTGAACCAGGCCAAGGCGGAGCCGGCCCGGCAGGAGTACGAGCGCGTGGTGGCCGAGGCGCGGGCCGCGGGCGACCGGCACAACGAAGCCGACGCGCTGAACGATCTGGCGACGATCGAGTTCCTTTACGGCGACCCGTCGCTCGCGATTCCGCTGTTGCGGGCGACGGCCGATCGGCACCGGGCCCTGGGTCGTCAGGCGTACGTCCTGCGGAGTCTGGCCAACGTCGTGCTCTGCCTCGCCTCGCTGGATCGCCAGGACGAACAAGTTGCCCTCGCGGACAGCATCCGGCGTGCGGCCGAGGGAATCGGATCGTACGACCTCGTCGTGGGCAGCA
Source organism: uncultured bacterium (assembly GCA_964542745.1). Lineage (GTDB taxonomy): Bacteria > Eisenbacteria > RBG-16-71-46 > RBG-16-71-46 > RBG-16-71-46 > DATKAB01. Next base: position 17,291 of record CAZIVR010000006.1, read on the forward strand.
TGACCCAGATCGCCATCGCCCGGCGCGAGCAGGGCCGCCTGCAGGACGCCGAGGCCACGATGCGCGAGGCGCTCCGTTTCGCGGATTCGGTGAGCGCCTACGCCAGGGTCGAGGCGGTCACGGAGATGGTTCGGATCCAAACGGCCGCGGGCAAGCCCGAGCTCGCGGTGCAGACCGCACGCGCCACGCTCGAGTCGCTCGGGCACGGCGTGCCGGCCGATCTGCTCCATGCGCTCGGAACGGCCGAGCTGGCCCGGGGCAACACCGCCGAGGCGGTGACGGCCTTTCGGCGGTGCATGGATTCGGTGAAGGGGCTCGGCGGCCTCGTCGGGGCCGCCGGCATTCGCTACGAGACCTCGCTGTCGCGCGCCCTCGCCTCCTCGGGCGAGCTCGACAGCGCCCTCGTGCACTTCCGCCGGTCCGCCCGGCTTTGGGAGCGGCTTCGGGCCACGCCCAACGACCTGGCCTGGCGCGAGGCGTTCGACGGCGCCGGCGCCGACCTCTACGGCCCGTTCGCCGCCGCACTGCTCGACCCGGCCCGTGGAGGCACGGCCGAGGCGCGCGCCGCCGAGACCTTCGCCGAGTTGCAGCGGTTCCGGTCCCGCACGCTGGAGGACGCCCTGCGCGGAGCCGAGGCGCGGCAAGTCGTGCCGCGCGTGTCGCCCGCGGAGCTCCAGCGCGTCCTTCGCCCCGGGGAAGCCCTGCTGGACGTGTTCGCGGCCGGAGACACCACCTTTGTTTTCGCGGTCACTCGCGATGGAATCCGGCTGGGCACCGCGACGGGAGGCGCCCGGCTCGTCCCGCGACTGCGTCGTTTCCGGGACGCGCTGGCCGGTGGAGGGGTGGAGGAAGCGCTCCTCGTGACCGCGGCCGCCTCGCTCGGCGAGGACCTGCTGGGGCCGGTCGCCGAGGTGCTGCGGGGCTCGTCCACGCTGCTGGTCTCGGCGGGCCGCCTGAGCGAATTCCCGCTCGGCATGCTGCGGCTGCCGGGTGAGCCCGAGCCCATGGGGTCGCTCCACCGGGTGGCCATCATCCCTTCGGCGACCGTGCTGGTCGAGACGCGGCGGGCGCGGACGCGGGCGGCTCCCCACGCCGGCCTGGTCGCGTTGAGCCGGACCACCGACGCCGAAGGCATCCGCCTCGAGGGGGTCGCGGAGGAGTCCCGCTGGCTGGCGCGTCGCTTCGCCGGTGCGCGAGTGCGCGCGAACGAGGGCACGCAGCCGCTCGAAGCGATGGTGGGCGAGGTGGGCTCGGGCGACGTGCTGCACATCGCCTCGCATACGCGCGCCTCCGCGAGTTCGCCGTGGCGGGCCGGGCTCCTGCTCGGAAGCGGCGCCGGCGAGGAGGCTTACCTCACCGCCTCACGAATCACGCGGCTTCGACCCAGCGCGCGCGTGTGCGTGCTGGCGAGTTGTTCGTCGGCAGGCGCCTCCACGAGCGGCGAGGGGCTCCCCAATCTCGCTTCCGCATGGCTCGCCTCCGGGGTGAGCACGGTCATCGCCACGTTGTGGAAGGTGGACGATCGCGCCACCGCCCGCTTCGTCCGGGACCTCTACGAGGCGCTGGCCCGCGGCCTCACCACCGGTGAGGCCCTGGCCGACGCCCAGCGCGCGGCGCGCGCCAGCGGGGAACGCAGCTCGCCCCGTGATTGGGGCGGGTTCGTGCTGGTCGGCGACCCGACGACTCGCGTCACGCTCGGCACCACCGGTCGGCGCGCGGCAGCGGCCCCCGGGAGCGACTCGAAATCGAGCCCCCGCCGCTGAATCAGGGAACGAGGATCGACCTCGTCGCCGTCGCCCCCCACGTCGCGCCCGCCCGCACGGGCTGGACCTGCACGATCACGCGGGCCCCGTGCTCGAGCCCCTGCGGGAGCGACGAAGCCTCGAGCGAATAGCGCGTCCCGGGCCACGACTCGACCGCGGCGATCTCGCGCATCGAGTCGTCCACGAACGAGAGCCGGTAGCTCTCCGCGCCCGCGACCGGCGTCCAGCGGATCTCGAGGCTTTCGGCGGCCTGGCGGGGCTCGAGGATCACGGGCGCGTCCTCGGCGCCGCGCAGCGCGGTGGAACGGGAGCGGGCCGCGAACCAGATCCCGGCGACCGCGACGAGGACGGTGGCCATCGCGATCACCGGCCGCGGGAGCGCGGCCCACCACGGGCGGCCCGGGCGCTCCGGCCGGGCGGCGGGGCGCGGACGGACCGTGGCGACGCGCGACTCGGATGGGAGAGCTTCGCGGAATCGCCGTTCCAGCACGGCCTCGGCGTCGCGCAGCTCGTGGTCGGGGACGCCCGACGGGTGCGCGCCCTCGAACCGCTCGTAGAGCGCGCGCATGGCCTCGAACTCGGGGCGGCCGTTCCAGGCGGCCCGCTCCGGATGATCCGGCGGCAGGGACATCAGCCGGGCGAAGCGCTCGGGAGTCAGGGGCGTCCCGCTCATGGCCGTCCCTCCCGCTCGCCCGCGTCCAGTGCGGCCCGAAGCTTGCGCCGGGCGGTCTGGAGCAGGGCGCGAGCCCCGCTCGCGTTGTCGAGACCGAGCATGCGCGTCAAGTCGTCCACGCTGGTTTCTTCCCGGGCGCGAAGCCAGAGCGCGAGGCGCTCGTCGGGTTCGAGCACGCGGTTCATCACGTCGAGCACGCGACCCAACTCGATGCGATCCCCCGCCTCGCGATCTGCCCCGGGGGCAGAGCCCGCGAGCCGCTCGAGCGTCGCGTCGTCGGCCGCCACCGGGCGGCGGCGGCGCAGCTCGTGCAGGCAGCGGTTGTGGACGATCGAGAACAGCCACGCTCCAAACCTGCCGCGACTCTCATAGCGATCCAGCGCTCCGATCATCTGGACGAAGCAATCGTGGGCAACGTCGAGGGCCTGCTCCCGCTCGCGCAGCATGCGGAGCGCCCACAGGTAGACGCGCGCCCGCCAGCGGGCCGCGAGGGCTTCCAGCGCCGCCCGTCCGTCGGGACCCTGCGGGCTCTCGCGATAGCGCTCGACCAGCCGCTCGTCGCTGATCGGTCCGGGACCGTCGCGCTCATGCATGGAAGAAACCCTCGAGCCTCATTCCGTCACACGACGAGATGCCCGCGACGCGACCGGACCCGCTTCTGCCGAGATTGGACCGGCTTGCAGGATCTGGCGGCCCGCAGGTTAGCACGCGGTCACCGGCGCTTCGATCGTTCCGGCGCGGACGAGTTCCCGGCCGCTCGAGGTCGCGACGCATGCGCGCCGGTCCCGTGCCGGCTTCGAGAACCGTGTGATCGGAGGGGACTTCGGGGATTCCTGCAGGTGAGCGCTGGCGCGGCCCATCTCCGCCAGCTCGTGACCTTGCGTTCCGCGGCGCCACCTCGGGAGATCGACCATGCGACCCTGCTCCACGTTTCGCTGCCACGTCGTCATGTTCTCCCTGTCGCTCGCGATCGCGCTGCCGGCACTCCCTCGCCCGGTGCACGCCGATGCGATCGGCTGGAACAACGCGGCCGGCGGGAATTGGAACACCCCGGGCAACTGGTCGCCGCCGCAGGTCCCGACGAGTGCCGACGACGTGACCATCGGCCTCCCCGGCACCTACACGGTCACCCTCGACGCGAATCCAAACGTGGCGAGCCTGGCGCTCGGCGCGGCGAGCGGAACGCAGACGCTGCCGGCCGCCTCGCGCACGATCACGGTGAGCGGGGCGTTCGTCGTCTCGGCGAACGGATCGCTCGACTTTTCGTCCTGCACGCTGAACGGCACCGGAAGCCTGACACACTCCGGCGCGTCGAGCCGGCTGCTCGCGACGACCGTTCATCTTCCGATCACGAACACCGGCACGCTGCGGGTCCAGCGCGGCGGCACCTGGAACGGCGCCTACACCTCGGGC
>CAZIVR010000006.1:21239-72231 GCA_964542745.1 uncultured bacterium
GCGGCGGCGAGTTCGTGCACGCGAGCGCCAACCTGTCCGGCGCCGGCACGTTCTCCATCTCCAGCGTCTCCCTCACCCAGAGCGTGGACTACGTGACCGCCGTGCTTCCGATCGCGGTCACGGCCTCGACGCTCAACGGCCCCGGCACGTTCCGCAACTCGACGGGCGTCACCACCCTGCTGTTCAACTCCTGCGTCGTGAACAGCGCGCTCGTCAACGACGGCACGCTGCGGGTCCAGCGCGGCGGCACCTGGAACGGCGCCTACACCTCGGGCAGCGGCTCGACCCTCAGGGTCGAGTCGGAGAACGGCAACGGCTCGACCCTGACGGTGGCGAGCGCCTTCACCAACAACGGCACGCTGGAACTCACCACCATCAGCAGCACCGGCAACTCCTCGCTGACCTGGAATTCGGGGACTCTCGCCAACGCCGCCGGCAGCACGCTCCTGCTCTCGGCCGGCACCGGGGGCACCCGAACCCTGACCGGCCCGCTCTCCAACGCCGGCACCATGACCGTCAACACCGCCACCACGCTGGCCGGGGCCGGCGCCGATCACGTCAACGCCGGTTCCGGGGTGATCGACCTGGTGGCCGGTAACCTGACCATCGCCCAGAGCGGCACCACTCCCTCCTTCACCAACAACGGCACCATCACGGTGGCGACCGGACGCACGCTGTCGGTCAGCGGCGGCGAGTTCGTGCACGCGAGCGCCAACCTGTCCGGCGCCGGCACGTTCTCCATCTCCAGCGTCTCCCTCACCCAGAGCGTGGACTACGTGACCGCCGTGCTTCCGATCGCGGTCACGGCCTCGACGCTCAACGGCCCCGGCACGTTCCGCAACTCGACGGGCGTCACCACCCTGCTGTTCAACTCCTGCGTCGTGAACAGCGCGCTCGTCAACGACGGCACGCTGCGGGTCCAGCGCGGCGGCACCTGGAACGGCGCCTACACCTCGGGCAGCGGCTCGACCCTCAGGGTCGAGTCGGAGAACGGCAACGGCTCGACCCTGACGGTGGCGAGCGCCTTCACCAACAACGGCACGCTGGAACTCACCACCATCAGCAGCACCGGCAACTCCTCGCTGACCTGGAATTCGGGGACTCTCGCCAACGCCGCCGGCAGCACGCTCCTGCTCTCGGCCGGCACCGGGGGCACCCGAACCCTGACCGGCCCGCTCTCCAACGCCGGCACCATGACCGTCAACACCGCCACCACGCTGGCCGGGGCCGGCGCCGATCACGTCAACGCCGGTTCCGGGGTGATCGACCTGGTGGCCGGTAACCTGACCATCGCCCAGAGCGGCACCACTCCCTCCTTCACCAACAACGGCACCATCACGGTGGCGACCGGACGCACGCTGTCGGTCAGCGGCGGCGAGTTCGTGCACGCGAGCGCCAACCTGTCCGGCGCCGGCACGTTCTCGATCTCGGCCGCGACGCTGACCCAGAGCGTGGACTACGTGACCAGCGTGCTGCCGATCGCGGCCACCACCTCGGCCGTGAACGGCCCCGGAACGTTCCGTAACTCGACCGGGGTGAGCACCGTGCTGTTCAACAGCTGCGTCGTGAACAGCGCGCTCGTCAACGACGGCACGCTGCGGGTCCAGCGCGGCGGCACCTGGAACGGCGCCTACACCTCGGGCAGCGGCTCGACCCTCAGGGTCGAGTCGGAGAACGGCAACGGCTCGACCCTGACGGTGGCGAGCGCCTTCACCAACAACGGCACGCTCGAGTTGACGACGATCCTCAACAACGCCGGCTCGTCGCTGACCTGGAGCTCCGGCACGCTCACCAACCCTGCCGGCGCCTCGATCCTGCTCTCGGCCGGCACCGGCGGCTCCCGAACCCTGACCGGCCCGCTCTCCAACGCCGGCACCTTCACGGTCAACGCCGCCACCACCCTCACCGGGCGGCTGTCGAACTCCGGCACCATGACCGTCAACGCCGCCACGACCCTGGCCGGGTCGGGGGCCGATCACGTCAACACCGGCTCCGGGGTGATGGATGTGGTGGGTGGCAACCTGACCATCACCCAGAGCGGCACCACACCCTCCTTCACCAACAACGGCACCATCACGGTGGCGACCGGACGCACGCTGTCGGTCAGCGGCGGCGAGTTCGTGCACGCGAGCGCCAACCTGTCCGGCGCCGGCACGTTCTCGATCTCCGGGCTCACGCTCACCCAGACCGTGGACTACGTGACCGGGGCGCTGGCGATCGCGGTCTCGAGCTCGACCCTCAACGGCCCGGGCACGTTCCGCAACACGGCCGGAGTGACCACCGTGCTGCTCAGCGTGGTCAACAGCGCGATCGTCAACGACAGCACGCTGCGGGTCCAGCGCGGCGGTACCTGGAACGGCACCTACACCTCGGGCAGCGGCTCGACCCTCAAGGTGGAGTCCGAGAACGGCTTCCTCTCGACCCTGACGGTGGCCAGCGCCTTCACCAACAACGGCACGCTCGAGCTGACCACGATCGGCTTCCTGGCCAGTTCCGCGCTGACCTGGAGCTCCGGCACCCTCACCAATGCCGCCGGCGCTTCGATCCTGCTCTCGCCCGGCACCGGCGGCACCCGTACCCTGACCGGCCCGCTCTCCAATGCCGGCACCCTCACGGTCAACGCCGCCACCACCCTCACCGGGCAGCTGTCGAACTCCGGCACCATGACCGTCAACGCCGCCACGACCCTGGCCGGATCGGGCGCGGATCACGTCAACGCCGCCTCGGGCCTGATCGACCTCGTGGCCGGCAACCTGACCATCACCCAGACCGGCGCCACGCCCTCGTTCACCAACAACGGCACGGTCTCGATCGGCGCGGCGCGCACGCTGACGATCACCGGCGGCGGGTTCGTGCACGCCGCCGGAGCCACGCTCCGAGGCAACGGCACGTTGAACCGAACGGGAACGACCTTCACCAACGGCGGCAACATCAGCCCCGGCACGTCCGCCGGCAGCCTGACCATCAGCGGCCACTGCCCGGTGGATGCGACTGGAGCGATCAACATCGAGCTCGGCGGAGCCAGCCCGGGCACCGGGTACGACCGGCTGACGGTCACGGGAACGCTCACCCTCAACGCGCCGGTCCACATCACCCTGATCAACGGCTTCGTGCCCACGCCCGGACAAACCTTCCAGATCGTCGATTTCGGCGCGCTCGTGCAGACGGGAAGTCCCAGCTACACCGGGCTCGAGCTCGGCGGCGGGGTCTCGCTCTACCCTCGGGTCGGGGCGGGCAGCATCACGCTCGAGGCGGTCGGCCAGACCTGGGCACACCTGCTTCCCACCGGGGCACCGCCCCCGGCGCGTGAGCGGCACGCCGCCGCTTTCAATCCGGCCTCCGGCCGCATGATCGTGTTCGGCGGCCTCTCCGACACCGGACCCCGCAACGACGTGTGGGTGCTCTCGAACGCCGACGCGCAGGCCGGGAACCCCGGGTGGACGCAGCTCTCGCCGACCGGCGGTCCGCCCTCGGCACGCGAGGGCCACTCGGCCGTCTACGACGCGGCAGGCAACCGGCTGATCGTCTTCGGCGGCGACGACGCCTCCGGAACTCCGGCCGCGAATGCCGAGGTCTGGGTGTTGTCCGGCGCGGACGGCACGGCCGGAACGCCGGTCTGGACGCAGCTCTCGCCGGGCGGGACGCCGCCCGCGGCCCGCACCGGGCACGGCGCCGCGTACGACGCTGCGGCCAACCGGATGATCGTCTTCGGCGGCGACGATGGGCCTCCCTGCGGAACCGGGCTGAACGACGTCTGGGTGCTCACGAACGCCAACGGCACGGGGGGCACGCCGGTCTGGTCGCAGCTCAGCCCCGCAGGCTCACCGCCCGGGCCGCGCGCTCACGCGCTCACCACGTACGACGCCGCGACGAATCGCCTGACCATGATCGGCGGGCTCGTGCCCTGCGGCTCCAGCGACAACGAGATGTGGGTGCTCGCGGACGCGAACGGGATCGGCGCTCCGGAGTGGATCCAGCGGAGCCCCGGCGGCTCGCCGCCGTCCCCGTGGTCGCTGCAGAGCGGAGTCTACGATCCGGTCACCAACCGGGTGACGACGTTCGGCGGGCGGATCGGAGGCGTTCCGGATGACGGTGTGCTGACGCTGACCGACGGCAACGGCACGGGCGCTCCGGCCTGGGTCGACTTCGTCCCCGTCGGCGCTCCCCCCGCCCCTCGCTCCCTCCACAGCGCGGTGCAGGCCAACGGGCATCGCATGGTGGTGTTCGGGGGAGCGGGAACCAGCGGACGCCTGGCCGACGTCTGGGTGCTCGAAGAGACTCAGGCTCGAGTGGTCAGCGTGCCCCCGGACCCCGTTCCGCCTTCATCGAGGTCATGGACCACGGGCTTCAGCCGCGCGCCATCGCCGAACCCGGGACGCGGCCGGACCCGCTTCGCGGTCGCGCTCTCCCACGCCCAGCGGGTCGACCTCACGATCGCCGACGTGGCCGGCCGGCGCGTGGCGGGGATCCATCACGGGAGGCTGGAGGCGGGCGAGCACGCGTTCGACTGGGACGGATCGGCCGGCACCGGAACCCGGACGCCGGCGGGCCTCTACTTCCTGATCCTCGAGACCGAGGAGCTGCGACAGGTACGCAAGCTCGTCTGGACGCGCTGACCGGGCGGCCGGGTCGGGCGCGCTCGGCGTCGCCCGACCGGACCCGCCGCCGGCACCCCGGCGGAATTCCTGTGATCCGCGGGCGCCTCGCGGATTCCTGCTGATTGGAGCTGGCGCGGCTCGTCCCCTTCCGGCTCAGGTCCCGGCGCCCTCGAGCGCCGTTTCGGGAGATCGGCCATGCGACCCTGGTTCACGTTTCGCAAGCTGCCTTCGCTGCCCGCCCTGCTGCTCGTACTGATGGCCCCGGGCTTCTGCTCCGCCTCGACCGGACCGACCACGCCGACGTTCCTTCTGAAATGGGGCAACGCCGGCAGCGCTCCAGGCCAGTTCGTGTCTCCCGGCGGAGTCGCCACCGACGGACTCGGCAATGTCTACGTCGCGGACCTCCAAAACCACCGTGTCCAGAAATTCGACCGTCTCGGGAACTTCATCACGCAATGGGGAACACCCGGCAGCGGGAACGGGCAGTTCAACACCCCGACGAGCGTGGCCACGGACGCGACCGGCAACGTCTACGTTGCGGACCTGAGCAACTACCGCATCCAGAAGTTCAGCGCTGCCGGCGCCTATCTCGCCCAGTGGGGCACGAACGGCAGCGGCAACGGGCAGTTCGATCTCCCGAACAGCGTGGCCACGGATGCCGCCGGCAACGTCTTCGTCACGGATTCGAACAACCACCGAATCCAGAAGTTCAGCGGCACCGGGACCTACCTCACCCAATGGGGCACGAACGGAAGCGGCAATGGGCAGTTCTCCTATCCCGTGGGTCTGGCTACGGACGCGGCAGGCAACGTCTATGTCGCGGACACCTACAACCATCGAGTCCAGAAGTTCAGCGGCACCGGTACCTACCTCGCACAGTGGGGCGGCCTGGGCGGCGGTGATGGGCAGTTCAATACGCCGTGGAGGCTGACGACGGACGCGGTCGGAAGTGTCTACGTCGCGGACGCGATCAATAGTCGCGTTCAGAAATTCACCGCCAGCGGCACCTACCTCACCCAGTGGGGAACGGGCGGCGGCGGCGACGGACAGTTCCAGTACACGGTCGGGATCGCGGTGGATGCCGCAGGTAACGTGTATGTCGCCGATCAGAACAACCACCGAATCCAGAAGTTCAGTGGCGCCGGCGCGGCGCTCTCCGAAGCGCCGGCTGCATTCGTGCTCAAGTGGGGTACATCCGGCAGCGGCAACGGGCAGTTCTCCAACCCGTACGGCGTGGCCACGGACGCGGCCGGCAACGTCTACGTTGCGGACCAAATCAATCACCGCATCCAGAAGTTCAGCAGCACCGGGGCCTACATCACCCAGTGGGGCGGCCCCGGCAGTGGCAACGGGCAGTTCCTCTACCCGACCAGCCTGGCCACGGACGCCTCCGGCAATGTCTACGTGGCGGACGCGAGCAACGATCGGGTCCAGAAGTTCACCGGCGCGGGCACCTTCATCGCCACTTGGGGCGCCAGCGGCACCGGCGACGGGCAGTTCACCTACCCGACCGGCCTGGCCACGGATGCCGCCGGCAACGTCTACGTCGCGGACTCCTACAACAACCGCATCCAGAAGTTCACCAGCACCGGCACCTACCTCACCCAGTGGGGCACCGGCGGCAGCGGCAACGGGCAGTTCAATGTCCCGCACGGCGTGGCCACGGATGCCGCCGGCAACGTCTACGTCGGGGACGAGTACAACCACCGCATCCAGAAATTCGACGCCCTGGGGAACTTCATCCTCCAGTGGGGCACGTACGGCAGCGGCAACGGCCAGCTCGCCAACCCGTACGGCGTGACCGTCGACAACGCCGGCAACGTCTACGTCGCGGACGATGTCAACCACCGCGTCCAGAAGTTCAGCAACACCGGGACCTACATCACCCAGTGGGGCGGCTTCGGCGGCGGGAACGGGCAGTTCTATGACCCGGTCAGCGTGGCCACGGACGCCAGCGGCAACGTCTACGTCTCGGACTACAACAACCACCGCGTCCAGAAGTTCGTGAACCCCGCCGCCATCGCCCTGGTTTCCGACGTCCGTAACGACCAGGGACGCTGGGCCCAGCTGCGAATCCTGCGCTGCTCGGCAGACGCCCCGGGCACCGGCGTGACGATCCAGGGCTACGAGGTCTATCGCCGCAACGACCCGCTGCCGGGACCTGCCTTCTCGAGCGGCGATGCGGCCGCCCTCCAGGCGGGATCAACGCGCCCGGGCCTCGATCTGGCGGGCTGGACCTATCTGATGACCGCGCCGGCGCACGGCGAATCCGAGTACAGCATGGTCGTCCCGACGCTGGTGGACGCCACCTCGGCCTCGCTCGAGTACTCCGCCTTCATGGTCCGCGCCGCCACCAGCGATCCCTTCACCTTCTACGACTCGGGGGTCGAGAACGGCTTCTCGGTGGACAACCTCTCACCGCCCGCGCCGACTCCGTTCCTCGCCGCCTACGAATCGGGCGCCACTCATCTGCACTGGGGCGTGAGCACGGCCAGCGATTTCTCCACGTTCCGTCTCTATCGCGGCGAAAGCGCCGACTTCGTGCCCGGGCTCGGAACCCTGGTGACGGCAGCCCCCGACACGGGCTACGTGGACGCCGGCCCGGCGGGACGCTTCTACAAGCTCACGGCGGTGGACGTGAACGGCAACGAGAGTCCCTTCGCGCTGGCCGGTCCCTTCCAGACCACCGACATCCCAAACTTCGACGCCCCGCTCGCGTTCGCACTCGAAGGGGTGCGGCCGAATCCGGCGTTCGGCGGACGGATGCTCGTCCACTTCGCCCTGCCCGAACGCGCGCCCGCCACGCTCGAGCTGCTCGACGTCGCCGGACGCCGCGTGCGCGCGCGCGCGATCGGCTCGCTCGGCGCCGGGCGCCACGTCGTGGACCTCAGCGGAGGCCGGCGTCTCACGCCCGGGCTCTACTTCCTTCGTCTGACGCAGGGCACGAACCAGCGCGTGGCCCGTGCGACGCTGGTGGACTGAGGAGGCTCGTCTTGCGCCGATCATCCGCCGTTCCGCTGCTGCTCCTCCTTCCGCTCGCGGCCTCCGCCTCGACCGGCCCGACCACGCCGACATTTCAGCTGACCTGGGGCAACAACGGCAGCGCTCCGGGGCAGTTCAACTACCCGGTCGGCGTGGCGACCGACGCGCTCGGCAACGTCTACGTCGCGGATACCCAGGGCCACCGCGTCCAGAAGTTCGACGCTCGAGGGAACTTCATCACCCGATGGGGCAGCGTCGGAAGCGGCGCCGGTCAGTTCAACCAGCCCTACGGCGTGGCGATCGACGCCGCCGGAAGCGTGTACGTCGCGGACACCGGCAACAACCGCATCCAGAAGTTCACCGGCTCCGGCACCTACGTCACCTCGTGGGGCGGCACCGGGAGCGGCGACGGGCAGTTCAATCTTCCCGTCGGCGTGGGAACGGACGCCGCCGGCAACGTGTACGTCGCCGACACCGACAACCACCGGATCCAGAAGTTCAGTGGCGCCGGCGCCTACCTCGCCCAGTGGGGCGGCCCGGGCAGCGGCAACGGCCAGTTCAACCGGCCGTACGGCGTGGCCACCGACGGTCGCGGCAACATCTATGTGGTGGACACCTACAACCACCGCATCCAGAAGTTCAGCGCCCCGAACGTCTACGTCACCCAGTGGGGCGGGCCGGGCAGCGGCAATGGGCAGTTCAATCTCCCGACCGGCGTGGCCACGGACGCGGTCGGCAACGTCTACGTCGCGGACCGCGAAAACCAGCGCATCCAGAAGTTCGGCGGGACCGGCACCTACCTCACCCGGTGGGGAAGCGGGGGCACCGGCAACGGGCAGTTCACCTCTCCGTCCGGCGTGGCGCTCGACGCGGCCGGAAACGTCTACGTCGCCGACGAGGACAACCACCGCATCCAGAAGTTCAGCGGCGCGGGCGTGGCGCTCTCCGAGCCGCCCGCGGCCTTCGTGCTCGAATGGGGCACGAACGGCAGCGGCAACGGGCAGCTCAGCTGGCCCGTCGGGATCTGCACCGACGCCGCCGGGAACGTCTACGTCGCGGACTACAACAACCACCGCATGCAGAAGTTCACGGGCACCGGCACGTACCTCACGCAGTGGGGCTCGTTCGGAAACGGCAACGGGCAGTTCTACTACCCCTACGGTGTTGCCACGGACGCCGCCGGCAACGTCTTCGTCGCGGATCAGGTCAACAACCGCATCCAGAAGTTCTCGAGCACCGGCGCCTACCTCGATCAGTGGGGGACCCCCGGCAGCGGCATCGGGCAGTTCAACTTCCCCTTCGGCGTGGCCACCGACGTCGCGGGCAACGTCTACGTTGCGGACCGGGACAACCACCGCATCCAGAAGTTCACGAGCAGCGGCGCCTACCTCACCCAGTGGGGGACCCCCGGCAGTGGCAACGGGCAATTGAACTGGCCCGCCTGGGTGGCCACCGACGCCGTCGGCCACGTCTACGTTGCGGACCAGCTCAACCATCGCATCCAGAAATTCACGAGCACCGGAGCCTTTCTCGGGAAGTGGGGCTCGAACGGCAGCGGCAACGGGCAGTTCAACTATCCCCAGGGCGTCGCCATCGATGCCGCCGGCCACGTTTACGTCACGGACAACCACCACCGCATCCAGATGTTCACGAGCACCGGGGCTTATCTCGCGCAATGGGGCTCATTCGGAAACGGGAACGGACAGTTCGACTTTCCCCTCGGCCTGGCCACCGACGCCACCGGCAACGTCTTCGTCGTGGACTACCTCAATCACCGCGTCCAGAAGTTCGTGACTCCTCCCGCCGTCGCGCTCGTTTCCGACGTCCGCAACGACCAGGGCCGGTCCGCGCAGATCCGATTCCTGCGCTCCTCGGCCGACGCGCCGGGCGTGGGCGTCACGATCCAGGGCTACGAGATCTACCGCCGCAACGATCCGCTGCCGCAGTCAACGGCCGCGCGGCCCTCGAATCCGGGCCTCGACCTCGCGGGCTGGACTTACCTGATGACCGCTCCCGCGCACGGCGAGTCCGAGTACAACGTCGTCGTCCCGACGCTGGTGGACGCCACCGCGGCCTCGCTCGAGTTCTCGGCGTTCGTGGTCCGCGCCGTCACCAGCAGTCCCTACACCTACTTCGACTCGGGCGTCGGGGACGGCTTCTCGGTGGACAACCTCCCGCCCCCCGCGCCCTCGCCGTTCCTCGCCGCGTATCTCAGCGGCGCCACCCATCTGCACTGGGGCGTGAGCCCGGCGGGCGACTTCGCCACCTTCCGTCTCTACCGCGCCACGACGGCCGACTTCGTGCCGGGACCCGGCACGCTGGTCACCGCGCTGCCCGACACCGGCTACGCGGACGTCGGGCCGGCCGGCGGCTACTACAAGCTTTCGGCGGTGGATCGGAACGGCAACGAGAGTCCGTTCGCGGTGGTCGGTCCCTCCCAGACCACCGACGTGACCGGCGCCGCCGCACCGCTCGCCTTCGCGCTCGACGGCGTGCGGCCGAATCCGGCGTTCGGCGGGCGGATGCTCGTCCACTTCGCGCTGCCCACCGGCGAGCCCGCGACGATCGAGCTGCTGGACGTCGCCGGGCGCCGCGTGCGCGAGCGCGCGGTGGGTGCTCTCGGCGCCGGGCGTCACGTCGTGGACCTGACCGCGGGCCAGCGCCTGAAGCCGGGGCTCTATTTCCTGCGGCTCAGCCAGGGCACGAATCAGCGCATGGTGCGCGCGACGCTGATGAACTGACGCGGCCCCGTGGCGGGCGCCGGTGTGCGCCACGAAGAGTCCGTGACGGGCCGCAGCTGCACCTCCAGATGTCCGGACGGGCGGGTGACGGGCCGAACCGCGGGCCGACCGCCCACGCCGCGACGCCTGCCGGGGCCCGCCGTGCCGGGCTGGTGCGCCTTCCCTCATTCGGAAGTCCCAGGGAAGGACCTCCCCCCCCTGGCCGGGGGAACCTCGTGCTTCTCCTCGCCGGTCCCCGTGCCCGCCCAGGCCGGAGGTTTCCCGGCGAAACGAGGCCGGGATCGCGGCCTGGGGCCGTCTTGTTGGGCCGTCGGCGTGGACCGAAACACGAGCCGCCGGGCGCGGGATGGCCTGGCTCGCCCGCCTCCGGAACGCGAGGCGCGAGCGCTCGGGGCCGGAGCCTGTCACCATGCAGCCCTCACGGTCCGATCTGGACGTTCACGCCCGCCCTCCTCCGTGAGCGGAGGCGGCCGAAAGGAGTCGACATGGCAGGCAACAAACGCCCGTCTTTTCTCAAGCGACAGAAAGAACTGCAGCGCGTGGCCCGAGCCAACCAGAAGCGGGAGGAGCGCCGCCTCCGCAAGCGCTCGCCGGGATCGGCCGGCGACGACATCGGCGATCTGGGCGATTTGGGCATCGAGCCCGACGGGGCGGGCGACGAGATGGCCGATGCCGGGCCGATGGACGCCGAGGCGGACGTGTCGGAGGAGAGCGCCTAGCCGGCCGGGCGGGAAACGCGACCGGCCGGGCCGATCAGCCCCGCCGCACCGGCAGGCGCAGGGTCGCCACCGCGCCGCGGGCATCGGGGCGGGCGGCGAGCGACACGGTCCCGCCGTGCGCTTCGGCGATCTGGCGGCTGAGCGCGAGGCCGATCCCCGAGCCGCCGGGCTTGGTGGTGAAGAACGGCACGAACAGGTTGGCCGGATCCGGCAGCCCGGGCCCGTCGTCGCGCACGGTCACCTCGAGCCAGTCTTCTCCGCACGTCCAGCCGATCGTGACGCCGCCCCCGGTCTCGAGCGCGGCGTCCACCGCGTTGCGCACCAGGTTGATGAGCAGCTGGTCGAGCTGGTCGCCATCCGCGACGATGCGCAACGAAGGCCCGGGCTCGACTTTCACGGGGAGTCGCGACTCGAGCGCCGCCACGCGCCCGATCCACGCCGCCACGTCGAGGGACGCGAACCGCGGCCGGGGAAGCCGGGCGAGCTGCGCGTAGGCGCTCATGAAGCGGGACAGCGCGCGCGAGCGGCTCTCGATCACCGCGAGCCCCTCGTCGAGGTCGGGGCCCGCGCCCGCGTCCACGGGGCCCTCCCCGAGCCGGACCCGCGCGCGCAGCGTGCCGGCCAGCGTCTGGATCGGGGTGAGCGAGTTGTTGATCTCGTGGCTCAGCACCCGCACCAGCCGCTGCCAGGCGTCGCGCTCTTCCTCGCGCAGGGCGCGGGTGAGGTCCGAGAGCACCAGCAGCTCGTGGGGCCGCCCGGCCTGCCGGAACGGCCCGCGCCGCAGCTCCCAGCGGCCGGCTCCGCCCGCAAGCGGCAGATCGACGAGGCGCGGGGTGTCGCCCTCGAGCGCGGGCCCGAGCCCGAGTTCCCCGGCGCTCCGGCCGAGCGCCCGCTCCGCGGGCAGCGCGAGCAGGCGCTCCCCTTCGCGGTTCACGAGCCTCAGCCGCCGCTCCTCGTCGAAGGCGAACAGCGCCACGTCGATCGAATCCATCACGTGGCGCAGCAGGGCGGTGGCCTCGGTCACGTCGAGTCGGCGGCGGCGCAGCGTGTCGGCGAGCGCGTTCACCTCCCACAGGGCGAGCCCGATCGCGCCGCGCGGATCGGCGCCGCGGGCACGGATCGAGAAGTCCCCCTCGCGGAGCGCCGCGATCATGTTGGAGAGCGTGTGGAACGGCCGCACCACGCGCTCGCCCACCAGCGCCGCGCCCACCACCCACGCCCCGAACACGGCGCCGCCCAGCGTCCACCGGTCGAGCGCATCGAAGCGCGGCAGCGCGAGCGCCCACGCCGCGAGCAGCACCGCGGGAAGCCCGGCCGCGAGCGCGGTGAGCACCACGCGGGTCTCGTGTCGCAGGGGTCGGCGGCGCATGCGCGGCATGGTGCCACGATTCCGGGCCGGGGGCAGCGGGCGCCCGGGGGCCCGCCCGGGCCGCTACAGCCCGTGGCGCTCGAGCCGCCGGTAGAGGGCGCTCCGCGAGAGCCCCAGCGTCTTCGCCGCCTCGCTCACGTTCCCCGAGTGCCGCTGGAGCGCCCGCTGGATGAGCAGCCGCTCGACCTCCTCGAGCGTCAGCGATTCGATCGCCGCCGACGCGGTGGCGGCCGCGGGCCGGAGCCCGAGATCGGCCACTCCCACCAGCCGCCCGCGCGCGAGCAGCACCGAGCGCTCGATGGCGTGCTCGAGCTCCCTCACGTTGCCGGGCCAGGCGTGGGCGAGCATCTCCTGGAGCGCGGCCTCCTCGAAGCCTTCGAGGTGCTTGCGGTAGCGCCGGGCGTGGCGCGCGAGGAAGTGGCGTGCCAGCGGCGGGATGTCCTCGCGCCGCTCGCGCAGGGGGGGCAGCCGGATCTCGACGGTGTTGAGCCGGAACAGAAGGTCCTCGCGGAAGCGGCCCTGCTGCACCTCGTCACGGAGGTCGGCGTTGGTGGCGGTCAGCAGCCGCACGTCGGCGCGGCGGGTGCGGGAGGCGCCGACCCGCTCGAACTCGCCGCTCTGGAGCACGCGCAGCAGCTTGGACTGCTGGGGGCCGGGCAGGTTGGCGATCTCGTCGAGGAACAGCGTGCCGCCGTCGGCGAGCTCGAAGCGGCCCGCCCGGTCGCCGGTGGCGCCGGTGAAGGCGCCCTTCACGTGCCCGAACAGCTCGCTCTCGAAGAGCGATTCGGTGAGCCCGCCCATGTTCACCGCGATCAGCGGCCGGTCCGCCCGCGCCGAAGCCGCGTGCACCAGCCGCGCCGCCAGCTCCTTGCCGGTGCCGTGCTCCCCGGTGATCAGGACGTGGGCGTCGCTCGGGGCCACCCGCGCGATCAGGTCGAGCACCGGCCGCATCGCCGGCGATTCGGCGATCATGGTGGGCGCGCCGTCGCGGCGCAGCAGCTGGTTCTCGGCCTCGAGCCGCCGGCCGATGCGCAGCGCCTGCCCGAGCTCGAGCTGGGTGCGCAGGGTCTGGAGCAGCCGTTCGTTCTCCCACGGCTTCTGCACGTAGTCCCGCGCCCCGCGCCGCACCGCCGCGACCGCGCCCTCCACGCTGCCCCACGCCGTCATCACCACCACCGGGAGCGTGGCGTCGCGCGCGCGCAGCAGCTCGAGCAGGTCGAGCCCTTCGCGGCCGGAGGTCGTGTCACGCGCGTAGTTGAGGTCCAGCAGCGCCACGTCGAAGTCGCTGCGATCGAGCGCCGCGAGCACCAGCGCGGGCGACGTGGCGGTCTCCACCTCCCAGCCCTCGTGCCGGAGCAGCACGCGGAGCGCGGTCAGGACGTCGGTGTCGTCGTCGGCTACGAGGATGCGCACGGTCCGGGCGGGGTACGGGTCCATCGGGGCCGCGCGGAGCGCGAGCGCGCTCCGCGCGGCGGCGGGAATCGCAGACTAGCACGCGCGGCCCGGCCCATGCGTCCGGGCCGCGCGCCTCGGGGATCCGGCCCGCGGCCGGGCCGGCCCCTTCACTCGTAACGCAGCGCCACCATCGGATCCACGCGCGAGGCGCGCAGCGCGGGCAGCCACGCGGCGGTCACCCCGGACAGCACCAGCAGCACGCTCACCACCGTGAAGGTCGGCGGGTCGGTCGCGTTCACGCCGAACAGCTGCGACTGCATGAAGCGCGTGACCCCCCACGCCGCCGCGAGGCCGATGCCGATGCCGACGCCGGTCAGGCGGAGCGCCTGCATCGTCACCATGCGCACCACCGCCGCGGGCTCGGCCCCGAGCGCCATGCGGATCCCGATCTCCTGGGTGCGCTGGCTCACGGAGTAGGACATCACGCCGAAGATGCCGACCCCCGCGATCACCAGCGCGATCACCGCGAACACGCCGAACAGCGAGGTGAAGAGACGGTGGGTCCACATCGAGAACTTCACGTGCTCCCGGATGTTCCGGACCTCGACCAGCGCCTGGTCCGGATCCCGGCTCTGGAGGATCGAGCGGATCTTCGCGGCCAGCGCCGCGGGCGGGGCGTCGGACAGGACCGTGAAGGTCATCATCTGCACCGGATCCTGCGTGTGGGGCACGTAGGCCTGCTCGAGCCGCTGCTCGTCGTCCTCCACGTTCTGGAGCACGTTGCCCGCCACGCCGACCACGGTGGTCCAGCCCACCGAGTCCGGCTGGCCCGCGTACTTGAAGTGGCGGCCCAGGGCGCTCTGGCCGGGCCAGAACTTCTTCGCGAACGCCTCGCTCACGATCGCGACGCGCTCCGACGTGGGCGTGTCGAGGGCGTTGAAGTCGCGCCCCGCCCGGAGCGGGATGCCGAGGATGCGGAAGTAGTCGGGGTAGACGATGCCGTAGCGCACCGGGACCGCGTGCTTCGGGTCCTGGTCCTTCGCGTCCTGGGTGATGACGCGCCGTCCCCAGCCGTTGCGCCCGAGCGGCAGGGTCTGGACCGCGCTCAGGGCCTGCACCCCGGGGATCGCCGCGATCTGCGGCATCACCGCCCGGAAGAACTCCAGCTTCTGGTGGTTCTCCGGGTAGGTGGCGAAGGGCAGCAGCACGCGTCCCGTCAGCACGCCGTCGAGGCGCAGGTTGTTCTGGAGGTCGTAACGGTTGAGGAAGCTGCGGATCATGAGCCCCGCCCCCACCAGCAGCACCAGCGAGAGCGCGACCTCGGCGACCACCAGCCCCGCGCGCAGGCGGTTGCGGCCCCGCGAGAAGCCGGCCTGCGCGCTGCCCTCGCGGAGCGCCTCGCTCAGGCGGCCGTCGCCGGCGTGCAGGGCGGGCGCGAAGCCGAACAGCAGCCCCGAGAGCACCGTCACGCCGACCGTGAACAGCAGCACCGGCGCGTCGATGTCGAAGTCGAGCCACATCGGCATCTCGAGCGGGATCATCCCCATCCACAGCCGGTTGCCCCAGTGGGCCAGCATCACGCCGAGCACCGCGCCGAGGCAGGCGACCAGCACGCTTTCGGTGAGGAGCTGGCGCGTGATGCGGCCGCGCGAGGCGCCGAGCGCCATGCGCAGGCTGATCTCCCGCCGGCGGGCCGCGGCGCGCGCCAGCATCAGGTTCGCCACGTTGGCGCACGCGATCAGGAGCACGAACACGACCGCCGCCTGCAGCAGGAGCATCATCGGGCGGATGTCGAGCACCGTCCGCTCCTTGTACGGCATCACGCGCATCGTCAGCCCCTCGAGCTCCTTGGGGTGGTCGCGCAGGTAGCCGGCCATCAGGGTCTTCATCTCGGCGTCGGCCTGCTCGGCGGTGACGCCGGGCTTGAGGCGGGCGGCGACCCTCAGGCTGAAGGAGTCCCAGGTGTCGTCCTTCGCGTCGTAGCCCATGGGAATCCAGAAATCCTGCACCTCGGGCCAGGTGAAGCCCTCCGGCATCACGCCGATGATGGTGCGGGTGCGCCCGTTCATCCGGAGCGTCTTGCCGAGGATCGCCGGATCGCCCTGGAAGCGGTTCTTCCAGATGCGGTGGCTGATCACGATCGGCACCCAGTTCGGGCCCATCTGCTCGTGCTCGGCGGTGAAGCCGCGGCCGAGGATGGGTTTGACCCCGAGCGCGTCGAACAGGTCGTAGGTCATGGTCGTGCCGAACAGCTGCTCGGGCTCGCGCCCGATCGTCACGAAGGCGTTGTGGTCCCAGAAACCCCCGAGGGCCTCGAAGCTCTTCGCGCGGCCGCGCAGGTCGCGCAGCATGGTGAACGAGATCGACTGGTCGTTGTTCTGCTTCGGCTCGAAGTGGTCCACCGAGACCAGGCGCTCGGATCCGGGAAGCGGGAGCGGCCGGTAGAGCACCCCGTAGACCATGGTGAACACCATGGTGTTGAGTCCGATGCCGAGCGCCATGACCGCCACCACCACCGCGGTGTAGATGGGCGTGCGGCGCAGCGAGCGCAGCGCGTAGCGCAGGTCCTGGAAGAGAACGTCCATCGGCTAGCCCCTCTGCTCGTCGACGAGGCGTCCGTCGAACAGGTGGACGATCCGGTCGGCGAACCGCGAGAAGCGCGGGTCGTGCGTCACCATGCAGATCGTCGCCCCCTGCTGGTGCAGCTCGCGCAGCAGGTTCATCACCGCCTCGCCGTTGGCCGAGTCGAGGTTTCCGGTGGGCTCGTCGGCGAGCAGGATGACCGGGTCGCCGGCCAGCGCGCGCGCCACCGCCACGCGCTGCTGCTGGCCGCCCGACAGCTGGCTCGGCAGGTGCCGCGCGCGATGGGCCATGTGCACGCGCTCGAGCGAATCCGACACGCGCCGCCGGCGCTCGGGCGCCGCCATGCCGCGGTAGGTGAGCGGCAGCTCCACGTTCTCCTCGACCGTCAGGTCGCCGATCAGGTTGAAGCTCTGGAAGATGAACCCGATCTGCCGGTTGCGGATGCGCGCGCGCTCGCCGAACGAGAGGCTCTGCACCTCCTGCCCGTCGAGCACGTAGCGGCCCGAGGTCGGCGCGTCGAGCAGGCCGAGGATCGAGAGCAGCGTGGACTTGCCGCAGCCCGAGGGACCCGCGATCGAGAGGAACTCGCCCCTGCGGATCTCGAGGTGCACGCCCAGCAGCGCGTGGGTCTCGACCTCGTCGGTGGTGAACACCTTCTGCACGTCGCTGAGCCGGATCAGCCCGGCGGCCGTGGCGGCGGCGCCGTCCCGGCGCGCCTCGGTAACGGGATTCAGGGTCGCGGTCATCGGGGTCTCCTTGGGTGGGGCCGGTCGTTCGCTCACTTGATCCTCACGCGCTCGGCGTTCGCCCACCGGGACATCTCCGAGAGCACGATCCGATCGCCTTCGTCCAGTCCTTCGAGCACTTCCACGTGGTCGGCCGAGCCCTTGCCGAGCCGCACCGGCACGCGCACCGCGAGGTGCCCGTCGCGCTCGACCCGGAACAGGGGCACGGTGGCCTCGCTCGAGCCCTCCGCCGGCCGGCCCACGTACAGCACGTTCGACAGCCGCTCGATCTCGATCACCGCCTCGACGCTGAGGTCGGGCCGCGCGCCGCGCGGCAGCGAGTCGGTGAGCGCGAGGTCCACGGTCACGGTGCCGCCCTGCACCGAGGGATCCACGCGGCTCACGCGCGCCTTCACCACGCCGTTGCGCGTGTCCACCGTGGCGGGGAGCCCGAGCGCGAGGTCGCGGGCCAGGACCTCCGGCACCTGCACCACCGCCTTGAGGCGCTCCTGCCCCGCCACGCGCGCGAGCAGTTGGCCGGGCTGCACCCACTGGCCGGGCTGGAGCGACAGCTCCTGCACCGTGCCCGCGGCGCCGGCCCGCACCTGCATCGAGGCCACCCGGTCGCGCTGGAACCGGGCGATCGCCGCCAGCCGGTCCACCTCCGACCTGCGGAGCTCGAGCTGGGCGGCGGTGGACTCGGTGATGAGCTGGAAGCGCTTCTTCTCGCTCTCGTACTTGTGGAGGGCCTCCTCCGCCTTGTCGCGGGCCCGCTCGATCTCCATCGCCGAGGTGAGCCCCTCGCCGGCCAGCCGTTCGGCCACCTTCACCTCGCGCTCGGCGTTGCGGTGTTCGAGCCGTGCGGCCGCCACCGTGGCCTCGGCCGCGAGCCGCTGGCCCTCGAGCGTGGCGCGCTGGCCGGCGAGGTCGGCCTCGGCCTGCTTGAGCTGGCGCTCGGCGTCGAGCGCTTCGAGCTGCACGTCGGGGTTGCTCATTTCGAGCAGCACGGTCGCGGGCTCGACCCGGGCGCCGGGGCGGACGAACACGCGCTCGACGCGCCCGGCGGTGAGCGCGGGGACCATGCGCTGGTCCTCGGGCACCAGCGTGCCGATCGCCCGCACCTCGCGCCGGAACTCCCCGCGCTTCACGGTGTCGAGGAGCACGGAGGAGCGCTCCAGCGTGGGGGCGGCGGGTCCGAGGCGGGACATGCCGAGGGTGACCAGGATCAGCGCCGCCACCACGCCTCCCCAGACCAGGGCGTGGTGCTTCTTCTTCGGGGTGCGGGGAACATCCATCGAATCCTCCGTTTCCGGCGTTGACGGGGCCGGCTCGCGCAACGTTGCACTGGAAGATCCGTACCGGTCGCACGCCTTCGGCCGCGACGGGATTCCATGGACTTAGCGCCGCCCCGCGCCCGCGGCCGCGGGCCCGGTGTCCGCTCGCGGGATTGCCGCGTCCCGGAAGCGGACACGGCCGGCCGCCGTCGCGAGCGCGCCCGGAACCGCGCGCCGATCGGGTCGCGCCGGGCGGCGTCGCGCTCCGGCTCGCCCGCGGGACGCGCCGCCCCGCCCGGGCGGCTCACGCACCCCGAGGCAACGCTTCGCCGGGTCCCGCGCTCTCATCGGTGACCGATGCAACCCGGCGGCGGGGTCCCCGCGTAGGGGGACCATTCGCCGTCGCTCCCTCCTTCCCGGAGTCCGCCCATGCACGCCCTTCCGTTCCGCACCACGCCGCAGCGCCGAGCGCGCGGCTTCGCCACCACCTTCCTCGTCGCCCTCGGCCTGCTGTTCATGGCGCTCGCCGCGATCTCGATGGTCGCGAACCGCGCCACCGCCGCTTCGGTCCAGCGGGCCACCCTCTCCGGTCCCGACCTCGCGATCTACAACCTCGCCGGCACGGCCCGCCTCGAACCCGGTACCGGCAGCTCGGTCGAGGCCGTGATCACCCCCGCGGGGCGCGACGCCGACCGCCTCACCGTCGAGACGCGCGACCTGCGCGGCCGGCGCACGCTGGTCGTGAAGTACCCGTCCCGCAGCGTGATCTACCCCGAGATGGGCCGCGGATCGAGCACGGGCATCCGGGTCCGGGAGGACGGCACGTTCGGCGGGGACGGCGGCCGGCGCTGGGACTCGGGGCGCGAACGCGTCCGGATCTCCGGCTCGGGCTCCGGGCTCGAGGCGCACGCCGATCTCGTGGTGAGCGTCCCCCGGGGACAGAAGCTCTCGCTCTACCTGGCGGCCGGCGACGTCACCGTGACCAACGTGGACGGCGTCCTCCGCGTGGACACGGGCGCCGGTGCGGTCAACACCCGCGGGACGCGCGGCGAGCTCGTCGTGGACACGGGCTCGGGGCAGGTGAACGTGGGCGGCGCCACCGGCCCGGTGAGCGTGGACACGGGTTCGGGAGACGTGAACGTGGCGGGGGTGCGCGGCGACCGGCTCGTCGTGGACACCGGCTCGGGCGGGATCCGCGCCCGCGACCTCTCGGTCGCCACGCTCTCCTGCGACACGGGCTCGGGCGCGGTCGAGCTCGCGGATGTTTCGGCCCGGCGCATCGCGGTGGACACGGGAAGCGGCTCCGTGGAGATCGCGCTCACGGCGCCCTGCGAGGAAATCGTCGTGGACACCGGATCCGGGGACGTGACGGTGCGGGTGCCGCGCGGCTTCGGGGCCGAGGTGGCGTTCGACTCGGGGAGCGGCGACTTCCGGACCGACCTGCCCGTGACAATCCAGCGGCGCGAACGGGGCACGTTCCGGGGCCGCGTCGGCGAAGGGGGCGCCCGGGTGGCGGTCGAGACCGGATCGGGCAGCCTCCGGCTGGCGTCGGCGGCCCGTTAGGCCGCGTCCGGGACGGGCCCGCGGGCGGGCCGCGCTCCCGGACGGAGCCTACGCGCCGTCGGCGCGGCGGCGGGCCTCGGCCAGGTAGCCGGGGCGAAGGTCGAGCAGCCGCGCCAGCTTCTGGAGCAGGTAGTCCTCGTGGCGGGACAGCTCGCCGTCCGCCATCACCACCCGCCACAGCAGCTCGGCGAGCAGCAGGCGCTGGCCCTCGTCGTAGTGCCGCACGATCAGGGACGTGAACTGGTGGAGGTCGGTGGCCTCGCGGCGCTCGGCCTCCGCCAGCTCGATCAACTCGCGCACCCGCTCCTCACCGAGGTCGAAGTGCCGGCCGAGCGCCTGCTCCACGTGCCGGCGCTCCTCCGGCGAGAACTCGTCGTCGGCGTGCGCCATCTCGAGGAGCAGCGCGCACGCGGCCACGTGGAGCCGGCTCGACGCCGCCCCGGCGGGCGCCCCATCCGCGGGCGGGGCGGCGTGCTGCGTGAAGAACGACTTGAGCGCGTCCAGCATCGGGACCTCCGGTTCGGGAGGCCCCAGTGTCTCACCGATACACCTTCTCCGTCTTCACGACCTCCGGCCAGTTGCGGTCGGCCTTCTCGACGAAACCGGGAACGTCCGCCGACCACAGCTGCTTCACCTCCGCGTCGTAGTTGAGGTACAGCCGGCCGCCCACCACGCTGAAGGCGGCCGGATCCACCGCGGCCTTGTAGCCGCGGGAGGCGCCGTAGGCGCAGAAGCCGCCGTAGCGCGGCGCGTACTTCGCGGGGTTGGCGACGAACGAGTCCCGGTTCGCGGCGGTCGCGAACAGGAAGGTCGCCCCCTCGTGCCTCGCGCGGTGCTTGCGGAGCCCGGGCGTCGGCCGGCCCGCGGTGAAGTAGGCGACCGGGTCGTAGCCGCGGATCGCGATCCCGTTCTCCTCGTTGACGCTCCCGGCGTGCGCTCCCGGGGCCGCTCCGCACGCGGCGAACAGCGCCGACGCCAGCAGCGCGGCGCGGGCGATGGGCCCGATCACGATCCCTCCGATTCGAGTTCCGCGACTTCGCAGAACACCTTGATGACGCCCTGGCCGCGCGTGAGCGCGTCCAGGAGCTGCTTCCAGTTCTCGAGGCCCGGCACCGGGTGCGTGAGCAGCCGCGCCAGCCAGCCCGGGTACTGCGCCTCGCACTGGGCCAGGTCCCGGACGCCGGTCTCGAAATATTCGCGATTGGCGTTGACCGTCCCCACCATCACCTTGTTGCCGAGCACGAACTGCAGGTTGATGGCGTCGGCCGGCACCTCGACCCTGCGGTCGCCCCCCGTGACGCTCGACAGCACCAGCACGCCGTTCTTGCCGAGCGCCTGCATGGCCTCGAACACGATCGGGGAGAACCCGGTGGCCTCGAACATCAGGTCGAACGGGCCGTGACGCCGGGCGCCTTCCGTCACCGGCACGTCCTGCGTGGTGAGGTAGCGCGCGCCCAGCGCCTCGAGCAGCTCGGCGTTGAGGTTCGGCTTCGGGGTGCGCCCGAAGACGGTGACGTCGAGCCCGCGGAGCCGGAGCGCCATGGCGGCGAGCAGCCCGATGGTGCCCGCGCCGAGCACCGCGGCGCGCCTCGGCTTCCACACCCGCAGCCGGCGCTGGATCTCCCAGGCCTGGGCGATGCCCTTCTCGACCACGGTGGTCGGCTCGAGCAGCACCCCGACGTGCCGCAGGCCCTGCGGCACCTTCACCACGTACTCGGCGTCGTCCACGTAGTACTCGGACAGGAACCCGTGGCGCAGGTTGATGCCGCGCTCGTAGTAGGTGTCGTCGGTGGTCATGTCGTTGGTGCCGATCAGGTCGTAGATCGAATGGCCGGGGCGCCGGACCGTCGCCACCACGTAGTCGCCGGGGGCGAGCTCCGTCACGTTCCCGCCCACCGCCTCCACGCGGCCGAAGCCCTCGTGTCCGGTGATCAGGTAGTCGTCGCCGGGGGGGGCCGCGCCGTATTCGGCGGCGTTGATCTCCTTGTCGGTGCCGTCCACCCCGACCCGCAGCACGCGCACCAGCACGCCGCGTCCGCCCGGCACCTGGTCGAGCGTGGGGCGCGGCACCACGCGCAGGTGCATCGAGTCCGCGGTGCCCGGAATCACGGCGACCGCCTTCATCGTCGCGGTCCGCCCGGCGCCGGCCGCGCGCCCGTCCGCGGGCGCCGGCGTGTTTCCTTCGTGGTGCTTCGTCATCGGGTTCATTCCTCGATCACCTCCATGGCGTGCCCGTCCGGGTCACGCACGATCAGTCCCTTCGAAAAGCCGAGGGAGCGGTCCGGCATCGTCACGACGCCGCTCGAAACCATCGCCGCCCGCGCGGAGCGCAGCGCGCTCGCCGCGGCGGCGGCGTCGCGGGTCTTGAGCGAGGTCTGCCAGTGGATCAGGTCGTTGGGGCGCGCGTCCGCCGGGTAGGCCCGCCCGTCGCGCGGCGCGAGGTACTCGAGGAACTCGATGGCCGGTCCGCCGCCCGGCGCCTTGAGCGAGGTGATCCGGAGGTGCGCGCCGAACACGTTGTTGAGGCGCTCCTGCTCCACCCCCCAGTTCTCGGCGCCGCCCTGCACCTGCATCCCGAGCAGGTCGCGATAGAAGGCGAGGCTGCGGTCGGTGTCGGCGACCACGATCGCGGTGTGGTCGATCCCGAGGAACAGCCGGTCCTTCCGCTGCCACTTCGGGTCGCCCTTGCCCCTGGGGAAGTGCAGCACCTCGAGGGCGTGGCCGTCCGGGTCGCGAAAGTAGAAGGCCGAGATCCCGCCGGCGTTGGGATTCCAGTCCGGCAGCGTCTGGGGCCCGGTCGAGGCGTGCTCGACCTTGAAGGCGCGCAGGCGGCGGTAGGCCGAGTCCATGTCGCTCACGATGATCGCGACGTGCTGGAACCAGCCGTCGTTCGAACGCTGCGTCTCGGGGCGCCCCTTCCCGCGCGGGGCGAGGTACTCGGTGAGCTGGATCTCCTCCTCGCCGAGCGCCAGCGTCGCCTGCCGCACCCGCGCCCCGAACACCCCCTGCAGGTGCTCGTAGGCCTCACCGTGCGTCTCCAGCTCCGACACCTTCCGGAACTTCAGCACCTCGGTGAAGAACTTCACGGACCGGTCGAGGTCCGACACCGTGATCTCGACGGGCCCCACCGCCTGGACCCGCGGCGCCTGGGCCGCCCGGGCCGAAACCGCGAGCAGCAGCGTGAGGAGCGCGAGGGCGAGCGCGTGCCGGAGGGCCCTCACGCCGCACCTCCCTGCGCCACCATGGCCTCGCCCCGCACGCCCAGCCGCTCCTTCAGGTGCTCGGCCACTCGCAGCGCGTTGGCCATGATCGTGAGCGCCGGGTTGACCGCGCTGCTGGAGGGGAAGAACGAGCCGTCCACCACGTAGAGATTGTCGAGGTCGTGCGCCTTGCAGTTCAGGTCCAGCACCGAGGAGCGCGGATCCGCGCCGAACCGGCAGGTGCCGTTCTGGTGCGCGACGCCCGCGAGCGGGATGCGCTTGCCGATGTAGGCCTGCATCGGGATCAGCTCGGTGTGGCACTCGGTGCCGTGGGCGTCGCAGGGCACGCGCCGGAGCACCCGCTGCAGCTCGTGGGTCAGGCGCCGGTGCGACTCCTCGTTGTTGGGCGTGTAGTCCAGGCGGATCTGGCCGTCGCGCTCCACCGTGACGCGGTTCCCGGCGCTCGGCAGGTCCTCGCTGGTGAGCCAGAAGTCGAGCGAGTGCTTCGCCATCTGGTCGAGCGTCCAGCCGGGCACGAACTTCGGCGCCCCCGCGCGCAGCGTGTGCTCGTCGAGCTTGCCGACGAACGACACGTGACCCATCGGGTGCGGCCACTCCTTCGTGCCCCAGTAGAAGTCGTTCATGGCCCAGGTCTTCTGGAACACCGTGGGGTTCTCGCACTTCGTGATCTGCATCATCACGCTGTTCAGGTGGCACATGTAGTTGCGCCCCACCTGGTCCGACGCGTTGGCGAGCCCGTTCGGGTGCCGGTCGTTCGCCGAGCGCAGCAGCAGCGCGGCCGAGTTGATCGCGCCCGCCGCCGAGATCACGAGATCGGCCGAGTACGTTTCGGTCCGGCCCTCGCGCTCGACGACCACTCCCGTGACGGCGCGGCCGGCGGCGTCGGTCTCGAGCTTCTTCACGAGGGCGTTGACCATGAGCGACACGTTCTCGTGCCGGAGCGCCGGGTCCACGCAGGTGACCTGCGCGTCGGCCTTGGCGTTGACGAGGCACGGATGGCCGTCGCAGGTCGCGCAGCGCACGCAGGCGCTCCGGCGCCAGTCCGACTCGTCGAGGTGGATGCCGATGGGCACGTGGAACGGCCGGTAGCCCTGGGCGGCGATCCCGTCGTTGAGGCGCTGGATGCGCGGCTCGTGGCTCACCGCCGGGTGCCTGAAGGGCGCGCTCGCCCACGGCTCGGTCGGATCCTCGCCGCGCGTGCCGTGCACGCTGTAGAGGTGCTCGGCCCGCGTGTAGTAGGGCTCGAGGTCGGCGTAGCGAATCGGCCATTCGGGCGAGAGGCCGCCCGCGTGCTCGACCGCGCCGAAGTCGCGCTCGCGCATGCGCAGCAGGGCGGCGCCGTAGAACTTGGTGTTGCCGCCCACGAAGTAGTGCTGGCCGGCCTGGAACTCCTTGCCCTTCGGATCGCGCCACTTCTCGGCGTTGTTGTAGCGCCCTTCGAGCACCACGGCCTGCGTGCTCCAGTTCTGCGGTTCGCGGCGGGCGTAGTCGCCGCGCTCGAGCAGCAGGATGCGCTTGCCCGTCGGGGCCAGCGCCCAGGCCAGCGTGCCACCGCCGGCTCCCGTGCCGATGATGATGACGTCGTAGTGGTTCCCGGCGGACATGGCGACCTCCCAGCGATGGAACGCGGCGGCTCGTGGCGACGAGGGATGGAATGCCGGGCCGCGCGCCCGGGTTCCCGGCGTCCGGTTCGGGGCCGGACGCCGCGGCGCGGCCCCGGCGTCCGCCCCGGAAACACGCGCGCCGCGCGGGGCTTCTCCCCACGCGGCGCGCGGCTTCCACCGATCGGGCGCGGCCCCATGACCGCCCCGCTCGCCCGCTTCAGTTGGCCGCCATCGCCTCCGGCGTGATCGTGACCTTGATCACTTCGGACACTCCGGGGACGCGGTAGCCCCCGGCCACCCGGACCTTGCCCTTCTCGGCCGGCCCGGTGTTGGGACCCGTCTGGCGCGGTCCCTGGTTGAGGCCCACGCCGGGTTCCTCGTCCACCTCGGTGCCCGCGTCCCACAGCCGGAACTTCGACGTGATGTCGCCCGAGACCGCGCGGCCCTTTCCGTCCCACAGGGCGATGCCCTTCTCGTCGGGCGCGTAGAACCAGTCGTTCGACTGCCCGAACATCATCGCGGCGGTGAGCTTCTCGCCCGGATGGGCGGTGAAGCTGAAGGTGAAGCGCTTGCCGGGGAGCGCCGGGCCGGGCTTGTCGTCGCCGACCGGAATCGCGGCCGCGCCCACCATCCCCACGCCCTTCACGCCCTTGCAGGACTCCACCAGCTTCGAGGGATCGCCGTCCTCGGCGAGCATCTCGAGCCCCTGGCCACGGTCGGAGGCGCCCGTCTTGAAGAGCGGCGCGATCGAGGTGTGGGTGAGGTACAGCACCGGCGACGTGGGCGCGGGCGCCGTGCCGCCGGTCGAGAGCCGGAGCGAGGAGGCGGTGGACACGTTCTCGACCGTGACCGTGAAGCGGGTCGCGTGCTTCATGCCGTCGTGGTCGGCGAGCGCGAGGCCCGGGACCGCGGCCGCCGCGAGCGCGGCGAGGATCAGCGTGCGGGACA
Source organism: uncultured bacterium (assembly GCA_964542745.1). Classification (GTDB taxonomy): domain Bacteria; phylum Eisenbacteria; class RBG-16-71-46; order RBG-16-71-46; family RBG-16-71-46; genus DATKAB01. The sequence goes on from CAZIVR010000006.1 coordinate 46,962, forward strand.
TGGAAGGGTCTCCTTTCGGGAGGTTTCGGGTTACGAGTGGATGGCGGAGAGGGGCGCGGTGCCGAAGTTCACGCCGAAGCGCGCGCACCAGATCGTGACGGCGCGGTACTTCGTGAGATCGGTCCCGGCGGGGATGTCGTAGTTCTGGTCCCCCACGTTGCCCTTGAGGCTGCCGAGGTCCACGAAGCCGGCGCTCGTGACGGTGGCGTTGTCCGTCGCGTCGTCGGCCGCCACCAGGTAGACGTGCACGTCGGGACCGTTCGAGGTCTCGAAGTTCGTCAGGCGCAGCACCTGCCGGCCGCCCACGGCGTAGACGCCCGCCATGCCGTGGGTGTCGTGAGCGCCCTTGTGGAAGGCGCCCGCGAGGCTGGGCTGGACGCGACCCGGCATGGGATCGGCCGCCGCCGCGCCCGGCGCGTCCACGGCCTCGAGCGGGGCGGTGCCGAAGTTCACGCCGAAGCGCGCGCACCAGATGGTGACCGCGCGGTACTTCGAGAGATCGAGGTCCGCGGGCACCGCGTAGTTCTGGTCGCCCACGTTGCCCTTGATGCTGCCGAGATCCACGAACCCGGCCCCGGTGACCGTGGCGTTGTCCATCGCGTCCGGCGCCGCCACCAGGTAGACGTGCACGTCGGGACCGTTCGAGGTTTCGAAGTCGGTCAGGCGGAGCAGCCGCGAGCCGTCCGGCTGGCGGTAGATCGTGGCGACGCCGCGGGTCTCGTGGGAGCCCTTGTGGAAACGGCCCATCGTGACCATCGCCGGCATGGTGGCCGACGGCGTGGCCGCGGCCGTCGCGACCGGCAGGCTCTCGTTGACGCGGTCGCTGATGAACAGCCTCTCGGGGCGGAACGCGTACCAGCCGCCCACGCCCACGACCAGCAGGACCAGCGCGATGAGGATGTTGCGGGACTGCATGAAAGAACCTCCTTCGAAGACGGGTGAGACGGTCACGGGATTCGGTCCGTCGTGAGGAGGGAATGCGCGGCGGCACGGCGGGGTTCCCGGGCGCGGGACCGCGGCTAGTCGGCCGGCCCGTTCTCGATCAGCACGTGGGCGGCCTCGCGGGGCCGGTCGCGCTCGAGGTGCAGCTTCTGGGCGGGGAAGTAGATCTCGGCGTAGTCCGCGGCCAGCCGGCTGGCGGGCAGGCGCTCCTGGTTGCGCCGGACCGCCCGCGCCAGCGCGGTCTCGAACGGGCAATCCACCCACACCCGCAGGTCGTACCGGGGGCGCAGGTCCCGCCTCATCAGGAAGATCCCCTCGACGAGGACCACGTCCACGTCGTTCCAGTCGTAACCGAGCCGCCGCGGTCCGCCGAGAAACGGGTGCGGGCGCTCGATCGCGAGCTGAAGGGTGCGATGGATCCGCAGCGGCTCCAGGACGCGCGAGAAGACCTCCTCGAAGTCGAAGGCGTTCCGGTAGAAATCCTCGCCCGGGCTCGCGCCGCCGGGGCGGGGGCTGAGGGGCCGGAGCCAGTCGTCGAGCCCGACCAGCGCCACGCGCGACCCGCGCCGCTCGAGGACCGCGGCGGTCTCCCGCGCGACCGTGCCCTTGCCCGCGGCGTCCACGCCGCTCACGGCCACGAGGCGCGCCCACGCCGGGCGAGCCGGGGCCGTCTCGAGCACGCGCGCGGCCAGCGCTTCGGCGCGCGCGGCGAGCCGCCCGGACCCCGCGGCCGGGCGCGACAGCGCGATCACGACGGGTCCGCCCGCCGCGCGTGCTCGCAGAAGATGCAGCGCACGCCGTCGGCGTGGTGGAACTTGGCGCAGCCCGCGCCGGGCGCGGGATGGAGCCTCCGGTAGAGCTCCGCCGCGGCCAGCATGCCGAGCGGCGGGGCGAGGAAGTAGATCCACCACGCGATCCAGACGCCGGCGACAGCGTCCGACGCGAAGGTGCGGGCCGGGTTCATGCTCATTCCCGAGAGCGGACCGAGCAGCGCGATGTAGAGCGCGACCGCGACGCCGGCGAACACGCCCGTGTAGCGCATGAGCCGCGCGCTGGCGTTGGCGGTGAGCACCAGGGTCATGAGCCCGAAGGACATGGCCAGCTCGGCCGCGAACGCCGCGGCGAAGCCGCGGGGCCCGGGAACCGTCACCGCGTAGTTCACCGCGGGGTCGGCGAGCCGGGGGCCGAGCAGCGACGCGCTGAACAGCACGCCGAGCGTGCCGCCCGCGAACTGCGCGGCCACGTAGCGGATCGCGTCGCGCGGCGCCACCCGCCCGAGGCGAAGGAACGCCAGCGTCACGCTCGGGTTCATGTGGGCCCCGGAGCGCATGCCCCACGGCGAGTAGATGAGTCCGATCGCGGTGAGCCCCATGGCCGCGCCGACCAGCGCCCGGCGAAGATCGCCGTTCGGGATCGCGCCGCGCAGCGGCGAGCCGGGAAGCTCGAACAGCGCGCTGAAGGCGCAGGCCGAGACCATGAACAGCCCGAGCCCGAGCGCCTCGGCCCCGGTCTCGACCCAGTGGCTTTGCGCCCGGACGTCCGGCCGCGGCAGGGCGGCCTCCCGCGCCATGAGCGATCCACTCACAGCGTGATGCCCGTCGCGGCCGGCGGCGCGCCGGCGCGCGCTCCCGGGCCGCGCGGCGCAGGGGCTTCCGCGCGCCCGGTCTCGACTCCCGCGGGAGCTTCGGCCGCGGGGCGGCCCGCGCCCGCGAGCACTCCCGCCTCGAGGCGAAGCACCTCGCCCACCGACCACGCCTGGAACGGGCAGCCGCGCGGCGCGTGCGGCGGTTCGGCGTCGGCGATCTCCGGGAGGTGGCCGATTCCCGCGGCGTCGAGATGGCGGAGCAGCGGAACGACGAAGCGCTCGCGCGCCTCGGCCTTCGCGGCGGGCGTGCCGCCGCGCACGCGCACCCACGCCTCCACGAACGCGCCGGCGAGCCACGGCCACACCGTGCCCTGGTGGTAGGCGCCGTCGCGCTCGGGCACGCCGCCCTCGTAGCGCGGGGCGTAGCCCGCTTCGCCCGGAGCGAGCGACCGGGGCCCGAGCGGCGTCCAGAGCCGGGCTTCGGCCGCGTCCACGAGCCGGCGGGCGCGGGCCCCGGTCAGGAGCGGCCGCGGGAGCCCGCCGACCGCGAAGAGCTGGTTGGGCCGGAAGGCCGGGTCCACCGCCCCCGGCACGTGGTCCACGTCCACCACGTCGTAGAGCCCGCCGGCCGCCTCGTTCCAGAAGCGCGACGCGAACGACGCGAGCGCCCGGTCGCGGATCGCGGCCCAGCGCGGATCGTGCTCCGCGCCGAAATCGAGGGCGTTGATCCACAGCGCCTGGATCTCGACCGCCTTGCCGGTGCGGGGCGTCACGACCCGGTCGCCGACTTTGGCGTCCATCCACGTGAGCTGCACGCCGGGCTCGCCGGAGGCGATCAGGCCGTCGGAATCCATGCGGATCCCGTAGCGCGTGCCGCGCTCGTACCCGGAGAGGATCGCCTGCGTGGCGGCGACGAGCGCGCGGCGGCTGGCCGCCGGCACGCGCTTCCCCGCGGCCGCGCAGGCGTCGAGCCACTCGCCCGCCGCCACCGCGTACCAGAGCGAGGCGTCCACCGCGTTGTACTCGGGCTCCCCCGCGTCGGCGAAACGGTTGGGGAGCATGCCCTCGCTCACGGCCCCGGCCCACTCGAGCAGGATCTTCCCGGCCACGTCGAGGCGGCCCCCCGCGAGGCACAGGCCGCGCAGCGCGATGAAGGTGTCGCGGCCCCAGTCGGTGAACCAGGGGTAGCCGGCCACGATCGTGGCGCCCTCGCCCCGCTTCACGAGGTAGGCGTCGGCCGCGCGGTGCAGCGGGCCCGGGAACGCGGCGCGGCGCTTCCGCTCGGCCGCGCGCAGGCGGCGCGCGGCGCGCGCCAGCGGTTCTCCGCGGGTCGCGGCCGCCTCGGCCTCAGGGCCGGCACACAGCAGCCAGGTGGCCTCGCCGGCCTCGAGGTCGAAGTGGAATTCCCCGGGAGCGGCGAGATCCTCGATGAAGTCCAGCCCGCGGCGCCGCTCCTCCTCGTATTGGAACGAACGGAACCACTCGGGAGCCCGGTCGAACCCGCCGTCGTGCCGCGCGACCACCGGCGGCAGCCCCGGGTAGGCGCCGAACGCCACGCGCCCCTCGCCCGCCTCGCTCGGAAACGGGAACGCCGCGCTTTCGTGGTGCAGCGCGTGCGAGTCGCGCCCCGAGAGCAGCGGCTTCACGTGCAGGCGCGCCGCCCCCGTCCCGGCCGTGCGCCGCCACGTCACGAGCGTCGCCGCCACACCCTTCGGCACCAGCACCTCCTGCTCGACGCGCGTGCCGTCGGGGAGCGCGAACGTCCAGCGTGGCCACGGCTCCGGTTCGAACTCGACGAGCCGCGAGGCCCCGTCCGGGTGCGTGACGCCCGGCGCGTAACGCTGGCTCGAGATCGCCCACGTGCCGGCGGCGGTCTCGACCCACGCCTCGAAGCCGTTCACCAGCACGCTGCGGCCGGTGGGCGGCGTCACCGCCGCGAGCAGCAGCGCGTGGTAGCGCCGGGTGCGCACGCCCGACACCGTGCCCGAGGCGAAGCCGCCCAGGCCGTCGGCCTCGAGCCATTCGGCGTCCGGCGCGAAGCGGAGCGCGGGCCCGCTCACGGCTGCGCCGCCTTCGCGGCCGCGCGCGGCGTCACGCCGCTCAGCATCAGCTTCTCCCCCTCGCGGGCCCGGGCCGCGTCCTCGATGCAGCGCACCGCGAGCGCGGTCCACCCGGTCTGGTGCGAGGCCCCCACGCCGCGTCCCGAGTCGCCGTGGAAGTACTCGTAGAAGAGCACGAGGTCGCGCCACGCCGGGTCCGAACGGTAGCGCGCCTCGTCGCCGTGGCAGGGGCGCGCGCCGAAATCGTCGCGCAGGAACAGCCGGCCGAGCCGCGACTGCAGTTCGCGCGCCACCTGGTCGAGCGTCATCCACTGCCCCGAGCCGGTCGGGCACTCGACGCGCACGTGATCGCCGTAGAAGTGCGAGTAGCGCTCGAGCGCCTCGATCAGCAGGTAGTTCAAGGGGAACCACACCGGTCCCCGCCAGTTGGAGTTGCCGCCGAACAGGCCGGTGTCGGACTCGCCGGGCGTGTACGTGACCCGGTGCTCCTCGCCGTCCACCTGGAGCACGAAGGGCTTCCGCTCGTGGACCTTCGAGACCGAGCGCACGCCGTGGGGCGAGAGGAACTCGCTCTCGTCGAGCACGTAGCGCAGCACCCGCACCAGGCGCTCCTTCGAGGGAATCGCCAGCAACCGGTGGCCGTGCCCGCCGCCCTCGACCATCATGTACGAGATGTGCCGGGCGAGGTCGGAGCGGTGCTCGAGGAACCAGTCCATGCGCTTGCGGAAGCCCGGCAGGCGCTCGAGCACGTTCTCCTCGAGGATCTCCACCGCGAACAGCGGGATCACCCCCACCAGCGAACGGATGCGCAGCGGCATGTGGGTGTGGTCCACGTGGAGCTGGTCGTAGTAGAACCCGTCGGTCTCGTCCCACAGCCCGGTGCCGCCGAGCGTGTTGATGGCGTCGGTGATGGCGACGAAGTGCTCGAAGAACTTGCTGGCGAGATCCTCGTAGGCCGGGTCCTCGCTCGCGAGCTCGAGGGCCATCGAGAGCATCGTGGAGCAGTAGAACGCCATCCACGCGGTGCCGTCGGCCTGCTCGAGGTGGCCGCCGCCCGGCAGCGGCTTCGAGCGGTCGAACACCCCGATGTTGTCGAGCCCGAGGAAGCCGCCGCCGAACAGGTGGTGTCCCTCGAGGTCCTTGCGGTTCACCCACCACGTGAAGTTGATCAGCAGCTTCTGGAAACAGCGCTGCAGGAACAGCCGGTCGCGGCCGCCGCGCGGCCCGGTCATCTTGTAGACGCGCCAGCACGCCCACGCGTGCACCGGCGGATTCACGTCGCCCAGCGCGAACTCGTAGGCCGGGAGCTGGCCGTTCGGGTGCATGTACCACTCGCGGAGGAACAGCACGAGCTGCTGCTTCGCGAACTCGGGATCCACCTGCGCGAACGGGATCATGTGGAACGCCAGGTCCCACGCCGCGTACCAGGGGTACTCCCACTTGTCGGGCATCGAGATCACGTCGCGGTTGTGCAGGTGGCCCCAGTCCGCGTTGCGGCCGCGGCGCCGCGACGCGGGAGGCGCCGGCTGCGAGGGGTCGCCCTCCAGCCAGTCGCTCACCACGTAGTGGTAGAACTGCTTGGACCACAGCAGCCCGGCGTAGCCCTGCCGCACCACGCGCCGCTCGTCGTCGCTGGCCGACTCCGGCAGGCGGTCCGCGAAGAACGCGTCGGCCTCGGCGAGGCGCCGCTCGAAGATCGCGTCGAACTCGGGCCCGAGCGCGTCGCCCGGATCGGCCGCCGCCGAGGCGAGGCGGAGCTTCACGGTGATCTCGCCGCCGGCCGGGACCTCGACGCGATGGTAGACGCCGGCCTTGGTGCCGACGTGCCGCGGGTTCACCGCCACCGAGCGGCCCTTCACGATGTACTCGTGGAAGGCGTCCTTCACGAAGGGGTTCGGGTTGTCGGCCCCGAACAGGCGCTGCTGGTTGGTCTCGTTCTCGGTGAAGATCAGGGCGGGCCGGCGCCCGTACGGGCCGGCCCCGGCGAACAGGCGGAACTCGCCGAGCGTCGCGTGGCGCGCCGACACCGTCGAGTCGTCGAGGCGGCGCATCTCGGGCTTGGCCCAGTTCTCGTCGTCGTTCCGGCCCCAGCTCCAGGTGTTGCGGAACCACAGGGTGGGCAGCAGGTGGAGCACCGAAGCCTCGGGGCCGCGGTTCGTGACGGTGAGCCGCACCAGCACGTCGTCGGGCCCGGCCTTGGCGTACTCGGCCTGCACGTCGAAGTAGCGGTTCTCGTCGAAGGCGCCGGTGTCGAGCAGCTCGAGCTCGGGGTCGAGCTTGCCGCGCCGGGCGTTCTCCTCCACCAGGCGCGCGTAGGGAAATTCGGCCTGCGGGTACTTGTAGAGCGCCCGCATGTAGGAGTGCGTCGGCGTGGAGTCGAGGTAGTAGTAGCACTCCTTCACGTCCTCGCCGTGGTTGCCCTCGGGCCCGGTCAGGCCGAACAGGCGCTCCTTCAGGATCGGGTCGCGCCCGTTCCACAGGGCCACCGCGAAGCACAGGCGGCACTCGCGGTCGGTGATCCCGAGCAGCCCGTCCTCGCCCCACCGGTAGGCCCGGCTGCGCGCGTGGTCGTGCGGCAGGTACTCCCAGCACGCGCCGCCCTCCGAGTAGTCCTCGCGCACCGTGCCCCACTGGCGTTCGGAGAGGTAGGGCCCCCAGCGCTTCCAGTTCTTCTCGCGGCGCGCGTCCTCTTCGAGGCGCCTCAGCTCGGGATTCGACACGGGTTGGGCACCTCGCGGGTGGGGTCGCGGACGGGTTCCGTTCCGGGCGCCCATTTCAGTGCACGTCCCGGAAGAACTCGCACTCCATCTCGATCTGGCGCTGCAGCAGGTACGGCACCAGCGTTCCGCATCGGCACTCGCCGCCGCACCGGCACACCGGGACCGAAGCCGCGACCGGCGACGCGACGGCCCGCGCCGGCGCCGCCCCGCGCGGGGCTCGCACGAACCCCGCGACGCCGCCGAATCCGTGCCATTGGACCACTTCGACCCACGTCATGTCACTGCCCTCCCTGCGAGCCGGGAACGGTGCCGCCGTCCACCCGGTCGCGCACCGCGGAAGCGAGGGCGAGGTCGGCGTGGAGCCGGAGGCGCGTCCAGCGCGGCGGCGTCTCGTACTCCTCCTCGTCGCGCGCGTAGGCGCGGCGCGGGGGATCGAGGTGGCGCGACGTCTGGTGCGGGTGCTCCGGTCCCATACGTTCCTCCCGGCTTCCGGCGTGGCGCCGGCGGCGATCGGTCGGGCCGAGGATCGGATCCCGACGCGGGATGGAATGCGGAGGGGCCGGGGCCGGTTCCCGCCCGCGCTCCCGGATCGGGACCGCGCGGGCCCGCGGGCGCGGCGGGGCCCGAGCGGGCCCGGCCGCGGGGGCTCAGGGGGAACGCCCCTCGCGGTCACTCCCCGCGCCGCCGGCGCGTAGCTCGGCCATGAGGCGCGAAACGAGCCGGGGGGGCGCCGCGACGCGGCACAGACGGGCGCGAAGCTCGTCGAGGACCTGGGCTTCGAAACGGAATTCGCGGGCGCAGACCGCGCAGGTTTCGAGGTGGGCGCGGACCCGCGCCATCTCCCCGGGGGGGAGTTCGCGGTCCACGTAGTCGTGAATGCTGCGGAAGACTTCGATGCAATCGTCGCGGTGGATCCCGTTCAAGACTCCTCCAGGGCGGGCCGGGTGGGTTTCGTCCGTGGAAAGAAGGCTGGCCGGGGGAAAAAGGTTCCCGTAGGATTCGGCGACCCGAACCCCGTCCCGGAGCCGCCATGGCCGAGATCCTCCACCGCGATACCGGCGCCGTCCTGCACCGGTCCGACCTGCCCGCCTCGCGGGACCCCTCCCTGCGGGGCGCCCGCCTCAACTACGCGAACCTGCGGGGCGCCGACCTGCGCGGCTGCGACCTGCGCGGGACCATGCTCTCCAACGCCGACGGCGCCGGGGCGAACCTCGAGGGGGCGCGCCTCGACGGGGCCGAATGGAACGCGGGGGACCTCTCCGGCGCGAACCTGCGCGGGGCGGCGCTGGCCGACGCGCGGGTGATGGCCACCCAGCTGGTGGGCGCCGACCTGCGGGGCGCCCGGCTCGAGCACGGCATCTTCCAGTGGAGCAACTTCCAGGGCGCCCGGCTCGGCGAGGCGCTGGCCCGCGGGGCCGACTTCAACCGGGTCCGGCTGCTGGAAGCCGACCTCACCGGCGCCGACGCGCGCGACGCGCGTTTCGACTTCGCCAACCTGCAGGGAGCGCGCCTCGATTACGCGATGCTGGCCGGGGCGCGCTTCGTGGGGACCGACCTGCGCGACGCGCGGCTCGCCCACGCCGACCTCGCGCTCGCCGCGCTGGTCCGCGCGCGCGTCGCGGGCGCCGACTTCGCGCGGGCGATGTTCTCGGGCACGCAGCTCGCCGGCCTCGCGGACCTCGGCGAGGCGCTCGGCCTGGACGAGGCGGAGCACCACCGGGTCAGCTTCGTGGACCTGGAGACCATGCGCGCGGCCGCCGCGGCCGGAGACACGGTGCGCGGCTTCCTGCTCGCGGCCGGGGTCCGCGACGAGGAGCTGGACCCGGCGCGGCAGCGCGCCTGAAACGTGCGGGCGGCGCGGGCCCCGCGCGCGGCGCCCGGCTCCGCGCGGGAACGGCGCGCCCGCGGGTCGTTCGCGGGCGAACCCTAGCCCTGCGGGCCGTCCTTCAGGGCCCGCTCGATCGCCCCCGCGACCCGGCCGCGCAGGTCCCCGGGCGCCTCGATCCGGCGCACCTTCTCGCGCAGGTCGTCGAGCAGCCGGCGGTCGAAGGCGTGCTCGGTCGCGCACTGGGCGCAGGTGTCGAGGTGCTCCTTCACGAGCCGCATCTCGTCGGCGCTCAGCTCGCGATCGAGGTAGTCGTCGAGACGCCGGAAGACCTCTTCGCACGTGAGCCGGTTCAGGGGAGTCATTCCGGGTTTCCTTCCGCGGGAGCCACGCGCACGCCGTGGTCCTGGGCCATCTGCCAGAGCGAACGCTGCAGCATGCGACGGGCGCGGTGCAAACGCGAGCGCACCGTCCCCACCGGGCAGCCGAGGATCTCCGCGATCTCCTGGTAGCTGAATTCCTGCATGAAGTAGAGGCTGGCCGCCACCCGGAACTCGACGGGCAGCGACTCGATCGCCGCGTTCACGTGCTCCGTCGAGATCTTGCTGAGCACGAGCCCGGCCGGATCGTCGTCGGGGCCGAGCTGGCCCGAGCCCGCGGCCGCCACGAACAGGTAGAGCTCCGAGGCGTCCTCGAGGTCCACGATCTCGGGCCCGCGCTTCTTCCGCCGGTAACGGTAGTAGAAGCAGTTGGTGAGGATGCGGAAGAACCAGGCCTTGAAGTTGGTGCCGGGCTGGAACTGGTGGAAGGCGCGGCACGCGTTGTACGCGGCCTCCTGCACGATGTCCTCGGCGTCGGCGTGGTTGCGCGCCATGTGGTAGGCCGCGCCGTACGCCGAATCGAGGAGCGGCTCGAGCAGCGACTCGAACGAGGCGGCGGGCGCGGGGGTCGTGGCGCTCATGACGAGGGGCAGGATAGCAGAGGGAACGTCTCCAGGGTCCGGGACCTTCCGGGAGTCGGACGACCGCGGCCCGCGCGCGGGCGGCGGCGGCCGCCGCGCCCGCGCGCCGGTCCGGTCATCGCGGCGCCGCCGAGGCGGTCATGGAGCGCGCCGGCGCCGCGGCCGGGCGCAGGCCCGCGCCCGCGACGGACATCCGGAGGCGATAGAGGCCGCCGCGCGCGGCGAGGTAGAGCCCGCGACGATCCGCGTCGCCCCACGCCAGGTTCGCGGGCAGCTCCGGGGCACGCAGCGTCCCCAGGTGCTTCGCCGCCGGGGACAGGATCCACACCCCGCCCGGGCCCGAGACGTAGAGGTTGCCGCGCTGGTCCACCTTGAGGCCGTCGAGCGCTTCCGCTCCCGGCGCGCCGTCCATGCTGAAGAACTCGCGCCCGTTCGCGAGCGAGCCGTCGCGACGCACCTCGTAGCGCATCACGACCTTCCGCCGCTCGTCCCAGTTGGCGACGTACAGGAAGCGCTCGTCGGGCGAGAACGCGAGGCCGTTGGGACCGTTCAGGTCGTTGGACTCGAGCGTGACCGCGCCGTCCTTGACCCGGTAGACCCCGGTGTAGGGCGTCTCGCGCGCGCGGTCCTCGTGCGCCTTCGGGAGCCCGAAGGGGGGATCGGTGAAGTAGAGCGTTCCGTCCGAGCGGTACACGAGGTCGTTGGGGCTGTTGAGCCGCTTCCCCTCGTGGCGGTCGGCCATCACGGTGACGCGGCCGTCGGGCTCGAGGCGCGTCACGCGCCGGTTGCCGTGCTCGCAGATCGTGAGCCGCCCCTGCGGGTCGAAGGCGAGGCCGTTCGAGCCGGGCTGGTGCAGCCGGCCGACGTCGGCGCCGTCGTAGCCGCTCCGAGCGCGGAACACCTCGACGCGGCCCTCGGGGCTCCAGCGGTAGATCACGTTGGTGTTGGGATCGCTGAACAGCAGCGCGCCCTCCGGCGACCACACCGGACCCTCGGCGAACTGGAAGCCGTCGGCGAGCTTCTCGACCCGCGCCCCGGCGGGCACCAGCGTGCCGAGCGCGGGATCGCGGCGCAGCAGGTCGGCGGGGCCGGAGGGGAACGCCAGCCCCTCGCGGTCCGGCCGGTAGAAGTCGAGGCGCGCCGAGCGGATCCAGATGTAGTTCTCGGGCGAGGCCGAAATCGGGCCGTTGATGCCGAACACCGCGAGCTGGATCTTCTGGCCCGGGCGCACGCCGCGGCCGATCACCAGCCGGTTGGGCGCGTTCCAGCCCGCCACCACCGAGCCGCCGGTCTGTCCGAGCGATCGCGCGAGCACGCCGTCCACCCACACCTCGGCGTAGTCGTCCACCACCGTCTCGAACACCAGCGTCGCGCCGGTGGGGTCGAACGCGCCGACCCGCTCGGGCACGGTGATCGCGATCCGGTACCAGAGGAAGCACACCTTCCCGGTGGAGCGCCGGGCGTCGAGCGTCGCCGGGTCCGCGACCTCCCAGCCGGAGTCGTCGAAGTCGGCGGCCCCGGCGCGCGGGGAAAGGTCGTAGGTGCGGTTCGGGGGCCCGCTGGGCTTGCGGTCGGCGCCCACGCTCCGGAACTCCACCTCGGTGATCCGCGTCTCGTGGGTGCGCCAGGTGCCGCGCACCGCCGCCGCGCCCTCGGCGGTCGCGAGGTCGAGCGTGGCGTCGGGAGTGCCCGCGGGCACGTCGCCCCGGGCCGGGGCCGCGAACAGCAGCGCGGCGGGAAGGATCGCGGTGCGGAGCAGTCGTCGCGCGAGCATCGTGGGATGTCCTCCTAGCGGACCTTGACGGTGTAGTAGTGCACCGGGCCGCGCACGTCCTTGAACCAGTGCGGGACCCCGGCGGGAACGATGATCACGTCACCCGGCGCGAGGACGCGGGTCTCGCCTCCCTCGATGGCCGAGCCGCGCCATTCGCCGGGACCGGTGTTCTCGAGGTCGAGCGCGCGGCCGCCGGTGACGAACGTGGCCGAGCCCTCGAGCACGTGGATCAGGTCGGTGTCGAGCGTGTGCACCTCGGCGCGCCCGGGCTTCTCGCGGCGGCTGGTGTGGATCATGTAGTTGGTGTCGCCCGCGTAGAGCACCGCGCCCGCGGCGAACGACTTGGCCACGTTCTCGGCGCGGAAGTAGGTGGCCCGGGCGGCCACCGCCGCGGGCGGCGCCTCGGCCGCACGTGCCGGCGCGATGCCCCGCGCGTCGCCCCCGGCGAGCGCCACCGCGAGCGCGAGCCCGGGAAAGATGCCTGCGGCGGCGCGCCGCGCGATCCGCCGGCCGGTCACGGCTTGACGCTCATCTTCTGGAGCGCCACGGCCGCGACGTTGGCGATGTCGGTGTCCTGCTGGGCGCTGGCGGCGCCGCTCACGCCGATCGCGCCCACCATCTGGCCGTCCACCACGATCGGCACCCCGCCCTGCAGCGGCGTCATCACCGCCACGCCCAACAGCGACTGGCGGCCCTTCGCGATCGCGTCCTCGAACACCTGCGTGGGCCGCCGGAACTGCGCCGCGGTGCGCGCCTTCTCGATGGCCACGGCCGAGGCCGCGGGAAACGTGTTGTCGAGGCGCACCAGCATCAGCAGGTGGCCGCCGTCGTCCACCACCGCGATCGCGCCCCCCGCCTGCAGGCGCTTCGCCTCGGCCTCGGCCGCGGCCGAAACCATGCGCGCGCCCTCGAGCGTCAGGATCTTGCGGGTCGCGGTCTGGGCCGCGGCCGGAACGGCCGCCGCGAGGCACAGCGCGGCGGCGATCAGCGTGCGAAGCGTCGGATGCATCGGGGTTCCTCCAGGGCGTCCGGCCGCCCGCCGGCTCGCGGCGGGCGGCGCGGATCGCCGGTTCACATCACGGGCGACGGGAACGAAGCCTCGCCGAGCACGACCTCGGCGAAGGCGCAGTAGATCCGGACCTTCGCCACCTGGCGCACGTAGGCCGGCACGGTGATGGTCCGGTGCATGCGGTCGCCGGCGACCTGCAGGCGCTGCAGCAGGTAGGCGTTGCCCGCCGAGTCCACGACCTGCCAGTGCGGCGCGGGCGCGCCGGGCACGGTGAAGTCGGCGGAGAGGGTGAGCATGATGCCGTCGGTGTTGCGCGTGGCGAGCACGTGGCCGCCCATGACCTCGGGGCCGGCGAACGTGCCGCTGGTGGACTTCATCGGGGTTCCCATCATCGTTTCCATCGGAAGGCTCCTCGGGACTCGGGCCGCGGGGCCGGCGTCTCCGGCCGCGTCGAGGTTCGGGCCTAGAAGGCGGGACCGGCGCGGGAGGTTCCCGCGGACCCCCTGGACTACAGCTCGCCCCGCTCGATGACCCGCGCCATGCGCTTCGCGCTTTCCCGCACGGTGCGCTGCTGGGTCGCGTAGTCCACGCCGATCAGGCCGAATCGGGCGCCGAAGCCGTCGGCCCACTCGTAGTTGTCGAGCAGGGACCAGTGCAGGTAGCCCGCCACCGGGATGCCCTCGTCGAGCGCGCGCGCCACCTGCCACAGGTGCAGGAAGATGAACGTCCAGCGGTCCTCGTCGTTCTCGACCGGCAGGCCGTTCTCGGTGATCAGGATCGGCACCTGGTAGCGCGCGTAGGCGCGCAGGAAGTGCGCGAGCCCCTCGGGGTAGATCTCCCAGCCCAGGTCGTTGCGCTTCCCGATGCTCTGGTGGTGCTCCAGCGTGCAGATGTCCCCCACCAGCCCGGGCAGGGTGAAACCGGTGTTCCGCACGAAGTCGCGCGTGTAGTAATTGAGGCCGATGAAATCGAGCGTGCGCTTGCGCGGCAGGCGCTCCCAGAACAGCCCCGGCACGCGCAGCGCGCCGCTGTGGAGCGCGTCGAGGAAGAGGTGGTTGAACAGGTAGGTGCGCGCCCACACCGAGAGGCGGTCGAGCCGGTTCTTCGGGTTGCAGGGCGTGAGCGCGAGCGCGTGCTTGGCCACGCTCACCATGGCGTCTGGGCGGCTCTCGTGGATCAGGTGGTAGGCCTTGACGTGCGCGCGCAGCATGCGGCGCACCACCTGGAGGCCGGCCGCGAAATCCTGCGACTTCCCGGGGGGCCACTGGCCGAGGATCCAGCCCTTGAACACCTGGACCACCGGCTCGTTGAACGTGATCCACCACCGCACGAGGTCCCCGTATTCGGCCGCGACGCGGGCCACGAAACGTTCGAAGTAGTCCTCGATGTCGGGCAGGTCCCAGCCGCCCTTCTCGGCGAGCCAGCGCGGCAGCGTGTAGTGGTAGACGGTGAGCACCGGCTCCATCCCGCGGGCGCGAAGCGCCTCGAGCTTGCGGCGGTAGTGCGCGAGGCCCTCGGGGCTGAACTCGCCCTCGCGCGGCTCGATGCGGCTCCACTCGAGCGAGAACCGGTAGGCGTTGTGGTGGAGGGAGCGCGCCAGGTCGAAGTCCGCGCCGTAGCGGTTGAAGTGGTCGGCGGCGTCGCCGGAAGGCTCGCGGACCTTTCCCGACTGTTCCCACGCCCACCAGTCGCTGTTGGTGTTGCGGCCCTCCACCTGGTGCGACGAGGTGGCCGCGCCCCACAGGAAGCCCGGCGGGAAGCGGAAGTTGGCGGAGTGGATGCCCGGGCCCTCGGCGGCGTGGGGCGCGGAGGGAGCGTCGCCGTCGGCGTGGGCGGCCGGGGCCGCCGGGGATTCGGGGCGTCGTTCGCGGGTCACGTGCGGACTCCTGGGATCGGGGCGGGTGCGGTCGTGGCGCGGGCGGCCACGGCCGACGCCGCGCCGGAGGGCGCGGGCAGGGCGGGCGCGGCCTCGTGCGCGCTGCGGCGGGTCTCGAACTGGACGAGGTCCTTGCTGAAGAGCAGGTCGAGCGTCCAGTCCAGCATCACGCGCAATTTCTTCTCGGCGCGCGGCAGCTTGCTCAGGTAGACGGTGCGCCACAGCCACCACGCCGGGAATCCCGAGAACTGGAGGCCGAAGACGCGCGCCACGCCGGTGCGCTTGCCGATCGCCGCGAGCTGGCCGAGCCCGCGGAAGCGGAACGGACGGCCCGGCCGCCCGGCCTCGGCGGCGGCGAGGTTTCGGGCCACGAGCGCGCCCTGCCGGATGGCGTGCTGCGCGGTGGGCGGGCAGGCGCCCCCGCCCGCCGGGTCGGGCACCGAGGCGCAGTCCCCGAGCGCCCACACGCCCGGCCACTCCGGCACCTCGAGACGCTCGTTGACGCGCACGCGCCCGCGGTCGGTGGCGACCGGCAGGGTGGCGAGCAGCGGGTGCGGCGAGGTGCCGGCGGTCCACACCAGCGTGCGGGTCTCGAGCGTGGTGCCGTCGTCGAGGGTGACGGAGCCCGGCCCCGCGCCGGTCACGCGCGTGCCGGTGCGCACCTCGATCCCGCGCGCGGCGAGGCGGCGCTCGGCGTACGCGCCGAGCTTCGGGCCCAGCTCGGGAAGGATGCGGTCGCCCGAGTGCACCAGCGTGAGGCGGAGGTCCCCGGCGCCCAGGTTGGGGTAGTAGCGGACCGCCTCCTCGAGGAAGTCGTGGAGCGCCCCCGCGGTCTCGACCCCGGCGAAGCCGCCGCCCGCCACCACCACGTGCAGCAGCGGCGCGCGGGCGTGGGCGCAGCACTCGAAGTCGGCTTCCTCGAGGTGGGCGATCGCCTGGTTCCTCAGGTGGATCGCGTCCCCCAGCGACTTCATGGTGACCGAGTGCTCGGCGAGGCCCGGCAGGCCGAAGAAGTTGGTGACCGAGCCGAGCGCCAGCACCAGGTGGTCGTACTCCAGCTCGTGGTGGTGGTGCTCGCCGCCGTGCGACACCGTCACGGTGCGCGCGTGGAGGTCCACGGATTCGACGTCGCCGTGGAAAAGGCGCACGCCGCGCAGAAGCTTGCGCAGCGGGTTGACGATGTGGGTCAGGTCGAGATCGCTCGCGGCGACCTCGTGGAGCATCGGGGTGAAGAGGAAGAAGTTCTCGCGGTTCACCAGCGTGATCTCGAACGGACGCCCGTTCGGGCGCTGCCGCAGGAGTTCGAGCGCCGCGTAGACGCCGCCGAACCCGCCGCCGAGGACGACCACGCGCCGGGGACTGGTATCGCTCATGGAACTGGGCTCCCGAAGGGTCCGCTTCGCGGGCCCGCACCGCCGGGCCCCGCTGCCTGAAGCCCCCGGAGGCCGGAAGGGTTCCCGGCGCCCCGCGGCGCCCGGTCGGCGCTGGTGCCGCCGATCCCCGCGCACGGGCGACCTGTCCAACCCTTGAAACATGGCCGCGATCCGATGCGTTAGGTTGCCCGGGTCGCGACCGCCGGCCCCAACGCCCACCGTGGCATGGAGAAGACCCTTGAAGCTCCCCCGCCTCCCCGGCTTCCTTTCGCCTTCCCCGTCCCGCTCCGCCGCCGCCTTCGCGAGCCTCGCCGCGCTGGCCGCGCTCGCGATCCCGGCGGGTGGCGCGCTCGCCTCCGGGCCCTTCTCCGGCAGCCGCGGCCACATCCGGCTCTCCCCGCCGCGCGTCGAGCGGGCGCCCAGGCTCGACGGCATCCTCGAGCCCGGCGAGTGGGACCACGCCGCGGTGCTCGACTCCTTCACCAATTCCCGGCCGGTGGAGGGCGTGCGCGACACGCTCGGCACGGTCGCCTACGTGATGTACGACGACCAGAACCTGTACGTGGGCTTCCGCTGCCTCGACGACCCGCGGAAGGTGCAGGCCCCGGTAGTGCCCCGCGACCAGGTCTGGCAGGGCGACTGGGTCGGCGTCTCGATCGACACCTACAACGACAAGCAGCGCGCGTTCTTCCTGTGCTCCAACCCGATCGGCATCCAGATGGACGGCGTGGACCAGGAGGGATCGGACAGCGACATGGCGCCCGACTTCCAGTTCACGACCCGCGGCCACGTCCACGACCGGGGCTACGACGTCGAGATGGCGATCCCGTTCCGCACCCTGCGCTTCACGCCGGGCGAGCACGTGACGTTCGGTTTCCAGGCGATCCGCGACGTGAAGCGCAACGGCACGCACGCCTACTGGGCGCCGGTGACGCGCAACGTCAACAGCTACTTCGTGCAGATGGGGGCGCTCGAGGGCCTGCGTGGCGTGCGGCCGGGGCGCAACCTGCAGCTCAACCCCGAGCACACCACCACCACCCTCGGCCAGCGCCTGCCGGGCGGGCTGAGCTACGAGGAGCCGCGCGGGCGCTTCGGCCTCGGCGCCAAGTACGGCATCACCAGCAACCTGATCGCCGACGTCGCCGTGACGCCCGACTTCAGCCAGGTCGAGGCCGACGCCGGCGTGGTGGACGTGAACTCGCGCTTCGCGATCTTCTTCCCCGAGAAGCGCCCGTTCTTCCTCGAGGGCGCCGACCTCTTCAGCACCCCGATCAATCTCGTGTACACGCGCCGCATCGTGGACCCGCTCTACGGCGGCAAGCTCACCGGGAAGCTGGGCCGCACCTCGGTCGGCGTGCTCACCGCGGCCGACCGCAGCTCGGGCGAAGGCGTGGCCACGCTCCCCAACGAATTCAATCCCTACCTCGACCGCGACGCGCAGTTCTCGATCCTCCGGGTGCGGCAGGACGTCCTGAAGAACTCCTACGTCGGCCTGCTCGGCGGCCAGCGCGTGCTGCGCGACCAGTACAACCGCGGCGCCGGGCTCGACGGCCGGTTCAAGTGGGGCGGGAAGTACGGCTTCGACTGGCAGGGCGTCCAGAGCTGGAGCCGCGACCGCAACTACGAGGGGGCGATCGCGCGTCTCGACGCGGGGCAGCTCGCCGCGCTCGACCCGCAGGTGGCGAGCCGGCGCGGCCAGTACCGCTCCGGCAACGCCTGGTCGGGACGCCTGTCCCGCGACACCCGGCGGCTCAACCTGCGGCTGCGGGGAACCGGCGTCGCCCCCGACTTCGCGGCCGACATGGGCTTCGTGGACCGCAAGGACCAGATGTCGTGGGAGGCGGTGGCGATCCCCCGCCTCCCGGGCAAGGCCGGCGACTGGTACAACGAGCTGCGGTCGGTGATGGTCTACGAGCGCGTCCACAACTACTCGGGCAGCCGCTTCACCGACGAGGCCTACTCGGTGGTGCTGGAGGGCGACTTCCACCGCGCGAGCTGGGCCGGGCACGAGACCAACAAGCGCATGTACCGGCTGGGCGGCGCCGAGTTCCGCGACATCTACCGGCACGCGTTCTGGGGCGGCACCAACGGCTGGCGCGGCGTGCGCCCGTGGGCGGTGTTCGTGTGGGGCGACCAGGTGGTGTTCGAGGAGGCGGTGCGCGGCCGCGACATGCGCGCGGAGCTGGGCGGCGACCTGCGCTTCAGCCCGCAGTTCGACGGCGAATTCTCGGTGCGGCTGAGCCGGGTGTGGCGCGACCAGAACGACAGCCGCTTCGCGGAGCAACTGATCCCGCGGGTGCGGGTCTCGTACCAGTTCAGCCGCGAGCTGGCGCTGCGCTGGATCACCGAGATGCGGGTGC
Organism: uncultured bacterium; assembly: GCA_964542745.1. Lineage (GTDB taxonomy): Bacteria > Eisenbacteria > RBG-16-71-46 > RBG-16-71-46 > RBG-16-71-46 > DATKAB01. Next base: position 65,447 of record CAZIVR010000006.1, read on the forward strand.
GCCGCCGCTACGACGTGAACGAGGTGAAGGTGAGCGAAACGCACCGGCTCACGCCCGACGTGCTGCTCAGTTACTACGTGCGCCCCGGAACCGTGATGTACGTGGGCTACGGCGCCTTCCTGCAGGGCCCGGACACCGAGGCCCTCCGCCCCGAGCGCAGCAGCGTGTTCACCAAGCTCAGCTACCTCTGGCAGATGTAGGGGCGCGAGGTCGCGCGGCGCGGCGCCCGGCGCGCTTCGGAGTCTCCACGGCCTCCCCCCATCTCGAGAGAAACGCGGTGATGAAGCCGTGCTGCCCGCCCGCGTCGGCCGCGAGCGGCGCGAGCGCCATCGCCACCGACAGCGCGAGGTGGTAGCCCTCCGAGCGTGAGGCCACGGCTCGCCGATAGGCGGGATGGGCGTCGTTGATCCAGACCGTCGCGTCCACCAGCCGGCCCAACTCCTGGTCCTCCGTTCGGGTCTGGTACTGGATCGTCAGGCCGTATCGGGCGGGGCGCGTGGCCCCGCGTGCCGCGGGAAGCTGGGTGCTGGCGCTCGGCGCACTTGCCGGGGCCTCGGACGAAGCACGCGCCTCGGGATCGGGCGGCGAAGATCCGTCGGGGACGAAGGCGGCGTTCTCCTCGAGGGTGGCCGCGGTCGCGTCGCGATCGATCAGGCCGTCGGCGGCGGTTCCAATCGATGCGGCCAGGAAGGCCGGAGCGTCGCTGTTCGCCCCCGGCCTTCCGATCGGCAGCCTCCGCTGCCCGCCGAGCCGCTGCTCCACAAGGGAGGCGAGCATCGGGAAGTCGTCGGCCAGGTTCACCAGCACGTTCTCGAGATCTCGTTCGACCGGACGCGCGGCCCGGCGCTGGGCCGGCACGCCCCCATCGTGCGAGTCTCCCCATGCCGCGAGTTGCTGCGTAACCGCCTCCTGGATCGCACGCCGGTAAGCCAAGTAGGTGGCACCTCGCGGACCCGTGCGGATGAAGTCTCCCTTGCTGAGCGTCAGGCACTCCGCGAGCGCAGGAGCTTCGATGAGACCGGCCACCCGATCGGGCCGCGTTGGCGTCACGCCCAGCCAGTCCCATCCGCGCTTGATCACCTTTCCGTAGGTGCTGACCGCGAGCCCCCGGCGATCCTCCGGCAGCGGCAGGGATTCGCGCACCAGCCAGCCCATCGCCGAGGGCTTGCGCTTGCGCATCAACCTGATCGAGAGCACCGCATGCTCGGACCCGCGGTGCGCTTCGCGCGGAACGGGGCGGCCGTTCACCTCGAATTCGACCGAGTGGCGGTAGAGCGGGAGCAGCAGGTCGTCGAAACCGGGATCCAGCAGCGCCTCGAAGTGGCGGCGCAGCGCGGCCTCGATGAATCCCGGGTCGAGCAATGCGGAGAGCGGGTTGGCGAGCTTGAGCCGGATCGCCGTTCCCTGCGATCCCACCAGGCCAGGCGGAGAGGGCAGCCACTTCCATGGGGCCTTGTGCCTGCCGGAGAGAGACCAGGTCGTGGCTGCATGGGACTTGCCGCGGCGCGTCTCCGTCACGACTTCCTCACAGACGAGCAACCCCAGCTTGATTCCGACGCCGGCGAAACCGATTCCCGCTCCGCGCGTCTTGGTGCTGGTCGCGAGGTCGTGGTAGCGCGCGAGATCGCGCCGCTGCATTCCCGAACCGTTGTCGGTGACCGTCAGCGTGGCTGCGGCGGCGTCCGCCCGGAAGACGATGCGCCGGGCGCCGGAGTCGAGCGAGTTCGCGACGATCTCGGTGAGGATCGTCTCTTCGACGCCTCCCGGATAGGCATCACGCAGGTCCTCGAGCAGGTGGTGGAGATCAACACGGGTTTCACCCATATGGCCTCGCGAAATCGTCGGCGCTTGATGGCGGCTGCCTGAAGCGCAACTCCCCCTGTCGCGCCTCCGGAGCGAAATCGTACTCGAATCGGGAAACGAGCGGGGAACCCGATCGTTGGGGTTGCTCGTCCCGAGATATTTCGGGCTGTTCCTTCACTCGCGGAAAGCCCGGCTTCCGCCCCGGCGGTTTCGTGCTCCGCCCCGGTTCATCCCCGCGCACGGGGAACTCTCGCTCGAAACGGGGAAGACGGTCACGGTCAACGGTTCATCCCCGCGCGCGCGGGGAACTCTAGAGCGGCAGGGTTTCCGAAGCAAATTCAGCCGGTTCGTCCCCGCGCGCGCGGGGAACTCTGGTGGCGTGATGAGCGCGACCGCAAGGCCGACGGTTCATCCCCGCGCGCGCGGGGAACTCCCTATGACGGCGCGCCGCCCGAAGGCTCGGGGCGGTTCATCCCCGCGCGCGCGGGGAACTCCCCTCGGCCACGCGGGGCTGCAATGCTGGCGTGCGGTCCATCCCCGCGCTCGCGGGGAACTCTCGAGGCCTCCGGCGATGCCGACGCCGACCTTCAGTTCATCCGCGCGCTCGCGGGGCACTCGACACCGAATCCTCGGCGATCGCCCCGCCGTCCGGTTCATCCCCGCGCCCGCGGGGAACTCATCGCCTCGAGATCCTCGTCCTCCGACACCCGCGGTTCATCCCCGCACGCGCGGGGAACTCCGGTAATCGACCTCGAGCGTGTGCTGCATCAGCGGTTCATCCCCGCACGCGCGCGGAACTCGCCATCAGATAGACGCGGCTAGCCACGGTCGCCGGTTCATCCCCGCACGCGCGGGGAACTCTTGCGTAGCTACCCACGGTCGCCCCCTTCCGCCGGTTCATCCCCGCACGCGCGGGGAACTCGCCTGCGGACGAGGGGGGCGAGCTGATGAACACGGTTCATCCCCGCACGCGCGGGGAACTCTTCCGGCGCTTGCGCTGGCGGGCGAGACCGGCCGGTTCATCCCCGCACGCGCGGGGAACTCCGCTTGCTCTTCACCGCGTCCTGGAGTGCTCGCGGTTCATCCCCGCACGCGCGGGGAACTCGACACCCACAGCGTTCAGGGCTGGCCCGCGGGCGGTTCATCCCCGCACGCGCGGGGAACTCATCTGGGACTCGACCGAGGTGGAGGAGGACACCGGTTCATCCCCGCACGCGCGGGGAACTCTCCGCCCGTCCGCGTCTCGAATCGAGGAAGCCCGGTTCATCCCCGCACGCGCGGGGAACTCTCTCCTCGAGCGCCTGGGACCGCACCAGCTCCCGCGGTTCATCCCCGCACGCGCGGGGAACTCGGCACCATGAAGTCGCGGACTCGTTGGGCCGCCGGTTCATCCCCGCACGCGCGGGGAACTCGGATGGAGCCTCACGCCGGGTGACAGCGCCAGCGGTTCATCCCCGCACGCGCGGGGAACTCACGAACGTCCTGAAGCTGCCCTTCCACTGGACCGGTTCATCCCCGCACGCGCGGGGAACTCCTTCCTGTTCACCTTCCCGTTCTGCATCCAGAACGGTTCATCCCCGCACGCGCGGGGAACTCGGCCCGAACCTGATCGCCGAACGCACGGAGGCCGGTTCATCCCCGCACGCGCGGGGAACTCTCGGGCTACTACAACGATTCGGACACCGATCACGGTTCATCCCCGCACGCGCGGGGAACTCAACGGTAACGGGCAGCACGAGCGCAACACGGCCGGTTCATCCCCGCACGCGCGGGGAACTCGTGAAGGCGGACGAAAACCGCTCGCCTTCCGGCGGTTCATCCCCGCACGCGCGGGGAACTCCCGACGCAAAATTCAACCCCGCCCACTACGGTCGGTTCATCCCCGCACGCGCGGGGAACTCGATTGCCGTCATTGCTTGGCCGGTGCTGCCAGAGGTTCATCCCCGCACGCGCGGGGAACTCTGAGCGGGGGGAGCAGCAGCGAGCCAATGAGCCAGGTTCATCCCCGCACGCGCGGGGAACTCACGGCGGGGCTAGGCGGAACGCTCGCGGTTGTCGGTTCATCCCCGCACGCGCGGGGAACTCGGATCGCCCGGGCAGCCAATGGGGTCGTGCGACGGTTCATCCCCGCACGCGCGGGGAACTCGTACAACGGCGCGAAGAAGTAGATGCGCCAGTCGGTTCATCCCCGCACGCGCGGGGAACTCGACCGCAAGGTGGGTGCATGGCGGGTGCGCTATCGGTTCATCCCCGCACGCGCGGGGAACTCCTCGCCGAGCCCGGAGAGGGCGGCAAGGAGGGCGGTTCATCCCCGCACGCGCGGGGAACTCCCGCTCATGGAGCGGATGCGGTGAGCGGGCGGCGGTTCATCCCCGCACGCGCGGGGAACTCCCCAACTGCTCAACGCAGGATTGCCGTCATTGCGGTTCATCCCCGCACGCGCGGGGAACTCGGCGGGCCGTAGAGCGAGTAGGCGGAGACGAGCGGTTCATCCCCGCACGCGCGGGGAACTCTCCTCCTAGAGCGAATTGGTTTGCGGCGCTGCCGGTTCATCCCCGCACGCGCGGGGAACTCGAACCGAAGCCGTAGGGTCGGACGGCCGGACGCGGTTCATCCCCGCACGCGCGGGGAACTCGGTCCAGTCCGACGCGCGGCGCTGGACGGCGACGGTTCATCCCCGCACGCGCGGGGAACTCCGAGCCTTTCCAGCGTGCGAGGCTGGACAGGACGGTTCATCCCCGCACGCGCGGGGAACTCTGAGCCCAAGGTGGGTTCACGGTGGGGCCACGCGGTTCATCCCCGCACGCGCGGGGAACTCCCGCAGCCCGCCATTACCGCCGAAGATTTCTGCGGTTCATCCCCGCACGCGCGGGGAACTCGCCCGCAAGCTCAGCCCCGAACGCCGCAGCGCCGGTTCATCCCCGCACGCGCGGGGAACTCGCGAGAGCCAGTCTGTCGAAATCCTCCGCGAACGGTTCATCCCCGCACGCGCGGGGAACTCATGCCGCCTCGCTGGCCTAGCTCCCGTGCGGCCGGTTCATCCCCGCACGCGCGGGGAACTCGCAATTCCCGCCAGTGTGGGCCAGCGTCCAGCCGGTTCATCCCCGCACGCGCGGGGAACTCGGCCGCCGCACGGGACGCCGCAGAGGCCGCCGCGGTTCATCCCCGCACGCGCGGGGAACTCTCGCCCCGGGCCTCGCCGCACAGGAGAAGGGCCGGTTCATCCCCGCACGCGCGGGGAACTCGAACGACGACTTGCTCGCCGACAGCCGCAACGAGGTTCATCCCCGCACGCGCGGGGAACTCAGGCGTACGTCGAAGCTGGCGGGCGCAAGACGCGGTTCATCCCCGCACGCGCGGGGAACTCGGTCCAGTCCGACGCGCGGCGCTGGACGGCGACGGTTCATCCCCGCACGCGCGGGGAACTCTGAAGAAGCAGGCCGCCCCGCACCTTCGCAAGCGGTTCATCCCCGCACGCGCGGGGAACTCAACGGCGCAAGCCCGAGCCCCGCCGCCTCGAACGGTTCATCCCCGCACGCGCGGGGAACTCCTGTTCCTGCTGGCGATTCCGCTAACGCCCTACGGTTCATCCCCGCACGCGCGGGGAACTCACGCCGCCTCGCCGGCCTAGCTCTCGTGCGGCCGGTTCATCCCCGCACGCGCGGGGAACTCTTGAAGCCGCGAAGCTCGCCGACCTGTCGGGGCGGTTCATCCCCGCACGCGCGGGGAACTCCCGACCCGGCTTGGATGAAGGGGGGGCGCTGACGGTTCATCCCCGCACGCGCGGGGAACTCGCCGCAACCGCTGCCAGTCTACTGCGGAAGTGCGGTTCATCCCCGCACGCGCGGGGAACTCGGCACGTGCGCCTGTGGGCCGCACGTGTGCAACGGTTCATCCCCGCACGCGCGGGGAACTCTCTGTATGAGCACCGCCCCACGCGCAGGCGCGACCGGTTCATCCCCGCACGCGCGGGGAACTCGAAGCTCTCGAACCGAACGAGCATGCTGAAATCGGTTCATCCCCGCACGCGCGGGGAACTCGGCGGCAGCGGCGAGGCCGAAGAGGCAGACGGCGGTTCATCCCCGCACGCGCGGGGAACTCAAGCCCTTGCGGGGCGGCGTGTTCGTCGTCGTCGGTTCATCCCCGCACGCGCGGGGAACTCGTCCCGCAGCCTCGCGGCGTGGGCCTCGGCGGCGGTTCATCCCCGCACGCGCGGGGAACTCCCCATAGCCCCACGCGAATCGGGGCCGACAGACGGTTCATCCCCGCACGCGCGGGGAACTCCGGCGCTTCGTCGTAATACTCGGCGCGCGAAACGGTTCATCCCCGCACGCGCGGGGAACTCTGGCGCTGGAAACGTGGTGGATCGTCGCCGGGCGGTTCATCCCCGCACGCGCGGGGAACTCGCGCTCAAGGCGTGTGTCGAGTGGGCCGACGCCGGTTCATCCCCGCACGCGCGGGGAACTCTGCGGTGGGTGTGGCCTCCTTCGCGCTTCGCGCGGTTCATCCCCGCACGCGCGGGGAACTCGAATACCTCGAAAAGCTCGGCGAGGTTTGGACCGGTTCATCCCCGCACGCGCGGGGAACTCTGGTGGCGTGAGGAACGCGAGCGGAAGGCCGACGGTTCATCCCCGCACGCGCGGGGAACTCGCCTTCGCCCCCACCGGCCCGCTTCCACGAAGCGGTTCATCCCCGCACGCGCGGGGAACTCGAAGGCGAACGGACACGCGCTCCCCGCTCCGGCGGTTCATCCCCGCACGCGCGGGGAACTCTCACGTCTCGGCCTCCTGTGGCGAACGGTTGACGGTTCATCCCCGCACGCGCGGGGAACTCGTCCACGGAAGCGGCTGGCGTGTTGCTTTCGGCGGTTCATCCCCGCACGCGCGGGGAACTCGAGCCGTCCCGCTTCAAGTATGACCCCGCCGTCGGTTCATCCCCGCACGCGCGGGGAACTCGAACGTGCGCAGAATTGCCTTTCTCTT
>CAZIVR010000007.1:0-65548 GCA_964542745.1 uncultured bacterium
ATGCGGCGCCCGCGTTGCCGGTCGCGCCCGAGGCCGCCGCCGCGCGCGCGGCGCTGGCGCTCGCGGCGGGGGCGGGCGCGGTGGCGCTGCTCCACGCGTGGGGTGCCTTCGCTCCCGGCATGTGGGCGTGGGGGTTCAACCACACGCGCTTCGTCCCGCCGGTCTTCGGCTGGCCGCCGCTCGCGCTGGTCGCGCTCGCCCTGCTGCCGTGGCTCGCGCGCCCGCTCGCGCCCGCGCTCGACGCGCTCGGCGACGCCCTCGCCGACTCGCCGCGCGCCGCTTTCTCGGGCGCGGCGGTCTCGGGCGGCGCGATCGTGCTCGCGTTCCCCGACCGGCTGCGCTTCGTGGGCGACTTCCTGCTCCGGCAGGGCACCGTCGAGGAGGCCGGGCGCCCGGGCGTGCTGTTCCCGCAGGCGCTGCCGCTCGACGTGTTCCTGCACGTCACGCTGCCCACGATGCTGCTCGAGACCGGGTGGTTCAACGCCAACGGCGCGGCGCGCCTGATCGGCGCGGTCGAGGCGGCGCTGCTCGCGGTGCTGGCCGTGATGCTGGTTCGCGTGCTGGCGCTGCGCGGGGCCGCGGCGGTGGCGGTGGCGGCGCTCGCGTGGTGGAGCGGCGCGCTCACCATGTTCACCGGCTACAGCAAGGCCTTCGCCGAGATGGGACTGCTCTCGGCGGCCGCCGGGGTGTTCGCGCTGCGCTCGCTGCGGAGCGGCGCGCCCCCGCTCGGGCTCGGCATCGTGCTCGCGATCGGCGTCACGCTCCACCGCTCCGCGCTCGGGCTGGTCCCGGTGTGGATCGCGACGTGGGCGCTGTGGGCGCGGGCGCACGGCCGCGCGGGCGGCTGGCGCAGGCCCGCCGCGTGGATCGCGTTCGCGATCCCGGCGGCGGCGCTCGGGCTCCTGCTCCCCAAGATCGTCGCCACCTTCCTGCGCTGGGACGCGGTCCACGTGGCGCCCGCCGGGGTGAAGGAGCAGGGCGGCCCGCTGCGCGCGGCGTTCGCGGGGCGGCGCCCGCTCGACCTCGCCAACCTGCTGATGGTGCTGGCGCCCGCGCTTCCCGCGGCGCTCGCGGCGGCCGCCGCCTTCGGCCGCGACCTGCCGCGCAAGCGCGAGGCGCTGCTGCTGGCCGCGCTCGCCGCCCCGCTCACGCTGGTCATCCCGTTCATCCACCCGGCGCAGGGCTTCTACCGCGACTGGGACGACTTCGCCTCGGCGGCCGCCGCGCTGGGCGTCGCCTCCGCGTGGGTGGCCGGCGAGGCGCTGCGCGCGGCACCCCGGCTGCGGTGGCTCGCGCTCGCGGCCGCGCTGGCGGCGGCCGCGCCCAGCCTCCAGTGGCTCGCGGTGCAGAGCGACCTCGAGCGCGGCCTGCGGCGCGTGGAGGCGATGGCGCTCGGACCGCCGCGGCGCACCGGGTCGGAGTGGGGGAGCACGTGGGACTACCTCGGGATCCGCAACTACCGCCTGTTCCGCTGGGACGCCTCGGCGCGCGCCTTCGGGCACGCGGCGGAAACCTCGCCGAGCCCGCGCATCCTCCTCCAGTGGGGGCTCGCGGAAACCAAGCGCGGGGACTGGCGGGCCTCGATGCGGGTGAACCGCCTGCTGGTGACCCGCAACCCGGACGACTACTTCGGCTGGGCGGGGATCGGCGCCGCGGCGTCGCAACTGAAGGACGTGGAGGCCGCGCGCGAGGCGGCGCGCCAGATGGAGCGGATCCGGCCCGGGGACCGCCAGGCGGCGATCCTCAACGAGTCCATCGACGACTACCTGCGGCGCACCCCCGAAGGGGCGAGGTAGCCGCGGCTCAGAACCACCAGTTGAGCGCGACCGAGCCCGAGCCTTCCTGGCTGCGGATGCCGTCGGCGAAGGTCATCGAGCGCACCGCGATCTCGGGGGCGATCGAGACGCGGCGGTACAGCGGCCATTCGTAGCCCGCCGCGAGGTCGAGCCCGAACCCGTGGTCCTGGTACTGGACGAAGAACGGGTCGGTGAAGACGAGGTGCGGCGCGAGCGTGGTCCGCCCCACCCCCGAGGCCGGGAAGAAGGGCGGCAGCTTCTCGATCACCGTGGTGATGCCCGCGCCGCCCCGCACGAAGAAGTGCCCGGCGCCCGGGTAGTAGGTGGCGGTGAGCGCGGACATCGTGAAGCTCCACTTGTAGGTGTCGAAGTCCTTGGACCACTGGCTGCGCTCGAAGCCGAAGGCCCAGCGCGGATTCATCGCGTACCCCACGCGGAACTGGATGGCCGCGCCGGTCTCGATGTCGGTGCCGCTCCAGTCCGGCTTGCCCACCACCAGCGGCGGGAACTCGGAGCCCGCGTCCGAGCGCAGCTCGGCCACGACGTCGCGGTCGGAACCGACGAAGCGGGTGCCGGCGTAGCCGTAATGGAAGCCGATCATCCACGCGCGGCGCTCGGGAACCGAGCTTCCGGGGGTGGTGGGGGGCTTCGCCGCCGCGGCCCCATCCTGCGCGCGCGCGGGCAGCGTCAGCGTGGCGAGGGCGAGGGCCGCGAGGCCGATCGAGCGCCAGAACCGCATGAGCGACTCCTTCAGGAACTCCGGTCGGGTGATCGTTTCGGTCGTGGGCCGGCCGCGCCCGCACGGTCGCGGGGAAGAGGCGCGTCAGCCGGGCGGGTAACTTAGCCGGTTTGGGCGGGGGCGCGCCAGTGGGGGGAGCGGCGGGGCGCCCCGCGCCCTCCGCGGAGGCGAGCCGCGAGGTTCGGCACGGTTCAGGCCCCGTTCAGCACGGTTCAGGCCTCGTTCGGCTTCGCGGCGGGCTCCGGAAACCCGGTCCCCGATGATGGGTAGTGCAGGCGTGCCGTTCGACCGCGACCGCCGACTCCATCCAGGGGGAGCGTGACATGCACTCGAATTCCAGGCGTCTCGAATTCGCGCTGGCGCTGGCCGCCCTCCTTGCCGGCGCGGGTGCCCCGTCGCATGCGGACGGGATCACGGTTCGAGGCCGGGTCAGCGACTCCGACACGCGCGAGCCCGTGGAGATGGCCGAGATCGTCGTGCTGGAGTCCGGACGCCGCACCTACTCCGACGACCAGGGGCGGTTCGTGCTGGAGGGCGTCGAGCCCGGCCGCCACCTGCTGGCGGTCCACCGGCTCGGCTACGCGCCGCTCCGCCATGAGTGGGTGGTCGGCGAGGCGGCCCCGCCCGGGCTCGAACTGCGCCTGGTGAGGACCGCGATTCCGCTCGAGACCATGACCATCTCGCCCGGCAGCTTCTCGATCATGGGCCGGGCCGGCGGAACCCGGCAGACCCTGTCGCGCGAGGAGATCGAGGCGCTTCCGCAGGTCGGCAGCGACATCTTCCGGGCCGTCAACCGCCTCCCCGGGCTGTCGTCGAACGACTACGCCGCGCACTTCGGCATCCGTGGAGGACGCCACGACGAGACGCTCATCCTGCTCGACGGGCTCGAGCTGCACGAGCCCTATCACCTGAAGGACTTCAACGAGGGCGCGTCCAGCATCGTCGACTCGAAGACGATCGACGGTGTCGAGCTCATGACCGGCGGGTTCCCGGCCCGCTTCGGCAACCGGCGGAGCGGGGTCTTCGACATCACGTCGCGCACCCCGGACCCGGAGCGCGCCGAGGTCGAGCTGGGCGCAAGCTTCCTCAATTCCCACGCGCTCGCGATGGGCCCGTTCGGCGACGGCAGGGGTTCGTGGCTCGCGTTCGGCCGCACCGGCTACATGGGGCTGCTGTTCCAGTTCATCGACCAGGCCGACCTCCCCAGGCCGCGCTTCGAGGACGGCTTCGCCAAGGCGAGCTACCGGCTCAGCCCGACCCAGCAGCTGGCGCTGGAGTTCCTGCACGCGGGAGACCGCTACACGTACGACATCGCGGCCACCACCGGATTCCTGGACTCCATCAACACCCGCGAGGCGGCGCGAACGCGCTACGGCAACCGCGTCGCGTGGACCACGCTGCGATCGGCCCTCGGCCGGCGCACCAGCGTGAGGACCATGCTCTCGGCCGGGCTCGTGACTCGCTCGCGCGACGGATCGGAACGGAACGTCCTCACGCCCGCGCCCTTCTATGCCATCGAAAACGAGCGACGCGTTTCGATCCTCGGAGCGGCGCAGGACTGGACGCTGGGCCTTTCCGACCGCGACGTCGTGAGCTTCGGCGTCGAGGTTCGCGGCCTGCGCAATCGCGATGCCTATCGAAGCGTGGTCTACCGTGACCCGGACGATCCGACCCCCGATCCGCTGGGGACCTACCCGATCCGCACGAATTCGGCGTTCGAGCGCTCGGGATCGCGGTTCTCGCTCTACCTGTCCAACCGCTGGCGGGTGGCGGGCCGGCTCGCGCTCGAAGCCGGCGGGCGTTTCGACCGCGCGACCTGGACGGGGGATCGCGACCTCAGCCCGCGCACGAGCGCCGCGCTCGACCTCGGGCGGGGCATGACGATGCGCATCGGCTGGGGCCTCTACCGCCAGATCCAGAACCTCGACGACGTGGCGGCGCTCAACAACGCCACGCGGTTCTACCCGTCGGAGCGCTCCGAGCAATGGACCGCGGGCTGGGACCGGGCCCTGGGCAAGGGGTCGCGGCTCCGGGTCGAGGGCTACCTCAAACGCGGCTCGCGCCTTCGGCCCGTGTTCCGGAACTGGAAGGGCGTGATCGACGCGTTTCCCGAGTCCAACGAGGATCGCGTGCTGGTTTTCCCGCGCCGCAGCACCGGGAAGGGCCTCGAGGCGTACTTCGACCGGCCGCTCGCCCGCAGCCTGACCGCGCGTGTCAGCACCTCCTGGTCCTTCACCGAGGAGGAGGCCCGTATCGTGAACGCGAACAGCACCGAACCGCTCACCTACGACCCGACCCACCCCGGCCCGCAGGACCAGCGCCACGCGGCCAACCTGGACTTCACCTGGCGGCTGAGCCGCGCGACGCTCAACGGATCGTTCGCCTACCACAGCGGGTGGCCGTCCACGCTCGAGCAGCTGACCCCGGTGGTGAACGACAACGGCGACCCGGACTTCGCGGTGCGGCCCGCGAAAATCTACGGCGCTCGCCTGCCCGACTACCTGAGGTTGGACCTGCGCGCCACGCGCCGTTGGGCGACCCGCTGGGGCGAGTTCGACGGCTCCCTCGAGATCATCAACCTGACCCAGCACGCGAACGTCTTCGGGTACGACTACTTCCGCCAGCGCGACGCCGCCGGCCGCATCGTGCTCGGCCGCGGGGACGAGACGTGGTTCTCGCTGCTGCCCTCGCTGGGGCTGAACTGGAGCCGGAAGTTCTAGGCTCCGGTCGGGCCTCTCCCGCGCATCCTCGCGGGATTCACGGGCGGGGCACGCCCGGCCCCGCCTACCGCGGCGCCGGGGCCGCGGCGATGCGGCGAGCCAGGCGCTCCGCCCACTCGCTCGCCGGATCCCGCGCGAGGTACCCGGCCGCGACGCGCCGGGCCTCGTCCGTCCGCCCCACCTCGGCCAGCAGCACCGCCCGGCCGTAGTCGGCCGCGAGCCGCTCGGGCGCCGAGGGGCGCACCGCGGCCAGCTGGGCGATGGCGCGCAGTTGCAGGCGGCGCTCCTTGAAGGGGTCGGGCTCGAGCGACGCGAGCCGCGCCAGGGTCACCCCGAGGCCGAGGCGCGCCTCGTCGTGGTGCGGGGCCAGGTCCACCGCCGCGAGGTAGCGGCGCACGGCGTGGTTCGGTCGCTGGCGCACCAGGTCGAGGTGCCCGATCGCCGAGTGGAGCCGCGGGTCCTCCGGGCGGCGCGCCACGGCTTCGATCAGGAGCGACTCCGCGCGCTCGGCGCGCCGCATGTGGTCGGCGCGCACCCGGCCCGCGGGAAGCGTCGCGACGCCGAGCGAGGTCTCGAGCCGGAGGTCGAGCAGGCCCGCCTCGAGGCCGGGCGAGGCGATCGCCCACGCGGCGCGCGCGTCGGGGTCGTCGGGAACGCCGCCGAGGATGCGGGGCGGGATCAGCAGCGAGGCGAGCGCCACCGCCGCGAGGCCGAGCATGAGCCCGAGAAAGCCGACCATCGCGAGCCAGCGCCAGCGGAAGCGGCGCTCGAACTCGGCGCCGGGCTCGATGGGCGGCAGGGGCGGGGGGACGCGGGCGGTCGCCATGGCGTGAGGGGCAGGGTAGCCAAGGCGCGGGGCCGCGCGCCACGCAGGGCTTCAGGACCGGGCCCGAAGGGCCGAAAACGTTGGTGCAACCCCTTCCCGCCTGCTACGTTCCGGCGTGCCCGCGCCCCGCGCGGCGCCGCCTCCGGCTGCTCGCGATCCTTCATGAGGAGTGGTTCGCGCCCCTATGGCCGTCGCCCGGTTCCTGCAGGTCTCCGATCTCCACCTCGGCCGCACGTTCGGCTGGCTGCCCCCGGAGAAGCGCGCCGAGCGCCGCGCCGACCAGCGCCGCGCCCTCGAGCGCGTGGTGCGCGAGGCGATCGAGCGCGGGGTCCACGCCATCCTGATTCCCGGCGACCTGTTCGACGCCGACGGCGTGGACGCGGAAACCATGGCCTTCACGCTCAAGGTCTTCGACGTGGCGGGCTGCCCGCCGGTGTTCATCGCCCCCGGCAACCACGACCCGTGGTCCGAGCACTCGCACCTGTGGAGCCCGCGGCTCCTGAAGGCGCGCGGCTGGGCGTGGCCCGAGCGCGTCCACATCTTCACGACCGCCGGGTGGAGCCCGGTCAGCGTCCCCAACCTCGGGAACGTCCGGATCTGGGGGCGCTGCTTCACCTCGAGCGCGGTCATGACCGCGCGTCCGCTGGCCGAGGGCTCGATCATCCTGCCCTCCTCGGCCGACGCGCAGGGCCTCGACATCGCGATCTTCCACGGCTCGAACGAGGGCGGCTGCCCGCCGGGGCAGGCGGTCACCGGCCCGTTCAGCGAGAAGGAGGTCGGCTACTCGCCCTTCGGCTACCACGCGGTCGGGCACTACCACGTGCCGAGCCGCATCGAGGTGAAGGGCGCGGGCGTCACGTCCACCAGCGGGCGCGGCGTGAGCGGCGTGGCGTCGGGCGGCGTGCGGCTCGCCTACGCCGGCTCGGGCGTGGCCCTCGACCTCACCGAGGCCGGCCAGCACGGCGCCCTCGAGGTGCGCGTCGAGTACGGGGGCCGCCAGCCGTTCGTCGAGGTCGAGTCGGTGACGCTCGACCGCCGCCGCGTGTTCGACCTCGAGGCCGACGTGGCCGGGTGCGCGAGCCCGGAGCAGGTGGACCGCCGGGTGCTGAAGGCCGTGGACGAGGCCGGCGCGAGCGAGCTGGACATGGCGCAGGTGCGCCTCACCGGGCGGCTCGCCCACGGCGTGCGGTACGCGGGGCCCGGCCTCGAGCTGGCCCGCCGCCTGTTCTTCCTGCGCGTGGACCTGCGCGCGGTGCGCCCCGACTACGACCTCGAGCGCTACCGCCGCGACGAGCCCGCGACCACCGAGCAGCGTTTCGCCCGCGCCCTGCTGGACCGCATCGCCGCCGAGCAGGATCCGGAGGAGCGCGCGCTGCTCGAGAGCGCGCTCTACTACGGCCTCGACGCCTTCAAGCTGCGCGAGGTGGTGCCCGCGTACGAGGAGATGGCGTGAAGATCCTGCGCCTCAAGACCGACGGGTTCGGGCCGCTCCACGGCGAGTGGCGCTTCGACCCCGCCCGCGTGACGCTGCTGGTGGACGAGAACGAGCGCGGCAAGTCGTCGCTGCTCGCCGCGATCGCCGCCGCCCTGTACGGGCTCGACGACGACCGGCGCACCCACCGCGTGGTGACGCCCCTCGAGCGCTGGCGTCCCTGGGAGGGCTCGGCGTTCCGCGTCGAGCTGGAGTGCGAGTCGGGCGGAACGACCTACACGATCAAGCGCGACTTTTCGCGGGGCTCGATCGAGGTGTGGAACCAGCGCGGGCAGGAGGTCACCGCCGAGTTCCGGGCCGGGAAGGACGACTACCCGGTCGGCCACCGGCTGCTCGGGCTCGACGCCGCCGAGTTCGAGAAGTGCGCGCTGGTGCGGCAGAACGATCTCGAGGCCGTGGTGCCCGGCGAGGAGCGCGCCCGCCGCGTCTCCACCCTCCACGCGCGGCTCGAGAACGCCGCCGACACGCGCGTCGGCGACACCAACGCCACCGAGGCGCTGCAGGTGCTGGCCGGGGCGCTGGCGAGCTACACCAGCAAGGACCTCGAATCCACGCTCACGGTGGACAACGCGATCAAGAAGCTCGAGGTGGCGGTCGGGTTCCTAGACGTGGAGCTCAAGCAGCTCGAGAACGACTACGCGCAGATCGCCGGGCCGCTCGAGGAGCTGTCGCGCCTGAGCGAGGCCGAGAAGGACGCCCGGGCCGCGATCGGCATGCTCGAGAGCGAGCGGCGGGAGACGCTGGCCGCCGAGATCCGCGGCAAGCTCGACGCCGACACCGCGAACCAGGCCGAGCGGAACCGCCTGCGGGCCGAGGCCGCGGGGCTGGCGCTGGCCGCCGCGATGCCCGCCAACGCCGAGGCCGACCTGCGCGAGACGGTCGCCAAGTACGAAGAGGCGATGCGCAACCTCGAGACCCTCGAGGCGCGCCGTCGCGAGGAGCAGGCGCGCGAGCGGGGCTCGCTGGCCGCGGAGGCCGAGTCGCTCGGGGCCTACGTGCTGTGCTCGGCCGAGGACGCGGACCGCGCGGTGGCGCTGGCCGCCGAGCTCCGGCGTGTCACCGAGGAGGACCGGCGCCTGCGCGAGGAGGTCTTCTCGCTGCGCGACGCGCTCGCGAGCAAGGGCTACGAGCCCGAGCGCCTGCAAAAGCTCACCGGCCGCTTCGACGCGCTGCCCGAGGATTCCCAGCGGCTGCTGCGCAACCAGTCGGAACTGGCGCTGGCCTTCCAGACCGAAGTCGCGGACCTCGAGAGCATCCGCACCGAGAGCACCGAGATGCTGCGCGACATCGACGCGGTGCGCAGCTCGCGCCGCGTGCCCGGCTGGGTGCTGCTGGCCCTCGGCCTCGGCACCGCGGCGGCCGGCATCGTGCTCATGGTGCTGCAGCTCGAGCCGGTGCTGTGGAACACGCTCGCGATCGGCGGCGCGGCGCTGCTCGCGGTGGGCGGCGCGCTGCTCAGCTCCGCGGCCACCGCGCGCAAGAGCGACCGCGAGCTGGCGCTCCGGCAGCTGAGCGACGCGCAGCGGCGGCTCAACCAGCTCCGCAGCCAGCGCGCCGAGTCGGAGGTGGCGCTGGGCGAGCTGTCGCGCGAGATGGGCTACCGCGACGCGGTCGAACTGATCCGCGACTGGGGCGAGTACTCGCGCATCCAGGACGAGAGCGGCCCCGTGGTGCGGGCCCAGCAGCAGCTCGCCGCGCTCGAGGCGCGTCGCAAGGAGGTGGCCGACGACGCGCGCCGCCTGCTCGAGCGCGCCGGCGGCGGCGCCGCCGAGCCGGAACGGCTCGAAGCGGCCGCGGCCGGAATCCGCAAGCTGGTTTCGGTGCGCCAGAAGATCGCCGACACCGACAAGAGCTGGTCGTGGATCGACGACGAGAAGCGCGTCGCCGAGGCCGCGGCCGCCGGGCTCCACGACCGCGCCGTCGGGATCCTGAAGAGCGCCGGGCTGGAGTACGACCCGGAGCGCCCGTGGGGCCCGCAGGTGACCGCGCTGGCCGAGCGGGCGCGCGGGCGCGAGCGCCACGCCCTGCTCGTGAACGAGCTGATCCCGCAGGCCGAGCGGCGGGTGCTGCCCGAGAAGTCGCGCCACGAACTGGAGAAGCAGCTCCAGATGGTCGAGGCCGAGGCCGACGGCGGCGGCGCCGCGCCGGCGCGCGGGGCCGCCGAGCTGGAGGTCGAGAGCCGCAAGCGCCGCGAGGCCCTCGAGCAGGTGCAGCAGCGGCGCAACGAGCTGCGCTTCGAGGTCGAGGAGACGTGGCGCCGCTACCACGCCGACCACCCCGAGAAGTCCGAGCGGCTCGAGCGCGCGCGCCTCGCGCTCCAGCGGGCGCGGCGCTTCAAGCGCGCCGTGGACCTCGCCCGCGAGACCATCCAGAGCGTGAGCGAGGAGACGCACCGCCGCTGGGCCGACCACCTGAACGCCCGGGTCGGGGAGCTGCTGCGCGGCGTGGGCGTGGGGATCGAGCAGGTGCGCTTCGGCGAGGACCTCGATTTCTCGATCACCACACCGGGCGGCCAGCAGCTGGCCCGCGGCCGGGCCGTCCAGCAGATCTCGGCCGGGGCCCGCGACCAGCTCTACCTCGCGGTGCGGCTCGCGGTGAGCGAGTACCTGTCGCGCGGCCGCGGCGCCCTGCCGCTGCTGCTCGACGACGCCTTCGCCAACAGCGACGACGCCCGCACCCGGCTCGGCGTGAGGATCCTGCTCGAGCACTTCTCGCGCGAGCACCAGGTGATCCTCGCCACCTGCCACCGCCGGCGCTTCGAGCACCTCGCCGAGCAGGACCGCGAGCTGTTCGCGGAGCGGGTGCAGTGGCTGGAGCTGGACCCGGCGAAGGCCGCCGCGAAGTAGCGGTTCCCGCCGGTCCCGCGATTCCGGCGCCCCGTCCGTCTCACCCCGCGCGCGGGCGCGCGCCGCGGCTCGAGGCGCCGGCGCGTGGACTCCCCGGCGTCAGGCCTTCGGGGCTCCGTTGCTCGGCCACACGAGCCGCGAGCTGATCAGCAGCGCGACGCCGACCAGGATCGGGATCAGGGCGACGCCCCAGATGTTCTTGTCCGGCTGGATCAGGATGAGGAACACGAGGATCCCGGCGCCCCCGAACGAGGTGACCAGCCCGCCGATCATGAGGCTCTGGGCGCGGCGCTTCGCCGCCTCGTAGGGCGGCATGCCGAGCGCGCCGATCTCCAGCGCCACCTGCGGGATCGCGGGGAGCTTGTCGAGGTCCACGCCGCGCTCGATGGCGGCGATCCGCTCGCGCTGGGCCAGCTCGAGCATGCGCTGCTGGCCCGCGGAGCGTACGATGCCGGCCACGATGCCGCCGACGATGGCGACGATCGGGATCGAGAGCACGAAGAAGGGGACGATGAAATCGGGATCGAACATGGGGCACGCTCCGGGTCCGGGGGCGGTCAAGGGATCGGTTTCGTTCGCTGGGACCGGCGGCCCGGCCGCCGCGGTTTCAGCGTCCGCCCGGGCGGGCGGGGGGGGACCGGGCCCCGGGGCCCGGTTCCGCCGCGCCGCGGCTCCGCGCCCCCGCCGCGCGGAAGGCCGGCCCCGGGCTGAAACCCGGCCCGGGGCGCGATCCGTCTAAGGAGCCGATGGCCACCCCGACCGCCACCCTGCCCGCCTTCGCCGCCCCGGCATGGCCCGCGCCCGCGCCGCGGGCCGCGAGGCCGCCGTCGCCGGCCGAGGTCCGCGCGCGAGGCGTCGCGGGGCCGGCGCGCGAGTCCGTGGCCGCCGATCCCGACCGCGACCTCGCGGAGCGGGCCCGCCGCGGGGATGAGGCGGCCTTTCGCGCGCTGGTGGAGCGCCATCGCGACCGCGTGTTCGCGGTGGCCCGGCGCGTCGTGCGCTCGGACGCCGACGCCGAGGAGGTGGCGCAGGACGCCTTCGTCCGGGCCTGGCGCGCGCTGCCCGAGTTCCGCGGCGAGTCGCGCTTCGGCACGTGGCTCCACGCGATCGCCGTGCGCCGCGCGCTCGACCGGGCCGAGACGCTGGGCCGCAGGCGCGGCCGCGAGTTCGCGCTCGACACCGCCCCCGAAGGCGCGGGGGCCGTGGGCGGGCCCGACCCCGAGGCGCTGCTGCGGGCGCGGCGGCTCGACGGGCTGATGGGGGAGCTGAGCGGCGTGCAGCGGGCGGCGGTGTCGCTCTACTACTTCGAGGATCACTCGGTCGAGCGCGTGGCCGAGGCGCTCGGGCTTCCCGGGAACACGGTCAAGACCCACCTGAGCCGGGCGCGCGCCGTGCTGCGCGAGGCGTGGCTGCGCACGGAGGGCGGGGCGTGAACTGCGAACGGTTCGACCGCTGGCTCGACGACGGGCGCCCCGCGGCCGACGACGCGGCGGCCCGCCACGCGCGCGGCTGCGACCGCTGCGCCGCGGCGCTGGGCGCGGCCCTCGAGCTGGAGGCGTCGCTCGCGTCCACCGCGGCCGCGCCCGCCGGATTCACCGACCGCGTGATGGCGCGCGTGGCGCGGACGCCCCAGGCGGCGCCCGCCGCGCTCCGCCCGCGCCACGCCGTGGCGCCGCTCGTCGCTCCCGCGATGCCGTGGTGGGTGCGCGCGGCCACGCAGCCTCCGGCGCTGATGGCCGTGGTGCTGGCCGCGCTGCTCGCGGGCTGGTCGGGCGCGCTCTTCGACGCCGCCCGCGCCGGCGCGTCCCTGCTGGCCGGGGCGCTGGCCCGCGACGCGTTCGCGGGCGGCGGGTTCGTCCTCTTCGACGACCCGCGGCTCGCGACCGCCGTGGCCGTGGCGCTCGCGCCGAGCCTGGTGTGGACGAGCGTCCAGCTCTACGCGTGGGGACGCCGGCTGGGCCGCTGATCCCGCGCCTCCCGGCGCGACGCCGCGCCGGACCCCGCGGCACCCGGATCCCCGCCCCCCGAACCCGCCGCATGGCCGTCCCCTGACCGCGCCCTGACAGGGTTTCGCGGGGCGTCTGCTAGCCTCGCCCGCCTATGTCGAACCCCACCGCGGCGGCGGGCCGCCCCGCCAACCGCCTGGCCCGCGAGAAGAGCCCCTACCTGCTCCAGCACGCGCACAACCCCGTGGACTGGTACCCGTGGGGCGAGGAAGCGTTCGCGCGCGCGCGCGCCGAGCAGAAGCCGATCTTCCTCTCGATCGGCTACTCGACCTGCCACTGGTGCCACGTGATGGAGCGCGAGTCGTTCGAGAACGAGGAAGTGGCCGCGCTCCTCAACCGGTGGTTCGTCCCGGTCAAGGTGGATCGCGAGGAGCGCCCCGACGTGGACCGGATCTACATGACCGCGATGCAGGCGCTGGGACAGGGCGGCGGCTGGCCCCTGAACGCGTTCCTCACTCCCGCGCTCGAGCCGTTCTTCGGCGGCACCTATTTCCCGCCCGACTCGCGCGCGGGGCGGCCCGGCCTGACCGACCTGCTGCCGCGCGTCCACGAGGCGTGGGAGGAACGCCGCGGCGACCTCGAGGACACCGGCCGCCGCGTGATCGAGGCGCTCGAAGGGCTCGCGGCGCCGGATGCGACGGCCCGCGACCTCGACGCGCTCGCCGCGGGCGCCGACGACCACTTCGCGCGCGCCGCCGACCGCGCGCGCGGCGGATTCGGCACCGCGCCCAAGTTCCCCTCGCCGTGCAATCTCGCCTACCTGCTGCGGCGCTGGGCCGCCGACCGCGGGGCGCGCGCCGGGGCGCTCGCGCTGGTGACCGCCCAGCTCGACGCGATGGCCGCGGGCGGGATCCACGACCACCTGGGCGGCGGCTTCGCGCGCTACAGCACCGACCGCGAGTGGCTGGTGCCGCACTTCGAGAAGATGCTCTACGACCAGGCCCAGCTCGCGTGGAGCTACCTCGAGGCCCACCAGGCGACCGGCGAGGCGCGCTTCGCGGCGACGGCCCGCGGCATCTTCACCTACGTGTCGCGCGATCTCTCCTCGCCGGAGGGCGGCTTCCACTCGGCCGAGGACGCCGACAGCGAGGGCGAGGAGGGCAAGTTCTACGTGTGGACGCCCTCGCAGCTCGAAGCGGTGCTCGGCGCCGAGGACGCGGCGCTCTTCGCGCGCCGCTACGGCGTGACCCCGCAGGGAAACTTCGAGCACGGCTGGAGCATCCTCCACGAGGCGCGCCCGCTCGCCGACCTCGCGCGCGAGCGCCGGCTCGGCGAGGCCGATCTTGCCCAGCGCCTCGAGGCGATGAAGGCGAAGCTGCTCGAGGCGCGATCCGCCCGCGTGCGGCCGCACCTCGACGACAAGGTGCTGGCGGCGTGGAACGGGCTCATGATCTCGGCGTTCGCGCGCGGGGCGTGCGTGCTCGGGGAGCCCGCGCTCGCGGCGCGCGCCGTGCGCGCGGCCGAGTTCGTGTGGACGCGGCTGTGGGACGAGCGCGAACGCGCGCTCCGGCGGCGTTGGCGGGACGGCGAGGCGGCGCTGGCCGGCCAGCTCGACGACTACGCCGACGTGGCGCTCGGATTCGCCGACCTCTACGAGGCCACCTTCGATCCCCTGTGGCTCGAGCGGGCGGCGGCACTCGCCGACGCGATGGTCGAGCGCTTCCACGACCCGGAGGGCGGCGGGTTCTTCGAGAGCCCGGCCGGCGACCCGAGCGTGAAGGTGCGCATGAAGGACGGCTACGACGGGGCGGAGCTGGCGGGGAACTCCGTGGCGGCGTGGGTCGCCCACGCGCTCGGGACGCTCTTCGACCGGCCCGACTGGCGCGACGCCGCGGCCTCGGCCTTCGCCTATTATTCGCGCCGCCTCGCCGACGGGGCGGCCGGCATGCCGCAGATGCTGGCCGCGATGCTCGCGGCGCGGCGGCCGCCGCGGCACGTGGTGATCGCGGGCGACCCGGACGCGGCCGACACGCGCGCGCTGGTCGCCGAGTACCGGAAGCGCTTCCTGCCCGATGACCGGCTGCTGCTGGTGGGCGAGGGCGAGTCGCGCCGCCGGATCGCGCGGCTCGCGCCCTTCGCCGGATCGCTCGAGGCCCGCGGCGGGAGGGCGACCGCCTACGTGTGCGTGAACTACGCGTGCCGCCTGCCGGTGAACGAACCTTCGGATTTCGGGGCACAGCTCGACGAACGCGCCGCGACCGCGGCCACACGGGAGGGTGGATCGTGATGAGGAGATTCGAGGGAAGCGGCGGGACGGTTCGCGGCGCGCGCGCCAATCCGGCGGGTGCCGCCGCCATGTCGCGTGCCGCGCGCCGCGCGCGAGGATTCGTTGCCTTCGCAGCGATCACCGCGATGGCCGCGCTCGCGATCCTCGCCCTCGCGGCTCCCGCGCGCGCCCAGTTCGGCGAGCCGATTCCCGAGACCCGCGACCTGGTGAAGGCGGTCGCGAAGCCGGTGCGGGTCGCCGCGGGGGGCGCCGCGGCCGCGACCGTGCAGGTCACGGTGCTCCCGACCTGGCACATCAACGCCAACCCGGCCGCCAACGAGAACGCGATCCCGACCGAGATCGAGATCGTTCCCGCTCACGGCGTGAGTGCCGGGGCCGTCCGCTACCCCGAGCCCACCATCGCCAAGCTCTCGTTCGATCCCGAGCCGATGCTGGTGTTCGACGGCGTGACGGAGATCCCGGTGACGCTGCGCGCGGCCGCGGGCGCGGCCGCCGGCATGTACAGGATCGCGGGAAAAGTCCACTTCCAGGCCTGCAACGACGCCATCTGCCTGCCGCCCGCCTCGGTGCCGTTCGAGGTCGCGGTCGAGATCGTCGCGGCCGGGAGCCCGGGAGCCCCCGCCGACCTGCCGGCGGACTCGGGGGCCGCGGGCGCGGCGGGCGCCGGAAGCGGCGCCCCGGGCGCGGTGGGAGCGTTCGAGAGCGCGCCCCCCGCCGGCGCGGGCGCGTCGCCGAACGCCGCCGCGCGCCAGCTCGACGCGGCGCTCGCCCGCGGCGGCCTGTGGTGGTTCCTCGCGCTGTTGGTGGGCGGACTGCTCCTCAACCTCACGCCCTGCGTGTTCCCGATGCTCGGCGTCACCGTCTCGATCTTCGGCGCGCGGCGGCAGGAGCCGCTGCCGCGGGTGCTCACGCACGCCACGCTCTACGTGCTCGGCATCTGCGTCATGTACTCGTCGCTCGGCGTGGTGGCCGCCCTCACCGGCGGCCTGTTCGGTGCCGCCCTTCAGAACATGTGGGTCAACGTCGGGATCGGCGCGCTGATGGTGGCGCTCTCGCTCTCGATGTTCGGCCTCTACGAGCTGCAGCCGCCGCAGTGGATGCTCCAGAAGCTCGGCGGCTCGGCCAGCGCCTCGTTCGCGGGCACGTTCATGGCCGGGCTCGGCGTGGGCATCATCGCCGCCCCCTGCGTGGGGCCCTTCGTGGTGGCGGTGCTCGCGATGATCGCCCAGAAGCAGAGCCCGCTGTTCGGCTTCCAGACCATGTTCACGCTCTCGCTCGGGCTCGGGGCGCCCTACCTGCTGCTCGGCACCTTCTCGAACCTGCTGCAGAAGCTGCCGCGCTCGGGCGACTGGATGGTATGGGTGAAGGCGGTGTTCGGCGTGATCCTCGCGGGGGTCGGCACCTTCTACGCCATGCTCGCCCTCGCGCCACGGCTCTCGCCGTGGGTCGCGCCCGCCGTGATGATCGCGGGCGGCCTCTACCTCGGCTGGATCGAGCGCACGCGCGGCCGCGGACCCGGGTTCCGCTGGTTCAAGCGCGCGTTCGGCTCGCTCACCGCGGCGGCCGGGGTGGCGATCGTGCTCACCACGCCCACCCGCGGCATCGAGTTCCAGCCCGCCTCCGAGGACGCGCTGCGCGCGGCCGCCGCTCGGGGCCGCCCGGTGATCCTCGAGTTCTCGGCCGACTGGTGCGTGCCCTGCCACGAGCTGGAGCGCGCCACGTTCAGCGACCGCGCCGTGATCGCCGCGAGCCGTGAGTTCGCGACGTTCAAGGTGGACCTGACCCGCTACGACTCGCCCGAGTCCGAGGCGTGGCGGCGGAACTGGAACGTGCCCGGGGTGCCCGCGGTGATCTTCATCGGGGCGGACGGGGTCGAGCGCATGGACCTGCGCGTGGTCGGGTTCATTCCGCCGGGGCCGTTCCTCGAGCGGATGAAGCGGGTGGTGCGAGCGCAACTCTCCAGTTGACGAGCGCGGGAGCGCGCGTTCTACTCGGGGCCTGACGACCGGGGTGGAGGTCGCTTGGGCCCGATGAAGTTCCGCGCCGCGTCCCGAGTCCTGCTGGGGCTCGGCCTGTTCGCCCTGACGGCCGGTGCCGCCCTCGCCGAAGCGTCCGCGCATGGCTCGCTCGCGACGCCCGGGCTCCACCGGCCGCGACACGATCCCCTGCCGCCCTGGTCTCCGGAGCCTTTTCAGGGCGTGTGGTACGAGGCCGCCCACTCCCCGAGGCCGCAGGCCGCGGTCGTCTTCGACTCCCGCCGCGGGCGGCTGATCCAGTTCGGCGGCCTTTCCGGGGAGGCCTACCCCTGTGCCGCGCTGTGGTCGTTCGATCTCCGGCGAGGTGAGGGCTGGCAGCCGCTGGTGGCGCTGGGGCAGCCGCCGGCCCCCCGCACCGGCTCCGCGGCCGTCTACGACTCGGTGCAGGACCGCGTGGTGTTGTTCGGCGGGTACCAGCGTGATTCCGGGATTCCCGCGTTCGACGACCTGTGGGAACTGCGGCTGGGCGGGCTTCCACGCTGGCGGCGGCTGGAGCCGGCGGGTGCTCGCCCCGGGCCGCGTTCCCGTGCGGGGGTCGCGCTGGATGCCCGCAGGCGGCGCATGATCGTCGTTGGCGGGGAGCGATGCGTCGGGTCCATTCTCGAGTACCACGGCATGGTCTTCGTGAACGATGCGTGGAGCCTCGATCTCGCGGGTGCGCCGGTCTGGACGCGGCTGGATCCCGTGGGGGACGGGCCCCCACCCACGGGTGGCCTCGCCGCGGCCTACGATTCCGGGAGGGACGCCGTCGTGCTGGCCGGTGGCCGCGGAGCGCTCGACGCGATGCGGCTCGTGTACCGGGACGAGGTGTGGATGTTGTGGCTCGGAGAGTCGACGCGCTGGGAGTTGCTCGGAGCGGCGTCGTTGGGAACCACGCCACCCCCGAATGGCGAGATGTCCCCGTCGCTCGTCCACGATCCCGCCACGGGGCGCGTGGTCCTCTTCTCCGGCCGCGACTCGATCACGCGCGCGTTCGTTCCCGGAAGCGATCAGCCGTGGGTCACGCTCGGCGCTGGGGCTCCAGGGCCCGGCCAGTCGTTCGGCCAGGCGATGGTGCTGGACCGCGAGTCCCGCCAGATCGCGCTTACCGGAGTCTCCGGTTCCGATGCGCTATGGCGGCTCGGACTCACGCAGGGATCCGTCTGGAGTCGCGAGGCAGAGACGGGTCGCGGGCCGATCGCCACCCTGGACTTCACGCTCACTTCCGATCCCGCGCGGGGCCGCGCGCTGCTGGTCGGGGGGACACGGTGGGTCCGCGAGGGCGGCAGGGATCGCACCAGGCCGGTGGATGAAGTTTGGGAGTTCTCCCTCGAGGGGCGGCGCTGGAGCCGTCTCGAAGGAGTTCGACTCCCGAACGCCGGATTGGTGGGGCACCGCGCCGTGCTGGACCCCTCCCGGGATCGGCTGCTCCTCCTCGGAGGTCGCATTCCCGGTGTCTCCCCGGATTCCCTGATTCCGAATCCGTTCCTCTACGCGCTCTCGCTCTCGGACGATCGAAGCTGGGGCGTGGAGCGGATCGAAGGTTGGCCGGACGACCTGAGCGATGCGCCGAGCGTGACCCACGATCCGATCGGCGACCGCCTGTTGATCCAGGGGGACGCGATGTTCGCG
The DNA here is from genome assembly GCA_964542745.1 of uncultured bacterium. Classification (GTDB taxonomy): domain Bacteria; phylum Eisenbacteria; class RBG-16-71-46; order RBG-16-71-46; family RBG-16-71-46; genus DATKAB01. The sequence continues at coordinate 18,300 of CAZIVR010000007.1, forward strand.
CGGCGCCCCACCCGCGTCTGGCAGCTCCCGCTCGCCGGCCGCTCGCGGCTGGAGCCGCTGGAGACGACCGGAGCCCCGCCCGCGGGCAGCTACGGAAGGGCGACGGTCTTCGATCCGGCGCGCCAGCGCATGATCGTCGAACAGGATCCCTACCAGACCGGCGCGGACGACAACGCTTCGCTGTGGGCGCTCTCGCTGGAGGGGACTCCCCGCTGGAGCCCGATCGCACCCGCCGGAACGCCGCCCCGGCCGACGATGCGCCAGCATTCCGCCTACGACCCGGCCCGCGACCGGCTCGTGAGGTTCGGGGGCCGATGGACTCCCAACCACCGCACCTACCAGGCGGCCCCGGGAGTCTGGAGCCTCGCGCTCGCGACGGCCACGACCTGGGACTCCCTCGAGTTGCAGGGCCCCGAACCCGTGGAGGCGCGCGAGCCCACGATCGCGTTCGATCCCCGGCTTCGCCGCCTGTTGGTGGCGCGGGCCCGTCACCTCGCGCCCGTGGCCGACGCCTACGTGCTCGACTTCGAGCGGCCGATCCGGCGCGTCCGCGCGCTCGCCACGCGCGGCCACGGCCACGCGATCCGGCGCGGGCCCGACGCGCCGGGAGCGGACGAGGTCGCGATTCTCTCCGAGCCGGCGTTCGACGCGACGCGCCTCGATCCCGGCGCCCTGACGCTCGACGGCGCCCCGGTGGAACGCGCCGCCGGACGATGGCGTGTCTGGACCGCGGATGCCGACGGCGATGGTCTCGGGGACCTCGTGTGCCGCTTCGCGCTCGGGGCGCGGCTGCTCCGCGAACCACGCCCGCGGCTCCTCGCCGGAGTGGACCCGGAAGGGTTTCCACTGCAGGCCGAGGTGGCGGTTCGGGAACGTCCCGATCGTGCCGCGGAGGAGCCGGAGCGCGAGGCGGATCACCTGGCGCCCGAGTTCCACGGCGCCGCACCCAATCCGTGGACCGGCGGAGACCTGCGCGTGCGCTTCGCGGTTGTCGCGGGAGAAGCTGCCGTTCTCGAACTGCTCGACCTCGCCGGCCGGCGGCTCCTGCGCCTCGAAGTCGGTGCGCGGCCGGGTTCGCAAGAGGTGGATCTCGCGGGATCGGCCGCCTTGCGCCCGGGACTCTATTGGGCGCGCCTGAGCCAGGCGGACCGATCGGTCACGATGCGTGTCGCGCGCCTTCGTTGAGCGCGGGGGTTCCGGGTCCGGAAGGACCCCGAGACAACGACGCGCGGCGAGGGTCGCCCCCCGCCGCGCGTCGCCGTTTCGTCTCGACTACAGCTTGAAGTTCCAGCCGATCAGCAGCTTGAAGTCGTGCGCGTCGCCGAGGCCGAGCTTGCCCTCGACGAAGAAGCGGCTGCCGGTCTGGGTCGGCACGATCGCGCCGCCGATGATGGCGAGGCCCACGTCGGTGTCGGACACGTCGCGGGGCCCCACGTCAATGCTGATGTGCGTGAACGCCAGCCCCGCGCCCACGTAGGGACGCCATGGCGAGTTCTGCACCCGGAAATGGTAGTGGATGTCGCCGTTGAGCCCGATGGTGGTGGCGTTGTCGCCGATGCCGATGTCCACGTTCGGGGTGAGGGTGAGATCCGGCGTGATGTTCCCGAGGTCGAGCTGCCCCCCGAAGATGAACTGGTCGGGACCGCTGCTGAAGCCGAAGCGGGGGCCCCAGGCGGTGGCGACCGGAGCCGTGCCTCCCGATTGGGCGAGCGCCGCGGCCGGCAGCGCCGCCACGAAAAGGGCGGCCATCCAGAATCGCTTGTTCATGAGTTTCCTTTCATGCGGCCGGCATGGGAGCGGAGTGGAGAGGGGGCAGGATAAGGGGGCGTCGCGGGCCAAGGCAATCGGGGCCGGGGCCGTCCCTCGCGGCTCCGCGATCGGCTAGAGTTCCGCGTTCCCGCGTTCCGCAGGCCCCTTCCCCGGAGATCCCGACGTCATGAGGCTTTCGCGCTTCGCCGTTCTCGCCCTCGCCGCGTTCCCGGCGCTCCTCCCACCGCCGTCACGGGCCGCCATCACACCCGAGGCGAAGGCGGTGGTGGATCGTTTCTTCGAGGCCTCGGGCGGGCGCGCCGCGTGGGAGCGGACACGCTCGATGCGCTTCAAGGGCTCGATCTCGGTGTTCGGCCTGAAGGGCACCCTCGAGGCGTGGCGGCAGGCGCCGGACCGGCGCGCCAACGAGGTGGCGATCGGCCCGTTCCAGCTCAAGGAGTGGACCAGCGGGCACCGCGCGTGGCGCGTGGATCCGAGCGGAAAACTCGTGGCGCTCGACGGCAAGGACATGGAGCAGGCGCTGGCCTCCGCGTGGTTCGAGAACGAACGCTGGCTCGAGCCCGGGCAGGGCGAAGGCTCCGTCGTGGTCTCGGGCGAGGTCCGCGACTCGCTCGGCACGCGCACCGTGCTCGAAGTGACCCCGCCCTTCGGCCGTTCCCGCTGGTTCGAGTTCGACCGGACGAGCGGGCTCATGGTGCGGAGCCGCGCGAAGAGCGACCAGAACGAGATCACCGTCACCAGCTCGGACTTCCGCCCGGTGGACGGCTTCCTGCTCGCGTTCCGCACCTACCAGGAGGTGAGCGGGGCGGCCGCGAACAACGCGACCATCGTCGTGGACTCGGTGTGGACCGGGGTGGTCCATCCCGAGGGCCGCTTCACGCCGCCCTCGGCCGAGGACTCGAAGGTCTCGTGGCTCAAGGCGCCCGGCACGGCCCGGATTCCCTTCGAGTACCTGTCCAACCACGTGTGGATCCGGGCCTCGGTGAACGGCGGCCCGCCCGCGGACTTCCTCTACGACACGGGCGCGAGCGTCACGGTGATCGACAGCGCCTACGCGGCCAGGATCGGGCTCGCCACGGAGGGTGCCGTCCACGCGGTCGGCGCGGGCGCGGGCGGCAGCGCCTCGTTCGCGAAGCTGGAGCGGCTGAGGGTCGAGGCCGCCGGCGGCGACGGCATCGAGATGCGGGACGTGAGCGCCGCCGTGCTCGACGTCAACTCGATCCTCGCGCCGTTCTTCTGGCGCGAGTGCGCGGGCATCGTCGGCTTCGACGCCATCGTCCGCTTCGTCAACGAGCTGGACTACGACGCCGCGGTGCTGACGCTCCGCGACCCGAAGACGTTCCGCTACGGGGGGCAGGGCGCGGAGATCCCGATGACGCTCGCCGGGCACGTCCCCGCCGTGCGCGTGAAGGTGGACGGGACGTACGAGGGCGAGGCGCGCGTGGACGTGGGCAGCGGCGCCACGCTCGACCTGCACACGCCGTTCGTCCGCACGCACGGCCTGATCGCGAAGCACCCGAACGCGATCACGGTGCTGAGCGGCGGCTTCGGCGGCACGTTCGAAAGCCGGCTCGCGCGCATGAAGTCGCTCGAGATCGGGCCGCACCGGGTGGAGCGGCCCCTGATCGGGTTCTCGACCATCACCGCCGGCGCGCTCGCGAGCGAGGACTACGCCGGGAACCTCGGCAACCGGTTCCTCGAGCGCTTCCACGTGACGCTCGACTACGAGCGGAGGAAGATCTACCTGGAGCCGGGCCGGCGCTTCTCCGAGCCCGAGACCTTCTCGCGCTTCGGGGGCCAGTTCGCGAAGTTCGGCGACGAGGTGCGCGCCGTGCAGGTGCTGCCGAAGTCCCCGGCCGCGTCCGCGGGGCTCAAGGTGGGCGACGTGCTCCTCGCGGTGGACGGCGCCGCGGTCGTCGAACTGGGCCGGGCCGGCGTGGACGCCGCGCTCGAGCACGGCGCGGCGGGGCGGAAGGTGGAGCTCGCGGTGCGGCGCGGCGGGAAGGAGAAGAAGCTCAGGGCGACTCTTCGGGAGTTGCTCTGACCGGACCGGTCTGCGGCGCGCCTTCCTTCACCCACGCGAGCCACTCCTTCTCCAGCACCTCGGGGTGCGGGAGAAGGAACTTCGCGATGTTGAAGGCGGAGCGCTGGGGCTCCCCGAGCAGCACCTTCTCGAGGAAGTGGCCGAGGAAGCGCTCGCCCTCCTTGTGGCTCAGGAACCGCGCGAACGAGAGGGCCTGGGCGTCGTAGAGGCGCCGCGTCGGGGCTTCCGCGCCGGGCCCCGCCGAACTTGCGGCGGAGGCCCCCGCGCCGGCCCCGGCCGGGCCGGAAGCCTCCTTCACGGACCCGCGCGGGCGCGCGCCACCCGCCCCGGACCGTGAGCGCCCCGCCGAAACCGGCGGGTCGGGGGGGCGGCTCATGGCGAGGAAGCGCTCGATCGGGATGCGCCGGTCCATGCGCGCGTGCATCCACGCCACGCGCTGGTTCTGCTCGCTCGGGTGGGTGGCGAGCCCGGCCAGCGCGGCCTCGAACCAGTCCGGCACGAAGCGCGCGCGGCCCTCGGGCGGCGCGCCGCGGCCCTGCTCGCTCTCGAACGCGGCGAGGTACCAGCGCGACATGCGCTCGGAGGGCTGCTCGATCCACGCGGTGGCGTCGGCCGCGAGCGCCGCGGGCCGGCCCCCGGGCGGCCGCGGCCAGTCCCGGAGCACGTGCGGGTAGCCCGCGAAGCGGAGCCGCTCGTCGCTGACGCGCTCGGGATCGGCGAGCGTGCCGAGGGCCGCGATGCCGATGGTCGGCGGGTAGGGGCCCATGTACCGGCGGAAGGCGTTGGCGGCGTATTCCGCCTCGCGGCGCAGCTGGCCGAGCGCGCCGATCTCGGCGGCGAGCATCCTCACCCGCGGGCGGTCCTCGCGCGCGAGCGAATCCAGCGGGAGGGGCATCGGGACGGCCGCCGCGCGCGACGGCGCCACGCCGCCGAGGCACGCGGCGGCCAGCGCGAGCGCCAGCAAGCTGCGGGAGTTTCCCTGAGGAGTCCGGGCGTTCACGCCCGCGAGTCTAGCGGCTTCCCGCGCCGACTCGTCACGGCCTCGCAAGGTGATGCGAGGTCCGCGCCTGGTACGCCTCGCCGAGGTCGAGCAGCAGGCCCTCGGACCACGGCGGCCCCATGATCTGGAAGCCCACCGGCAGCCGGTCCCGCCCGCGTCCCGCGGGCAGGGCCAGCGCGGGCAGGCCGCAGGTGTTGCCGATCGCGCCGACCGGGTCGGGGTAATCGAGCGTCTCGTAGAGGTCGCGGTCCACCGGCGGGGCCACCGACAGGAAGTTGGGCGCGAGGATCACGTCGTGGTTCCCGAAGAAGTCGCGCATCCGCTCCTGCAGCGCCGCGCGCAGCCGCCACGCCTTGACGAGATCGGCGCCGGTCATCGCGGCGGCGATCTCCGGCTGGAGCGGGGCGTAGGGATCCTTGAGCGTCGCGACCGAGCCGTCCCGGTAGAACGGTTCGAACGCCGAGAGCGCCTCGGCCGTGATGATCGCGCCGGCCACGTCGGCCGCGGGGAACTCGGGCAGCTCCACGGCCTCGGTCACGACGCCGAGGCCGCGCAGCACGCCCACCGCCTCGTCGAAGGCGCGCTTTCCCTCGGGCTCGCCGCCCTTCGAGAAATCGAGCGCGATCACCGCCGCGCGCACCCGCGCGGGGAGCGGGCGCGGCCCGGCGAAGTCGAGCGGCTCGTCGGCGGCGGTCGGGTCGTCGGGGTCGGGTCCCGCGATCGCGGCGAGGATCGCGCGGCAGTCGGCGGCCGAGCGCGCCATCGGGCCCACCTTGTCGAACGAGTCCGCGCACACCATCGCGCCGGCGCGGCTCACGCGCCCGTAGGTGGGACGGAGCCCGGTGATCCCGCAGAAGGCCGCCGGGCAGAGGATCGAGCCCCACGTCTCGGTGCCGAGCGCGAAGCCGGCGAGCCCGGCCGCGACCGCCGCACCCGAGCCCGACGACGAGCCCCCGGTCCAGCGCTCCGGGTTCCACGGGTTGCGCCCCGGGCCGCTGGCGGACGCGTCGGGCCAGCGGTAGCCGAGCCCGCCCGCGAACTCGACCATCGCGAGCTTGCCGAGCAGCACCGCGCCGGCCTCGCGGAGCCGCCGCACCACCGTGGCGTCGCGGCCGGGGACGCGGTGGCGGAGCGCCTCGGCGCCCCACGAGGTGCGGATCCCGGCGGTGTCGAAGAGGTCCTTGGCGCCGTAGGGAATGCCGTGCAGCGGCCCGCGCGCGCGGCCCGCGCGGAGTTCGGCGTCGGCGGCGCGCGCCTCGCGCCGGGCGAGGTCAGCGGTCACGGTCTCGAAGGCGTTGAAGCGCGGCGAGTCGCGGCGGATGCGCTCGAGGCAGGCCTCGGTCAGCTCCAGCGAGGTGGTCGTGCCCGCGCGGAGCCGCGCCGCGAGCTCGGTGACCGGCAGGTGCGTGGCGCCGGCGGCGATCATCGCGCGCTCCCGCGCCCGCGCTTCGAACGCAGCGGCCGGAACACGAACGCCGGGGCGCTCCCGGGCGGCAGGGGAAACTCGCGCAGGCGCTGGAGGCTCTCGGCCATGGACTTCTTCTGCTTCTCGACCTCCTCCGGGAGCGCGGGCCGCGCGGCGGGCGCCGCGGGCCGTGCGGGCGGCGGCGCCGGAGGGCCGGTGCGGACGCGCACCGGCGGCGAGGGGCCGGGCTTCACGTCGTCGGGAGCGGGCTTGCCCGAGCCGCCGGCCGCGACCGCGGGCGACGCGAGCGCGGCCGCCGAGCCCGCGGCCAGCAGCTTCATGAAGGCCCGCCTCGAACGTGCGGGCCCGGAACGCCTGGCGTCGGTCATGGCGGTGGTCTCCTTCCGTGCGGGGCGCGGCGCGCGGACGCCCGGCGGCCGGGCGCGCGCGGTCACGCCACCGGCTTCCTCGCGAGATCGCGGCCCTCGAACGCCTCGAGCCGGCGGCGCAGGTCCTCCGGCACCGGGATGCTCGCCTTCGCCGCGTAGTCGTAGCAGACCTGCACGGTGCTGGCCTCGACCACCAGCCGCCGCGAGGCCTTCTCGCGGATCTCGTAGTCGAAGCCGAACGACTTGGTGCCGATCCACGAGCAGCGCAGCGCCAGCTCCAGCGTCTCCCGGACCAGCGCCTCGCTCCGGAAGTCGATCTTGACGCCGGCGAGGATGAACGGAACCCGGCGGTAGTCGGACTCGGCGTCCAGCTCCTGCCAGTAGGCCTGCCGCGCCACCTCGAGGTACGTGACGTAGACCGCGTTGTTGATGTGCCCCATGGCGTCGGTGTCGCGGAAGCGCGGCGTCAGCTCGCGCACCACCCGGAACGGCGCCACGTCAGAACCCGTTCAGCGGGTAGAGGAACGCGGGCCGGGCGCGGAACCAGCCGTCCATGATCTCGTCGGCCCCCGAGACCGCCTCGACGATGCCGGCCTCGGCGGCGCGGCGCGGCGACAGCGTGCCGGCGACGATCGGCCCGAGGGCGTCCATCGGCACGCGCAGCCGCGGCAGGCGCCGGCGGCCGGCGCGCGCGCTCTCGAAGCCGACCGTGAGCCGCCCCTCGCGCGCGCTCACCCGGTAGGCGCGGGCGTTCGGGGGCAGGATCGCGTCCTCGACCTCGAGCACCACCTCGCCCCGCGCGTTGGCCGAGACCGGGAAGCGCTCGAGGCCGAGCTTCACGTCGGTGAAGCGCATCATCGCCCCGGCCGCCACGCCGCCGGTGTCGGCGAACACGCTGATCTCGAGCCCCGGCCGCAGGTTCTGCGCGGTGCGGAGCGTCTGGAGCCAGGCGTGGTCGGCGGGCAGCGCGCTCTGGATCTCGGTGACCTGGTCCGCGAGCGAGCTCAGGTAGCCGGTGAGCCCGCGCGCCGCCTCGGGGCTCGCGGCCACGAACTCGAGCAGCGAGACCTGCAGCTTGAACGGACCGTTCGAGTGGTCCACGTCGTAGCACAGGTAGCCCTCGATCTGGCCGCGGCGGCGCCCCTCGTAGACCACCCAGTCGCTCGCGTAGTTCCACAGGCGCTGCGTCCACCACTCGGGCTTGCGGGCGAGCGCGAGGTGCCCCTGCGAGGCGACCCGGTCGTAGAGGGCCTGCACCGCGGGCCGGTCGGGGATCATGAGCCGCCGCACGAAGCGCGCCTCGTCGGAGCCGGGCAGGTTGCCGGGCGAGATCGCGAGCTGGTGCACGTACTCGACCACGCCGTAGCCGAGCTTCCGGTAGTACGAGCCGCGGAACGCGTAGAGGAGCCCCAGCGCTTCGCCGTTCTGGCGCATCTCGCGGAGCGCGAACTTCATGAGGGTTTCGGCCACGCCGCGCCGCCGGTGCTCGGGCGAGACCGCGACCGAGCCGATGCCGGTGGCGGCCACGCGCTGGCCGCGCACGAACGCGGTGAGCGGGTAGAGCACCAGCGAGGCCACCACCTGTCCGTCGAGTTCGCCCACGCGCACGTCGCGGATCGTGAAGCGCGGGTGGTCGGTGTAGAACTCGCGGCGCTTCTCGAGGCTCGCCACCCGGTAGGCGCGGTGGCCGAGGTCGGCGAGGGTCTCGACGTCGGTGCGGCGCGCGGGTCGGTAGCGCAGCGCCGGGGGGCGCGGCGCGCGGGTGCGGCTCATGGGCGGTCCTCGGGGCGGAAGGGTCGGAGGCCCGCGCGGACGGCGCGGGCGCGGCGCGAGCGGATCACAGGCGCCACTCGATGGTCATGCGGTAGATCGCCTCGCCCTGGGCGCCCCGGCCGACGCCGGGCCCCGTGAGCGCGAGCCCGCTGCGCGTGGCGTCCAGCACGTTGTCGGGCTGCCAGACCCGGTTGAACTCGGTGCGGAGCTCGAAGAGGTAGTCGTCCTCGGGGAGCGGATCGCCGGATCCCGGGATCGGGGGACTGTCGAAGGCGCCGGAAATGAGCACCACCTGCTCGCGGGCCAGCTCCCGCCCGTCGGCGCGGCGCCGGACCGAGACCTGGAGCCGGGCGCCGTCCGGGAGGTCGAAGCGCCCGCGCACGCGCAGGGCGCCGTTGGAGGCGCGGTAGGGCTCGAACTCGCGGAGCAGCGGCCGGCCCTTCGCGAGCGCGGCCGAGTCGGGGGTCGCGTCGTCGAACTGGAAGCCGAGGCCGGCCTGCTCCGCGGGCTTCTCGCCGCCGCAGCCCCCGGCCCCGAGGGCGGCGGCCAGCAGGGCGGCGGCCGCGAGCGCCACGCGGCGCGGGCAGGCGGCGCGGACTCGGGCCGCGCGGACGCAGGCGCGAAGGGCGGCGACCGGGGCACGTCTCATGACAGGGCAAACTAGCGGAGGCCGCCGCGACGGGGAAGCGGGAAGAACGCCGCCGGACGATCCGGCGGCTCCGCCGGGGGCCGGCGCGGCCGGGCGCGGCGCCCGGACGCCCGCCTTGTTTCCCCGCCCGACCCTTTGCTAGCTTCCGGCGCTCGTTCCTGCCCGCGGTTCGGGCCGCCCCGCGCGGCCCGGCCGCCCGAGACCGGGCAGACCGCGCTTCGAAAGGAGTTCCCGTGCCCGCGTTCCGCTTCCCGCACCTCACCCGTCGCCTCGCGTCCGCCGCGCTCGCCGCGCTCGCGATCGGCCTCGGCGCCGCGCCGGCCTTCGCCGAGGAAGGACTGAACGACTCGGCCTGGAAGCCGGGCGCCCAGTGGATGTCGGTGCGGTTCGGCTACGCCAAGGAGCGCGGCCGGTTCTCGCCCAACGGGAACGTCGGCTACGGCTTCGGCTACAGCCGCATGGTGAGCGAGCGACTCTCGCTCGGCGCCAACCTCCAGCACGACCTGCTCGGCAAGTTCTCGGGCTCGGCCCTGATCGCCATGCCGTTCACGGTCGAGGCGCTCTGGCACTTCCACTGGAGCCCGACCCTCACGCCCTACGTGGGCGGGGGACTCGCGGCGGTCTATCGCAAGACTTACCGCACCGGCGCGGACGCCTCGAACATGCAGCCGGGCTACAGCCTCACGGTCGGCGCCAACACCCCGATCGACAAGGGTCACCTGCTCGGCCTCGACCTCCGCTTCTCGAGCGTGGCCAACGAGGCGTGGGTCGTGGATCCGGTCTACCTGACCCGCCGGCCGTCGAACACGATGGTCAGCGCGAAGTTCAACTACTCGCTCACCTACTGAGTTCGCCCGCCCCGCCGCCCGTCGGGGCTCCCGCGCGCGGCCCGCGCTCCGGATCCCGGCGCTCGCCGCCGCCGCCACCGTCGCCGCGCGGGCGTCGCCGACGCCCGCGCGACGTCGCGGCCCCCGCGCCTCCGCGCCCGCTCGCCGCAACCCCGTGCCGCCGCCGCTCGATCGCACGCGCGGCCTCCCGGCACGCCGCCTGCTCGGAGCCGCTTCGCCGTCGTTCGAATTCGCGGCGCCGGGGACCGGGACGATGCGGGGTGGCGGGGGCCCCCGGGTCCGGCCGCGAGGCGCGTGGCCCCGCGTCGGCACGGGGAGCGCGCGAACGACGGGCCCTCTTCGCTCGCCCGGGAGCCCGCGGAACGCAGGGGGTCGCGCCGGTGGAGGCCGCGCAGGGAGGCGTGGGCCGGCGCGGCCGGGCTCGCTACCCGGGCGGGGCGCCGTGGCGCCCGCGGCCGATGAGCCGGTAGGCCACGAACAGCGCGAGCCCGGTGGCCGCGACGAGCAGCAGGCCGGTGGCGTGGGGCAGCGACTCGAGCATCAGGCTCAGCCCCGCGCACACCGCGCACAGTCCCCACAGCGCGAGCGTCGCGGCGCGGGGCGAGAGGCCGAGGCGCAGCAGCCGGTGGTGCACGTGCTCGCTGTCGGCGCCGAACACCGGGCGGCCGGCCCGGAGGCGGCGCCCGAAGGCGAACACGCTGTCGGCGATCGGCACCGCGAGCGCGGTGAGCGGGAAGAGCAGCGCGGCGGTGGTGGTGGCCTTGCGGTTCTCGAGCAGCGAGGCCGCGGCCAGCACCAGGCCCAGGAAGTGGCTGCCGGTGTCGCCCATGAAGATCCGGGCGGGCGGGAAGTTGAAGACCAGGAAGCCCGCGGTGGTGCCGATCAGGAGCGAGGCGAGGAACATCACGTAGAAGTCGCCGTGGCCGCGGCCCACCCACCACAGCGTGGCCGCCGCGATCAGCACCACGCCCGAGGCCAGCCCGTCGAGCCCGTCGATCAGGTTGACCGCGTTGATCACGATCACCACCCAGAGCACGGCGAGCGGGCCGCTCAGCCACCCGGCCTCGAACGGCGCGCCGAACGGGTTCGACACCAGCGGCACGCCGTAGCCGGACGCCATCAGGATCACGCCCGCGAGCGCCTGCACCAGCAGCTTGAGCCGCGGCGGGGCGCCCCGCGTGTCGTCCAGGACTCCGAGGACCAGCAGCGGCACCGCGGCCAGCGTGAGCCCGAGCAGGGGGCGCACGTCCAGCTCCTGCGCCTCGTTGGGGAGCGCGCGGGCGAGCCACGCCACGCCGAGGGCCGCCACCACCATGGCGAGCCCGCCCAGCGTGGGCACCGCGTCGCGGTGCACGCGGCGCGGGCCCGGGTGGTCGAGCGCGCCGGCGCGGATCGCGAGCCGGCGCACCAGCGGCGTGGCCACGAGCATCAGCGCGAACGCGGCCAGCGCGAGCTGCAGCGAGGTCGGCACGGTCAGCGGCTCCGCAGCGCGTTGTGGGCGAGCATGAGCAGGGCGCGCAGCATCACGAACGCGCCCACCGGCACGGCGAGCAGCGGGTTCCGCGAGTGGTGCTTGCGGAAATAGCGGATCATGCCGAGGTGCCGCGACCAGATCACCCGGGGCGCGACCTTGCCCTTGCTCGCGCCGATGTGGTGCGTGACCTCGGCCGCGGGCAGGTAGCGGTTGGTCCAGCCGGCCTGCTGGAAGCGCCGGCACCAGTCCACGTCCTCGTTGAACATGAAGAACTTCTCGTCCATGCCGCCCACGCGCTCGATGGCCGAGCGCCGCACCAGCATGCAGGCCCCCGACAGCCAGTCCACGTCGCGCGGGCTGGCGTGGTCCCAGTCCGAGAGCAGGTAGCGCCGCGACCAGGGATTGTTCGGGAACAGCCGGGTGAGGAGCGAGTAACGGTTGAACAGGAACGTGAAGGCGCCCGGAAACGAGCGCGCCGAGTACTCGAGCGAGCCGTCGGTGTTGAGGAGCTTCGGGCCCACCATCGCCACGCCCGGATGGGCCTCGAGGTGGTCGAGCATGGCGCGCAGCGACCCGCGGTGGGGGACGCAGTCGGGATTGAGCACCAGCACGCAGGGCGCCGAGGTGGTGGCGATGCCCTGGTTGACGGCACGGGCGTAGCCCACGTTCTCGGCGTTCACCACCAGCCGCGCCGTCCCGCCGCGCCGGGCCATCATCTCGGCCGTGCCGTCGCGCGAATCGTTGTCGATCACCAGCAACTCGAGCGCGATCCCCCCGGCGCGGGCGTCGGCCTCGAGGGCGTCGAGGCATTCCGCCAGGGCGTCGCGCGACTTGTAGTTGATGACGACGGCGGAAAGGTCCATGCGCCCCGGCGGGGTCGGACGGCGAGTGGTGCGGCGAGAGCCGGAAGGTTCACCCGCGGGCCGTCGGGAAAATGCGCGGGCGTGGGGTTCCGGGACCCTTCCCCACGAAGCTTTCGGGCTCCGGAGGTCCGCCACGCCGCGCGCGCCGCATTTTGGGCCAAGTGCTGCGGGGATGCAACGCCGCGGGGCCGGAAATCGCGGCCGAGACGCCTTCCGGTGGCCGGGCGCCGCGGCGCTCCGGGCGACCGGCCGCGCGGCGCCGCGGGGGTCCGGGGCTGCGGGGTCCGCCCGCGCGGGCCGGCTCCCGCCCGCGTCAGGCGGGTTCGCCGGGAGGGTCCGCGGGCAGCGGCCGGCCGAGCGTGCGCTCGAGCCATTCGCGGAGCCGCGCCACGTGCGTGCCCTCCCAGTACCACTTGCCGCACTGCGGGCAGTAGTTCACGGCGCGGGTCGCGCGCAGCACCCGGCCCGGGATCTCGCCGCGCGCCTCCATCGGGTGGCGCCGCTGGAGCGCCACGTTGCAGGCGGGGCAGCGGCTGAAGGGCGCCCCGGCCGGCTCGTGCGCGGCGGCGATGCCGCGCACCGCCGCCTCGGGCGCGCCGCGGTTCACGACCAGCCGCGGGATCGCGCCGAAGCGGCGCGGGTGCCGGGTGCTGGAGGAGAGCACGGTGCGGCCTTCGCGCCGGGCGAACTCGAACAGCTCCTCGAGCCGGGCGCCCCGCAGCGTGGCGACGTCGAAGCCGAGGAAGCGGAGGCGGCGCGCCACGAAGTCGAGCGAGGAGTCGGTCACGAAGCGGGCCGGGGGCATGGGGGGGGGACGCTAGCGGCGCCGTGCGCGGGGCGGCAAGCGCGGCCCCCCAACTCCATGCGGTCCACCCCGTTCCCGGAGCGCGATTGACGCGGGGCCGGGCCCTCCCGCACTCTCCCGCCCACGATGAAACCCGCCACAGGCGGCACGAGGCCGCGCCTGGGCCCCATCGAGCGGCCCGATTCCCACGACAGCGATCGTCGCCGGTTCCTCCTCGCTGCAGGAGGAGCCGCGGTCTATTGCGCGCTCGGACCCGCGCTCGCGGCCGCCGAGAAGCTTCCCGACACGCGCCCCGGGCTCCAGCCGTGGTCGCTGCCCGGCGACCTGCCCGCCAACCCGGTGGACGCCGCGCGCGCGCTGATCGGGGCCGCGGTGCTCGCCCCGAGCGACTGGAACACGCAGCCCTGGCGCTTCGAGGTGGACGGGAACCTGATCCGGGTCGTCGCCGACGCGCGCCGGGCGCTCTCGGTCACGGACCCCGAACGCCGCGGCATGATGATCGGCCTCGGCGCCGCGCTCGAGAACATGCTGATCGCGGCCCGCGCGTGGGGTCAGCGGCCTTCGGTCCAGTACCTGCCCCACGAGGGCGCCCGCGGCGTGGTGGCCGAGGTCTCGTGGATGGGCGGCGAGGCGCGCCGCGACCGGGCGCTGTTCGAGGCCATCCCCGCGCGCCGCACCAACCGCCGGGACTTCGACGAGCGCGGCATCTTCCCGCAGAACCGCTCGCTGCTGATGGCCGAGGCGATGGAAGGGCTCGAGTTCCACTGGCTCGACGACCCCGAGCGCATGCGCTCGGTGGCCGACCTCGCCTACGAAGCGACGCGCGCCCAGGTGGGCGACGGCCGGGCCCAGGCCGAGCAGTTCTCGTGGATGCGCTTCGACGGCGACGAGAAGCGGCGTGGCGACGGCGTGCCGGTCGGGGCGCTCGAACTCTCCGGCCCCGCCGGCTGGCTCGCCGGCCGCTACTTCCGGCCCGGAAGCTGGTTCGCGCGCTTCGGCACCGAGTACGCCGCCAAGCAGGCGCGCTCCCAGGTGAAGAGCGCGGGCGCGCTGCTGCTGGTCTCCGCGCCGAGGAAGGACGACACCCAGTGCCTGCTGTGCGGGCAGAGCTACGAGCGCCTCGCGCTCAAGGCCACCCACCTCGGGATCGCGAACCAGATCCTGAGCGCGCCGGTCGAGGTGGCCCGCCTGCGGCCCGACCTGCGCCGGGCGTTCCGCGCCCCCGCGGGGAACGAGCCGCTGCTGCTGGTCCGGCTCGGCCACGCCCGCACCCCGGAGCCCGCCCCGCGCCGCGCGGTCAGCGTGGTCGCGACCTTCCGCAACACCTAGGCTCCGCTCCAGAACGCCGCGCGAGCGCGCTGGGGCCGCCGGCGGGCTGGTCGCCCGGCGCGGCCCTTCCGGGCCGGACGTCGCCCGCCACCCTTTCCGGCGCCCGCAGGCCCGGACCCCCGCGGCCACCCTCCGGCTCCGTAGGTATACCTAGGTAGCATTTCGGCCCTCACCGGTTCCGTCCAAGGTTCCAGGCGAACGGAACTCCCACGCGCGGTCCGGCCGCCTCGCCGGCCACGACGGGGGAGACGGTGGAGGTGGAGGATGCGACGAGGACTGGTGGTGGCGGGCGCCCTGCTCGGCGCCTCGCTGTTGTCCATGACCGCGGCGCGGGCGCCCGACTCGCAGCCCGCCGCGACGCTCGCCGGCTCGGAGTCGTGCGAGGAGTGTCACGCCAACGCCTACAAATCCTGGATGCGCGGCTCGCACGGGCGCGCCAGCCGGGATTCCGTGCTGACCGGCGCCTCGGTGAGCTGCGAGTCCTGCCACGGGCCGGGCTCGCTTCACGTGGCGGCCGACAACGACCGCGACGATCCCGGCTTCGACACCATGAAGAAGTTCGCCCGCATGCCGCAGGACGAGGCGAACGCGACCTGCCTGACCTGCCACAACACCGGCGAGCAGTTCTACTGGGAGCACAGCTCCCACGAGCGCAAGGGCGTGCGGTGCGTGGACTGCCACTCCATGCACGACGCGCACGATCCCGGGGCCGCGGCCCAGCTCCAGACCGCGCGGGCCAGCGACCAGTGCCTCAAGTGCCACCTCTCGAAGAAGCTGCAGACGTCGAAGTCGGCGCACATGCCGCTGCGGGAGGGCGGGATGGAGTGCTCGAGCTGCCACAACCCGCACGGGGCCGCGGCGCCGAAGCAGCTTCGCGCCGCCTCCACCAACGAGCTGTGCGAGAGCTGCCACGCCGACAAGCGCGGGCCGATGCTGTGGGAGCACGCGCCGGTGCGCGAGGACTGCACCACGTGCCACGAACCCCACGGCGCCAACAACGACAAGCTCCTGACCGGAAAGAAGCCGTTCCTGTGCCAGCGCTGCCACATCGCGACGCGGCACCCGAGCAACCTCTACGACTTCCCCGACCTGGCCAGCAACCGGCTCAACAACCGGTCGTGCACCAACTGTCATTCGCAGATCCACGGCTCCAACCACCCGTCAGGGAAGTTCTACCTGAGGTAGGAGACGGCCATGTCATCGAGAATCGGAACGTTCGGAGCGGCGGCGGTCCTGGCCGCCGCGCTGTGGGCCGGCGCCGGGCATGCGGCCGGCGAGAACCACGCCACCTTCGGCAGCCGATGGTGGACGCAGACCGCGCCCGAGGCGACCTACCGCGAGTACGTGGACCTTTCGCGCGGCGGGTACCTCGAGTCCTTCCTGGTCCGGGAGTGGAACGCCGACAACGCGCTCGTCCTGAGCGGCGAAAACGCGCTGCGCGGGGACCAGTCCACGCGGCTCGCGCTCGCGCGCGGCGTGCGCTGGCGGCTCGAGGTGCGGAACGACCAGATCCCGCACCTCTTCAGCCCGGTGACGCGCTCCCTCTACACCGAGACCTCGCCCGGCGTGTTCCGCCTGCCCGATTCGCTGCAGGCGCGCAACCAGTCGTTCCCGGGCAACTACGGAACCATCATGTCGGACGCGCTGCGGCACGCCTCGCGGGTCGAGGCGGGCTTCCGCACCGAGATCTCGACGGTGCGCCTGCGCTCGCGCCCGGCGCCCGGCTGGCGCTTCGAGCTGAACGGGGAGCGCCGCGACCGCTCGGGATACAAGGCGATCGGCGCCCCGTTCGGGTTCAGCACCGCGATCGAGATGCTGGAGCCGATCCAGCAGCAGACGCGGACCGGTTCGGCCACCGCGACCTACCAGCGCGGTGCGGCCAAGGTCGCGGCCACGGTCGGCCTGTCCACGTTCCGCAACCGGGTGGGCGAGCTGGTCTGGGACAACCCGAAGCGCCTGACCGACCGCAGCGCCTCGGCCGACGACGCCTCTTCGCAGGGACAGCTGGACCTCGCCCCCGACAACCGCCTGGTGAGCGGGCAGGTGGCGCTCGGCTACCGGCTGCCGCGCCGGACCACGTTCTCGGCCACCGTCGGCGCGAGCCAGGGAACCCAGGACGACGCGTTCCTCCCGTTCACCATCAACAGCGCGATCGCCCAGCGCTCGCTGGACTCGCTGCCCGCGCGCAGCCTCGACGGCAAGCGGGTCAGCGTGCGGCAGGACTACCGGCTCACCACGCGGGCGTGGCCGGGCGTGAGCGGAACGCTGCGCTTCCACTCGTCGCACGTGGACAACCAGACGCCGGAGCTGTCCTTCATCGGCGGGGTGCGCGGCGACCAGTCGTTCTCGCGGGGCGAGCGCAAGAACCACCCGTACGGGCACACGCACAGCGTGCTGGGCGCCGACCTCGACTTCCGGGTCGCCGGCCCGCTCGGCGTGGGCGTGCTGGTGGAGCGGCGCACGCGCGACCGGACCTTCCGCGAGATCGAGAAGGACGACGAGAACGTGTTCGGCGCGCACGCGAGCGCCGACCTGACCGACGACCTGAGCCTGTCCGCCAACGTCCGCGTCGCGGAACGCACGCTCGACGCGTTCCACGACTCGGACTACAAGAACGCCGCGGGCGTCTTCATCGAGCAGCCCAAGCTGCGCCGGTTCGACGTCGCCAACCGCAAGCAGACCGCGGGCGGCGCGGACGTGTCCTGGCAGCCGGTCCGCTGGTTCGGCGTGGACGCGCAGTACGGCTACCAGCTGAACGACTTCCCGGACTCCCGCTACGGCCTCGGGCGCGAGGAGCAGCACCTGGTGGTGACCGAGGCCACGCTGCGCCCGCGGCCGCGCGTGGCGCTGAGCGGGGGCTACGGCTTCGGGCAGGCCGAGACCGAGCAGAACTCGAACGAGACCAACGCCAGCGCGCCGCCCACCGACGACGCGGCCACCGACTGGACCGCCACGATCAAGGACCGCAACGTCTACGTGTTCGGGAACGCCGAGTGGTGGGCCATCGAGCGCCGGCTGGCGTTCACCGCCGCCTACGAGTTCACGCGCGCGCTCGGCGACTACCGCTTCCGGCTGACCCCGAGCGTGTCGCTGCCCACCACGCTGTACCGCCGGCACGACGCGCAGCTCGGCGCGCGCTGGCGCCTCCAGCACTCGACCGAAATCGGCGGCCGCTGGTCCTACGAGGAGTACGACGTCACCGACGTCCTGAACGAGAACATTCCGCTGTTGCAGTTCACCGGCACCTCGGCGACCGCGATCTACCTGGGCGACAGTCACCAGGACTACCGGGCGCATCGTCTCGAAGTCCTCGCCACGCGCCGCTTCTGAACGGAAGCCGCGGGCGGGCGAACCCCGCCGGGATCCCGGGCGGCGAACCCCCCGGGACCCGGCGAACGAAGGAGAAGCCATGAAGTCTGCCCCGATCTTCATCCCGATGGCCGTCGCCGCGGTGCTCGCCGTGTTCGCCGCCGCGCCCAAGGACAGCGCCACGGCCGGCAAGGACCTGTTCCTCCAGTACAAGTGCAACTCCTGCCACACGCTCAAGGCGCACGCGATCGTGAAGCAGGCGGACGCCGAGGAGGAGGAGGCCAAGGAGGGCGACCGCAAGCCGCCCGATCTCTCCGGGGCCGGGAAGAAGCGCACCGCCGAGTGGATCGGCAAGTACATGCTCAAGACGGTGGACAACGACGGCGAGAAGCACCGCAAGAAGTTCAAGGGCACCGAAGCCGAGCTGAAGACGCTCGCCGCCTGGCTCGAGTCGCTCAAGGGCGAGAAGAAAGCGGCGAAGTGAGCCGGCGATGAACTTCCTGGTGCCGCTGCTCGCGCTGCTCGGCATCGCGCTGGTCCTGGTGCTGGCCGTGGTCGCCCGGCCCCAGGCCACGCGCCAGCCGAGCGGCAGGATCCTGGCGTTCGTCGCGATCTTCCTGCTGCCCGCGCTCGCGCTGTGGATGGGCGTGGACGCCCACGTCGAGCAGGCCAAGCAGCGCAGCTTCTGCCTGTCGTGCCACGTGATGGAGCCGTACGGCAAGAGCCTCTACGTGGACGACGACGAGTACGTACCGGCCGCGCACTTCCAGAACAACCGCGTGTCGCGCGAGAAGGCCTGCTACACGTGCCACACCAGCTACGCGCTGTTCGGGGACGTCGAGTCGAAGCTGCGCGGGCTGCGGCACCTGATGGTCTACTACTCGGGCAGCCTGCCCGACACCATCCGCCTCTACACCCCCTACAACAATCGCGAGTGCCTGCACTGCCACTCCGGGGCGCGGCGCTTCGAGAAGCACCGGAACCACCACGAGGCCGACACCACCATGGCGGCGATCAAGGCGAACCGGCTGTCGTGCATGACCTCCGGCTGCCACGACGTGATCCACGACGTCCACAACCTCGCCGACGCCGACCTGTGGGACGAGAGCAAGCCGGCCTACGTGCGCCCGAAGCCGGCCCACGACGCGGACGCGGCGAACGGCGAGGGCGGCGAGGAGCACGCGCCATGAGCCCCGGCGCCCCGAACATCGAGCGCCGCCTGCGCGCGGCCGGGCTGCTGGTGGCGGCCGGGCTGGTGATCGAGGCCGCGAGCCTGCTGTGGAAGCACCCGCTCTCGTTCATCCTGTTCGCGATCGCCGTGCCGCTGCTGATGCTGGGCGGGATCGCGATGTTCCTGCTCTCGCTGGCGAGGGAAGGCGGGGCGGTCCCCCCGCGCGGGGACGGCGACGCCGCGTAGGCGCCGCGGCGGGACCCGCGGGGGTCGCGCGCGGCGAGGGCGGCCGGGTTCCCCGCGGGCGCCGCGCGGAGATCCCGGCGGGCGTCAGCTGCCGCTGACCGTCATCTCCGAGATCAGGAGCGTGGGGCTCGAGACCGAGCCGTCGAGGTCGAGGTCGTTGCCCACCGCGACCACGTTCTTCAGCATCTCGAGCGACGTCGAGGCCACGGTCACGCCTTCCACCGGCCGGACCTTCTCGCCCTTCTCGATCCAGTGGCCCTGCGCCTGGAAGGAGTAGTCGCCGGTCACGTTGTTGAAGCCGAAGGAGCCCTGGTCGTCCATCAGGAACCCGCGGTCCACGCGGCGCAGGATCGCGTCCGGGGAGTCGGCGCCCGCCTCGAGGTAGAGATTGCCGTGGCCGATCGAGGGGGTCGAGCCGTAGCCGCGCACGGCGCTGGCGGTGGAGCGCGTCCCGGCGCGGCGGGCGTGGTAGGCGTCGTAGCAGAACATCGCGCAGCGGCCGCGGTCCACGAGCACGTTGCGGCGGCTCGCCACGCCGTCGCCGTCCACCGGCGAGGAGCCGGCGCCGCGCGGCATCAGGCCGTCGTCCACCAGCGTCACGAGGGGGGAGGCCACGGTCTCGCCCAGCTTCTCGCTCAGCCACGAGGAGCGCTTGATCACGCTCTCGCCGCTGAAGGCGTCGAACATCTCGGCGATCCAGCCCGCCGCGATGTCGGGATGGAGGATGACCGGCACGCGGGCGGTGGGAACCGGGCGCGCGCCGAGCCGCGACACCGCGCGGCGCGCCGCCTCGGCGGCGATCGCCTCGGCGGGCGGCAGGTCGGCGAGCCAGCGGCGGCTGCGCCCGTAGCCGCCGCTCTGCTGCTTGCCCGCGCCTTCGTCGGCGAGCGCCACCACGTAGGCGCCGATCGAGGTGGCCGAGTAGCCGCGGCGGAGTCCCGCGGAATTGGCGATCACGAACTGGCCGTCGCGGCTGCTCACGCCCACCGAGTCGGTGCGGCGCACGCGCGGATCGTAGGCGAGCGCCAGCCGCTCCAGTTCGAGCGCGAGCGCGATCTTGCGCTCGGCCGGGAGCTCGACCACCGCCGGGTCGAACAGCGCGAGGTCGGCGGGAGGATCGCCGGCCTCGTCCGGGGTCACGACCCCGTTCCACGCGTCGGGCGTCGAGAAGCGGGCCAGCGCCACCGCCTGGCGGGCGAGGTTCTCGAGCGATTCGGGGCGCAGGTCGGTGCTCGACACGAATCCCTCGGCGCCGCCCACGAACACGCGCAGGCCGAGTCCGCGCGTCGCGCTCTGCTTGAGCGACTCGATCGCGCCGTCCGAAACCTTGACCTTGAACGCCCGGGCGCTCTCGAGGCACGCCTCGGCCTGGTCGGCCCCGGCGCGCCGCGCGCGCGCGAGCACGTCCTCGGCGACGTCGAACAGCGCGCGGTCCACCCGCTCGTCGGCGACGATCCCGGCGCTCACGTGGCGGTCCCCCCGACCGTGATCTCCGTGAAGCGCACGGTCGGCTGGCCCACGCCCACCGGCTTCCACTGGCCGTCCTTGCCGCACGAGCCGGTGGTGCCGTCGATCGCGAGGTCGTTGGCCACCGCGTCGATCTTGAGCATCGCGTCGTTGCCGTTGCCCGCGAGCGTGGCGTTGCGGACCGGATGGGTGAGGCGCCCCTTCTCGATCGCCACCGCCTCGGTGACCTGGAACGAGAAGTTGCCGTCGGCCGGGTTCACCGAGCCGCCGCCCAGGGCCTTGCAGTAGAGGCCGCGCTCGACGCCCGCGATCAGGTCGCCCGGATCGTGCGGACCCGGCTCGATGTAGGTGTTGGTCATCCGGCACAGCGGGAACTCGCGGAAGCTCGAGCGGCGGCCGTTGCCGGTCGGGCGGTGGCCCGTGAGGCGGGCGTTGAGGAGGTCCCACATGTAGCCGGTGAGGATGCCGTCCTCGACCAGCACCGTGCGCTGCGCCGGCGTGCCCTCGTCGTCCACGCGGAACGAGCCGCGGCTGTGCGGGACGAGCCCCGAGTCCACGATCGTCACGCCCTTCGCGGCCACCGCCTCGCCGAGCTGCGTGGCGCGGATCGAGGTCTTCCGGCGGATGGTGTCGCCCTCCATGCTGTGGCCGAAGCACTCGTGCACCATGACGCCGCCCCAGCCCGGCGCGACCACCACCGGGTAGGAGCCGGCCTCGGGCTCGCGGGCCGAGAGCAGCGTGACCGCGCTCGCCGCCGCCTGGTCGGCGACCTGCTCGGGCGTGCGCACGCGGTCGAAGTAGTCGGCCTCGACCGAGCCGCCCGCGGCGGCGAAGCCCGACTGGCGTTCGGCGCCCTCGATCGCGAGCGCGGTCACGGTGAGCCGAGTCAGGTAGGTGCGGTCCTCGGCCCACAGCCCGTCGCTGTTCGCGACCACGAAGCTCTTGGAGGCGTCGGCGAGGCCGACCCACACCTCGTGGACGCGCGGGTCGTGGGAGCGCGCCCGGTCGTTCGCGCGCCGCACCACCGCGATCTTGTCCTCGGGGAGCCGCGAGGAGGGGAAGGGGGAGCGCAGCGTGAAGGGCGGCGGCGCGTCCACCACCCGGAAGGGGGCCGGGGGGCCGTCGTGGCCACCCGAGGTCGCGATGCGGGCGGCGACCCGGGCCGCCTCCCGCAGGTCGGCCGGGTCGAAGCCGTCGGCGAAGGCATAGCCGGTCTGTCCGGCCGCGATCGCGCGGATCCCGACCCCCTGCGCGACCTGGTAGGACGAGGTGCGCAGCCGGTTCTCTTCGAAGTGGAAGCCGGTGTGGACGGTGTGCTCGCCGAACACCTCGGCGAATTCGGCGCCCTTCGAGCGGGCGATGCGGATCAGCTCCTCCACCAGCTCGCGGGGGAGCTGGCCGGCCAGCGGGCCGCCGGAGGTCTCGGTATTGGGGGTCATGGGCGCTCCCGATGGGCCAGCCGTGGCGAGGGAGCGCGCAGTCTATTCGCAGCGGTCCCAGCGCGCAACGTGGCCTGCCGATGTCGCTGTTGACCAAAAGGTCATCAGTCGAATACATTGTTGACCCAATGGTCACAAAAGAACATGCGGGAGCGAACCCGAGCGAAAGGCCGCAGGCGAATCACTCGCCGGTTCCTCGCTGGCGTCGCCGCAAGAGCGCCCGCCCGGCAGAGCTCGTGGACGCCGCCCTCGCGGTCTTCGTCGAGCGCGGCTACGCCGCCACGCGCCTCGCCGACGTGGCCCGGCACGCCGGGGTCACGAAGGGCACGCTCTACCTCTACTTCGACAACAAGGAAGCGCTCTTCAAGGCGATGGTGCGCGACCGGATCGTGGCCCACCTCGCCGCGACCGAGCAGCTGGTCGAGGAGTTCGAGGGCGACGCGCGCGACATGTTCGTGCTGCTCATGGAACGCTGGTGGGCGCGGGTCGTCGAGGGGCCGATGTCCGGGCTCGCGAAGCTGGTGGTGGCCGAGGTCGGCACCTTTCCCGATCTCGCGCGCTTCTACCACGACGAGGTGGTGAGCCGGAGCCTCAAGCCCTTCGAGCACGCGCTCCGCCTCGGCATGGCCCGCGGCGAGTTCCGCCGCGTGGACCCGGCGATGGCGGTGCGGCTCACGGTCGCTCCCATGATGATGGCCGCGCTCTGGCAGCAGACGTTCGCGCGCTGCGTCGAGGGCGCCTACGTGGAGCCGAGGAAGTACTTCGAGACCCACGTGGACCTGCTGCTGGCCGGGCTGACGGCGCCTCCCGCGCGCTCCTGACGTCCCGGCTTGAGCGGCCCCCGGGGCTCGACTAGCATCGGGCGCGCGGCCGCGTTCCATGGAGGTACCCGTTTGAAGCTCGACAGGCTGAACGCCGGCGCGCTCGCGGTCGGCGCGTTGCTGCTGCTGGCGGGCGGCCCCTGGCTGGTTCGCCAGCTCGGTTCCCTGCCGCATCCGACGGCCCTCGCGGCCCGCGGCGGCGAGCGGATCGTCACCCTCGAGGTGGGCGGGATGACCTGCGGTGCGTGCGAGAGCGCGGTCAAGGGCCAGCTCGCGACCGTGGCGGGGGTGAGCGCGGTGGAGGTGCGGGCCCGCGAGCGGCGCGCCTTCGTGGTCTGCGCGCCCGGCGTCGCGGACACCGCCCTCACGGCCGCGGTGCGGCGGGCGGGAGGCGGGTTCGTGGCGGAGGTGGCGGCCCCCTGACCCGGCCTGCCCGGACGTGCAGCCGGCGTTCGGCACGGTCCGGCGGCTGGCTCGAAAACTCCTCCCTAGGTCGCTCCCGGTCCGGATGCTAGACTCGCTCCTCCGAAACGTGCCATTCACACCCCCATCCGGCGGCTATCCCCCAGCCATCGCCCACGCCGGGAGACCGTTCATCATGCGTCGCATCTCGCTCGTGCTCGCGGTGGCGTTGCTCGCGTGCGGCCTCCTCGCCGCGCCGCGCTTCCTGATTTCCCGCGGCACCGGCGCCTCCGACTTCGTGCATTTCGAGTCGCCCCACGTTCACCCCGCCGACCTGACCCCGGCGCGGAACCGGCTGCTCGTGGTGAACACCCCCGACAACCGGCTCACGGTCTTCAACGTGACCGACAGCCTTCCCACGCGGGAGGCCGAAATCTTCGTCGGCCTCGAGCCGGTCTCGGTGCGCGCGCGCAACGACAGCGTCGCGTGGGTCGTGAACCACCTCTCCGACGACGTGAGCATCGTCAACCTCAACACGATGCACGTGAAGGCGACCCTGCGCGTCGGCGACGAGCCCGGCGACGTGGTGTTCGCGGGCAGCCCGACGCGCGCCTACGTGAGCGTGGGCGGCGAGGACGCGATCAAGATCTACGACCCCGACAACCTGGCCACGCCGCCCACCGTGATCGCGCTCTCCGGGAGCGAGCCGCGCGCGCTGGCCCGGACCGCCGACGGGAGCAAGGTCTACGTGACGCTCTTCCAGTCGGGCAACCACTCCACGCTGCTGAGCCCGCAGAAGCTGCCGCCCGACTCGGTCCCGGAGGACTTCGACCTCCCGATGGACCCGGGGCTGCCGGCCGCGCCGCACGTCGGGCTCGTGGTCCAGTCGCAGACCGGCGGGAACTGGTACGACATGTACGGCAACCTCTGGAACCACCACATCAAGTACGCGGTGCTGGAGCGCGACGTGATCGAGATCAACACCTCGACACAGGCGGTGGCGCGCACCTTCGGCAACTGGGGGAGCAACATCTTCGGCGTGGACGTGAGCCCCACCGACTCGCGCATCTCGTACGTCGGCACCGAGGCGCGCAACCTGCTGCGGTTCGAGCCGCGCATCCTCGGCTACACGGTCGAGACCAATGCGGTGTTCGTGAATCAGGCCACCGGCGTCTCGACGCTGAGAAAGCTCAACCCGCACATCGATTTCGACACATCGCCCGGCACCCAGGCCGAGCACGACTCGGCGCTCGGCATCCCGACGGCGGTGGCGTTCTCGAGCGCCGGGAACCGCGCCTACGTCGCGGCGTTCGCCAACAACCGGATCGGCGTCCTGAATCCCGCCGGGGGCGCGGCGAGCACGATCCTCGGCCGCGTCCCGTGCGCCCCCGGGCCCTCGGGCATCGTGGTGGACGATCCCAACAACCGCCTGTTCGTGGTGGGGCGCTTCCACAACGAGCTCCAGGTGCTGTCGTCGTCGGACTTCCGCTCGATCTCGCGCCAGTGGATCGGCTTCGACCCGACGCCGGACCCGATCGTCAACGGGCGGAAATTCATGTACGGCGGGTTCACCTCGTCGCACGGCGACCAGGCGTGCGCCAGCTGCCACGTCTTCTCGGACACCGACGGCCTGGCGTGGGACCTCGGCGACCCGAACGGCGCCTTCGAGCCTCCGGGCGGGAGCCCGCCGGGCCTGCAGGGCTTCCACCCGATGAAGGGCCCGCTCGTGACCCAGACGCTGCGCGGCATGTCGGGAGTGGGCCCGCTCCACTGGCGTGGCGACCGCGTGAATCTCGCGGCGTTCAACAACGCGTTCCTCACCCTGCTCGGCCGCTCCGCGCCGCTCGCCGACAGCCAGATGACCGCGCTCGCCGACTTCGCGATGCCGCTCGTCTTCCCGCCCAACCCGCGCCAGAACCTCGACCGCAGCATGCCCGACGCCCCCCCGGGCCAGGGGAGCGCGCTGCGCGGGCAGAACTTCTTCATGAACACGGTCGTGGACAGCGGGATGACCTGCTCGGACTGCCACTCGGCCGCGTCGTTCGGCCCGGGCACCAACGGCATGATGGTGCGCGCGGCGCACATCGGCCAGTCGCAGGACCTCAAGGTTCCGCAGCTGCGCAACCTCTACAAGAAGACCAATTTCCTCGACGTGCCCGGGGCGCAGAACAAGCGCGGGTTCGGTTACACGCACGACGGATCGGTGGACCTGACCTCGAAGTTCAACCACGGGCCGGGCTTCTCGTTCGGCCCCGACTCCGCGACGGCCGCCGACAACCGGCGCGACCTCGAGGCGTACCTCTACGCGTTCGACACGGGGCTCGCACCCGCCGTCGGCTACCAGCTCACCTTCCACGGAACCAACAACTCCGACCCGACCGCGCTGTCGCGCCTCGACACCCTGACCGCGCAGGTCACGGCCGGAAACTGCGATCTCGTGGCGCACGGCCGCGTGGGAGGGCAGCCGCGCGGCTGGCAGTACGTGGGCAGCGGCGAGTGGAAGCCCGACAAGGCGGCCGAGACCAACGTGACGACGGCCGCGCTCGTGGCGCTGGCCGGGCTCGGCAGCGAGCTCACGGTGACCGGCGTCCCGGGGGGCAGCGGGCTCCGGATGGGGCTCGATCGCGACCGCGACACCTACTTCGACGGCGACGAGCGCGACGCGGGAAGCGACCCGGGCAACCCGGCCTCGACGCCGCTCAACGTGAGCGTGACCCCGCGGGGCGCGGGCGCCACGCGACTCGGCACGATCGGGCCCAACCCGTTCCGCGGCTCCACCGAGGTGGGCTTCGCGCTGGCCCGCGCCGGGCGCGTGGACCTCGAGGTCTTCGACGTGCTCGGCCGCCAGGTCCGCACCCTCGCGCGCGGACGCTGGTACGAGGCCGGCACGCAGAGCCTGCGCTGGGACGGCCGCGCCGACGACGGGCGGGACGCGAGGGCGGGCGTCTACTTCGTGAGGCTTCGGACCGAAGCGGGACAGTGGTCCAGGCCGGTGGTCCGCGTGCGGTAGCCGTTCCCACCAGGCCCCGCGCCGCGGCCAGGAAGAAACCGCGGCTCGAGCCCCGCACGCTCCGTCGCCCGGACGCGCCCCCCAGCGCCCGGGCGGCATCTTTTGGGCCGCGGGCCGCCCGGCACCCCGCGCGGGGCCCGGCACGCGGGGGCCGTCCCGCGCCCCGCCGCGCGAGAAAGCCCTCGCCCCGAACGCCGCGATCGGCGAGAATCTTCCGCGCCATGCGCCGACTCCCCCCGCTCCTGCTCCTCGTGGCACTCCTGGCCGGAATCCTCGCCGCGCCGCGTCACCTGATCTCGCGCCCGCGCGGCGCGCTCGACGCCTCGGCCGACTTCACGCACTTCGAAAGCGGCCACGTCCGCCCCGCGACGCTCACGCCGTCCGGCGACCGGCTGCTCGTCGTGAACACGCCCGACAACCGGCTCAGCGTCTTCGACCTCACGGGCGGCGCGCCGGCGCGCATCGCGGACATCCCGGTCGGGATGGAGCCGGTCTCGGTGGCCGCCCGCGACGACAGCACGGCGTGGGTCGTGAACCATCTCTCGGACGACGTGAGCATCGTCAACCTCAACACGCTCCACGTGCGGGCGGTGCTGCGCGTCGGGGACGAACCCGCCGACGTGGTGTTCGCGGGGTCCCACGCCTACGTGAGCGTGTCGCAGGAAGACGCGGTCAAGGTCTACGACGCGGCGACCCTCGCGCCCGTCGGATCGCCGATCGCGATCCAGGGGCGCATGCCCCGCGCGCTCGCGGTGAGCGCCGACGGCTCGCGCGTGTTCGCGGCCGTGTTCCACGCCGGCAACCGCACCTCGGTGCTGTCCTTCACCGAGGCCAACGATTCGCTGCCCGCGCCGAATCCCCCGCTCGGGCCCGGGGTGCCGCCGCCGCCCGACGTGGCGCTCATCGTGCAGCAGCAGGGGAACGACTGGCGCGACGAGGCGGGCAAGCTCTGGAACTCGAAGATCAAGTACACGCTCGCCGAGGTGGACGTCGCCGAGATCGCCACCGCCACGCGCACCGTGGTGGCGAGCCACCGCGACATGGGCACGGTCAACTTCGGGCTCGCGGCCGCGCCCGACGGGCGCCTCGCCCTCACCGCGACCGAGGCGCGCAACCTGGTGCGCTTCGAGCCCAACCAGCGCGGGCACACGGTGGACACCCGGCTCTCGATCGTGAGCGCCGGCGCCGTGACCAACAACGACCTCAATCCGCACGTGAACTACACGGTCACGCCGGGCCCCTCGGGCGAGGCCGACTCCTCGCTCGGAACACCGACCGGCGTGGCGTGGTCCTCGAACTCGCAGCGCGTCTACGTGACGTCGCTCGCGAGCGGGCGGCTCGGCGTGCTGTCGGCGCCCGCCGGGGGCGGCGCCACGATCCTCGCGCGGGTGCCCACGGCCGCGGGCCCGACCGGCGTGGTGGTGGACGACGCGCGCGGCCGGATCTACGTGGTGGGCCGTTTCCGCAACGAGCTGCAGACGCTGCGCAGCTCGAACTTCTCGGAGGTGGCGCGCGCGTGGATCGGGTTCGACCCCACGCCCGACGAGATCGTGAACGGCCGCAAGTTCTTCTACGGCGGCTTCACCTCGGGCCACGGCGAGCAGTCGTGCGCCTCGTGCCACGTGTTCGGCGACTTCGACAACATCGCGTGGGACCTCGGGGACCCGCAGGGCGCCTTCCAGCCCAGGCCCCCCGGGCAGATCGATCCCTTCCTCGGCGGCTTCCACCCCATGAAGGGCCCGATGACCACGCAGAGCCTGCGCGGGCTGCCGGGCACCTTCCTGCTCCACTGGCGCGGCGACCGCTCCGACCTGTTCGCGTTCAACGCCGCGTTCGTCGGGCTGATGGGCCGCTCGACGCAGCTCCCGGACAGCGAGATGACGGCGTTCGCGGACTTCGTGCTGCCGCTCGTCCACCCGCCCAACCCGAACCAGTTCCTCGACCGCGCGTTCCGCGACGCGCCGCCCGGCGTGCCGAGCGCCCGGCGCGGGCGGAGCTTCTACTTCAACAATCCCGTGGACGGCCCGCTCACCTGCAACGGCTGCCACGCCTCGCTCAACTTCGGGCCCGGCACCAACGGCCAGGTGATCAACCGCATCGCGCTGCGCGACTCGCAGGACATCAAGATCCCGCACGTCCGCAACATGTACCGGAAGACCGGCTTCACCGACCTGCCGGGCGTGGTGAACAAGCGCGGCTTCGGCTTCACCCACGACGGGGCCATCGACAACCTCTTCAACTTCCTGAAATTCCCCGGCTTCGCGTTCGCCGCCGGGGCGACCGGCGACAACCAGCGCCGCGACGTCGAGGCGTTCCTGCTGTCGTTCGACACCGGGCTCGCCCCGGCGGTCGGCTACCAGATCGCCTTCACCGGCGGCTCGAGCAACACCGATCCCAC
Organism: uncultured bacterium; assembly: GCA_964542745.1. Classification (GTDB taxonomy): domain Bacteria; phylum Eisenbacteria; class RBG-16-71-46; order RBG-16-71-46; family RBG-16-71-46; genus DATKAB01. The sequence goes on from CAZIVR010000007.1 coordinate 46,912, forward strand.
CGCGATCGCGCGCCTCGACACGCTCAAGCGCTGCTTCGACTCGACGTGGGTGGACGTGGTGGCGCACGGTCGCGTGAGCGGCCAGCCGCGCGGATGGAAGTACCTGGGCGGCGACCTGTGGCAGCCCGACAAGGCCGCCGCGCCGAGCGTCACCTCCGCGGCGCTGCGCGCGCTCGGCGGGCCGGGCAGCGAGGTGGTGGTGATGGGCGTGCCGCGCGGCGCCGGGACGCGCATGGGCGTGGATCGCGACCGCGACGGCTTCCGCGACGGCGACGAGCGTGACGCGGGGAGCGATCCGGGCAATCCCGCCTCGACGCCGGCCAACGTCGGCGTGGATCCGCCGCGGGCGCTGCCCGGCGACTCGTTTGGATCGCTCGGCCCGAATCCGTTCCGCGCCTCGACCGCGGTCGCGTTCGCGCTGGCGAGGCCCGGTCCGGTGGACGCCGCGGTGTACGACGTGATGGGCCGCGAGGTTCGCGTGCTCGCCGGCGGACTCCGCCTCGAGGCGGGAACGCAGCGGCTGGTGTGGGACGGCCGCGACGCCGCCGGACGCGAGGCGGGCGCTGGGGTGTACTTCGTTCGGGTGCGGACTTCGACGGCCCACTGGGTGCGGCCGGTCGTGCGTGTGAAATGAGTTCCGCGTGAAGTTCCTCCGGCCGCCCCGAAGCTCGAGCCCACCGTGATTCGCGCGCCGCGCCGTGCCGGGATCCTCGCCGCCGTCCTGCTGCTCACCGCTTCGGCCGCGCACGCGGGGCGCGGCGCGTTCGCCTCGGATCCGGCCGCGCCGCTCTGGAGTGCCCCCGGCGCCCCGGTCGCGGGACTCCCGGCCGGCGCCGCGTTCCCGGGCTCGCTCACCGGTGCCACGCCTTCCGCATGCGACGGCTGGCTGCCGAACCGCGGACAGATCGCGGACGGGCACGGGCAGGTGGCGAGGGACGTGCTCTTCGCCACCCGTTTCCCCGGCGGTCGCGTCTACCTCACCACGCGCGGGTTCACGCACCTGTTCACGTCGCGGGTGGGCGAGGAGGAGCCCAAGGTCGCGGGCCGCGAGCGGAAGCGGCCGCCCTCCCGGCTCGTGGAGTGGAGCCGGCTCGACCTCGAGCTGGTGGGCGCCACGATCCGTCCCGAGGCCGCCGTGCCGGGCCGGGTGCGGGCCGACCGCGGCGTGTCGCACTTCTACCTGCCGCACTGCCCGGACGGTGTCCTCGACGTTCCTTCCTACGGCGAGGTGGTGCTGCGCGAGGTGTATCCGGGCGTGGACTGGGTGGTGCGGGGCGACGCGGAGACCGGCGCGCACCACGACTTCGTGGTGAAGCCGGGCGGCGACCCCGCGCGGATCCGCTTCGAGATCTCGGGCGCCACCGCGATCGAGCTCTCGCCCGACGGCCGCGGGCTCACGCTTCGCACCGCGCTCGGCGACGTGCGCGAAGGGGCGCTGCTCTGCACCCAGGGCGAGGGGAAGCGGCCGGTGGCGGCGCGCTTCCGGCTCGAGGGCCGCACGCTGTCGTTCGACGTCGGCGACTACGACCGCGCCGAGCCGCTGGTGATCGACCCGCCGATGGTGTGGTCCACCTATTTCGGCGGCGAGGACTTCGACGGCCCCAACACCGTCGTCTGCGACAACGCCTCGGGCTCCGTGTACGTGGTCGGCTACACCGCCTCCGACACGCTCCAGACGCTGGCGGGCGGTTACTACCAGGGCGTGATGGGCGGCTCGGTGGACGGCCTGATCCTCAAGTTCAGCCAGCTCGGGGCGCTGCAGTGGGCCACGTACTACGGAGGCGGCGGCGGGGACTACTGCACCGACGCCGCGCTCGATCCTTCCGGCAACCTGTTCGTTTCGGGAGGGACGGGATCGAGCAACTTCCCGGTGCAGTTCCTCTCGGGCGCCTACAACCAGCTCACCACCGGCGGCGGGCAGGACGGGTTCTTCCTCAAGTTCAACTCGCTGGGCGCGCGGCAGTGGGCCACGTACTACGGCGGGAGCGGCGACGACCAGGCCAACGGGATCGCGTGCGATCCGAACGGCAAGCTCTACGCGTGCGGGCAGGCCATGTCCACCGACCTGCCGCTCCAGAACCCGGGCGGGGGCGCCTTCATGGACCTCACGCGCGGCGGCAGCGAGGACGCCTTCGTGGCGCGCTTCGGCACGCTGCACTCGCTCGAGTGGGCCACCTACGTGGGCGGGGACTCGCTCGAGAACGCGGCGGGGATCACCGTGAACGCGGGCCGGCTCTACGTGACCGGCTACACGTGGTCCCCGGACTTCCCGCTGCTCGACCCGCTGGGCGGCGCCTACTTCCAGCCCACGCTCGCCAGCGGCCAGGACGCCTTCTTCACCCAGTTCACGCCGGCCGGCGTGCTCACCTGGTCCACCTTCTACGGCGGGGACGACCTCGACACCGCCAACGACCCGGTGATCCTGCCGAACGGCAACGTGACGATCCTCGGCTTCAGCAAGTCCACCGATCTCCCCACCTGGTTCCTCGGGGGCGCCTACAACGTCGCGGCGCTCTCGGGCGGGTTCGACCTCTACCTCGCCGAGTTCACGCCGGGCGGCGTCCCGGTGTGGGGCACCTACTTCGGGGGCAGCGGCGACGACTGGCTGATCCGCGGCGAGGGCAAGCCGATCACCGTGAGCGCCGCGGGCGAGGTGGTGATCACCGGCGTCACCGCGTCGAGCGACTTTCCCACGCTGAACCCGGGCGGCGCCTACTTCGACAACACGTGGGGGGGCGGAACGGACGCGATCCTCGCCCGCTTCCTGCCGACGCGCGCGCTCTCGTGGTCCACCTACCTCGGCACCACCTCCACCGACTTCGGCAACGGCGTGGCCTTCGGCACCGGCGGCTGCCTGTTCGCGACCGGCGAGTCGTGGGAGTACGGGTCGTTCCCGATCGTGAATCCCGGGCTCGGCGCGCTGGTGGACTCCACCAACCACGGCATCGACGACATCTACGTCACCAAGTTCTGCACCCCGAATTCGGCGTGCTGCCAGGACTTCACCTGCGTGCCGGCGCTGTCGCAGGCGCACTGCTTCAGCATGGGCGGCACCGCGTTCTATCCCAACCAGCCCTGCGCGAACGTGTCGTGCACGATCCTGTGCACGATCTGCGGGAAGAAATTCCACGACCTGAACCGGAACGGCGTGCAGGACTCGGGCGAACCCGCGCTCGCGGGCTGGACCCTCGAGCTCTACTACCCGAACGGGCCGCTCTACGCGACCACGGTCACCGACGGCTCGGGCAACTACTGCTTCAGCGCGATCCCGTGCGGCACGTGGGAGGTGCGCGAGCGCAACCAGTCCGGCTGGGTCGCGACCGCCCCGGCCGGCGGTGTCCACAGCGTCACGCTCGGCACCGGCTCCACCCAGAACGGCGTCAACTTCGCCAACTTCGGATGCGCGCCCTCCACGCCCTGCATCCCGTCCCCCTCGTGGCTCGCGGCGTGGTGGCCGCTCGGCGACGGCCCGGGCTCATCCGTGGCGGCCGACGCCGCGCACCTCGATCCGGCCCGGAACGTGGCGCAGCTCGAGGGCGGGGCGTCGCTCGACTCGACGTCGCTCGGCGTCGCGACCGCGGCCGACGGCGCGCGCGTGCCGCACGCGGGCCAGCTCGGCCTCGACTTCGGCGACGGATCGTTCTCGATCGCCGCGTGGCTCCGGGCCGAGGCGGGTACCGCGAGCCCTCGCGTGGTCGCCGCGCGTCGCGCGCTCGACGGCGGCACGGGCACCGTGAAGGGCTGGGCGATCGCGCTCGACGGGATGCAGGCGGTGCTCGACCTGCACGCCGGCGGCTCGGCCCAGTCGGCGCCGGGTCCGGACGTGGCGGCGGGGACGTGGTCGCACGTCGCGGTCACCCTCGACCGCGCCGCGGGCCAGGGCCGCTGGTACCTGGACGGCGTCCACGTTCCGTCCTTCGACTTCACGCCGCTCGCGGGCGACGTCACCGCCGCGGCCGACCTGACCCTCGGCCGCAACGACCCGGGCTACGCCCCGAGCGCGGGCTTCGACGGGAGGATCGGCGACCTGGCGCTCTTCACCGCCGCGCTCTCGAGCGCCGACGTGGCGAAGGCCGCGGGTCCCGGGCTCCCGCCGATCGGGTTCTGCCCCGAGTACGTGGCGTTCCCCGCCGTGACCACGATCTGCCAGGGCCAGACCTCGAGGCAGGTTTGCTTCACGATCTGCAACTCGAACCCGACCGCCCAGACCTACCAGTGGTCGCTCGCGGGGCTCCCCTCGGGCGCCGGCTGCACCGACGCGGGGCCGCTCAGCTTCAGCCCCGCCTCGGGCAGCGTCACGGTGCCCGCCGGGGGCTGCTCGACGCCGATCTGCGTCACGATCCAGCGGCCCGCCGGCTTCACCGCCCAGAACGCGACCTCGTGCTTCGCGTTCACGTTCCTGAACGCGGCGACCGGGCGCTGCCAGACGCGCACCGGGAAGCTGCGCGTGGACAACAGCTGCTGGTGCGCCACACCGCCGGCCGCGGTGACCAACGTGGCGGCGCGGATCCCGGCCGGGACCGCGATCGGGATCGGGCTCGGCCACCCGTGCGACCCGCCCGCGACGCTCGCCTACCGGCTCACCCCCGAGTGGCTCGACCCGGAACACCCGGACCCCGTGGCGCTCAGCCTCAATGGCCTGCCGCCCGGCATGCCGGTCACCGGCGAGATCACGCTCGGTTCGGGATCGCCGGGCCAGGTGGACGTGGTGGCGCGCTACCCGAAGGGCTACGACCCCTTCGCGCTCTACGAGATCGTGCTCGAGGCCGACACCGACGGCGACGGCATTCCCGAACGGCTGGCCGGCGCGGTGGTGCGCCCCGCGTACGATTCGGTCGCGAGCACCGCGGTGCCCTCGGGCCCCGGCGTCGCGGCGCCGGCGTCGCTGCGCGCGAGCCCCAACCCGTTCTTCGCGCGGGCCAGCGTCGAGCTGGTGCTGCCGCGGGGCGGCGACGCCGAGGTGACGGTCTTCGACCTGGGCGGCCGCCGGGTGCGCACGCTGGCGCGCGGGAGCTTCGAGCCGGGCGAACACCGGCTGGCCTGGAACGGCCACGACGACGCGGGCCGCCGGGTTCCCGCCGGAATTTATTTCCTGCGCGCCGTCGCCGATGGGCGTAGGCTCGAGGCGAAGCTGGTGAAGTTGAGATGACCGGGAGGCCCTGAGTCGGGAGGCGTCCCATGAAACGCACGATGCTCGCGCCCACGATGCTCGCGCTCGCAGCCCTCGTTGCGGCGGCGGGCTGCCGCCGCCCCTTCGCGCCCGAGGGCGAGCGCGCGGCCCGCGGGGCCAACGGCGAAGCGGCCCGCAGCGCCGCCGCCCGCGGATGGATGGCGTGGCTCCGCTTCTCGGGGGCCACGGTGTCGCTCGACCGGAACCTCGAGCCGCGGCCCGACAGGCCCGGCTGGACGGACGTGCTCGCGCCGGGCCCCGAGGGCGCGCCGCCCGACACGGTGCCCGCGTTCGCCCGGCTCGAGTGGGTCCGCTGGAGGCCCGCGGCCGCGGGCCGCTCGGAGCCGCCGGCGGCCGGGCGCGCCGGGCGCGGCGAAGGCGACGACCCGCACGCCCGCGAGCCCGGGCCGGCGTTCGCGCCGGGCCACCACGAAATGGTGCTGACGGCGCCGGCCCACGCGGGCGGCGGCACCGTCACCGCACGCTTCTTCTCCGGTTTCGTGCCGGGCGTGTGGTGGGCCGGGCCCGACCCCGACCGCTGGCCGGCCGCGAGCGACGGCGACGGGCGCGCGGTGGACGTCACCGACTGGGCGAGCCTCGCCACCGTGCCGGCGTGGCCCCCGGACGGGCGCGCCACCTTCGGCGCCGACTCGTTCCGCGTGATCCCCTCGCGGCGGGCTCCGGTGGGAGGGAACTTCGACCGGCGCACCTTCTACGAGATCCACGGCAACCGCATCTACGCCCGCGAAGAGAACGACACCGTGCACCGGGGAGCGTGGATCGTGGTGAGCCTCGGCGGCTACGACCGGGACTCACCGTATTCGCCGCTGGTTGACCCGCTCGATCCCGCCCTGCCGGCCGGCTACGCGGCCGATCCGGGGCGCTACCCCGTGCTGAACCCGGCCGGCCTCGAGGGCTCCCCGATCGGGTTCCGGGTTCGCGTCTCGATCAAGCTCCCCGACGGCCGGATCGTGCGGCTGCCCGCGGGGCCCACGTTCCCGAACTTCGATCCCACGTCGGTCTTCCGCCAGCCCCAGGTGCTGGGCTACTGGCCGGCCCAGCTCGAGGGCCGCGCCTACGTCGAGGTGCGCGCGGTGGACGCGCACGGGCTGCTCTCGCCGGCGCTGCCGGACCCGGTCGCACTCGCGGACCGCGTGGACGCGGGCGGCGGAACTCCCCGCGAACGGCTGGAGCGGCGCCGCATCCTCACCTTCCGGATCGCCGCGCCCGCCCAGGCGAGGACGGTCGCGGCGAACTGAGCGGACCCCCCGGCGCGCGGCCCGGGGGCGGACAGGAGCTGTGCGTGAGTCACATCGTGTCCAGGTGCTGGCGACTCGTGCCGACTGCGGCACTGGGCGTAGCCGTCGCGATGGTCCACTTTGTCGCAGCTGCGCTCGCGTTGCCGACAGGACGAGCGTGGACCCCAATGGACACGACGAAAGTTCCCGGCCACACCCGGGTCTATCCTAGCCGGCTGGACTTGGACCCCGGCGGCTTGCCGCTGGTGTTCGCTTCGGGAGTCGGAGGAATCGGCTACGACGAGCACGTACTTCGCTGGAATGACTCGGCATGGCTCGTCGTGCAGCAGCTTGGGTACCTGACTTCGCCGCTTCACACGGTGGTCTCCACGGAGAACGTAACGTCGCTAGTGTGGCAGACATATGACCGGATCGCCCTGCCCGGCGTGCCCTACCTGGCTTGCTATCTCGTGTCCGCCGAGTTCGTGGACGATCGCTACTCCAAGTTGGACACGATCAGTACCGTGTTCAGTGGGAACTTCGTTTACTCCGCCGCGACCTCCGCGCGTAGGCGCTGGGCGGTCAAGAGCGATGGCCCCTATCGGATGCGCGCGTGGTACTCAGACACTGCGAAGGTCTGGCACGGGGTGTTTCTGCCCGGCGGAGGGGGTTACGGGGCGGCGGTGGCGGCGATAGACGACACGTCAGCGCTCGTGACCTGGCTCGACTTCGGAGCTCCGATCCGGTGGGGGATCCTCCGGGGGAGCGTGTGGGAGGACGGGGGGATCGTTCCAGGCAATGTCTTTCCACTCGCCCAGTTTCCCCACTTCCGCCGCAGCCCGAGCGGGACACTGTGGATGGCGTGGTCCACGGATCGTGAGTTCATTCAGTACACGACCTACCGCAACGGCGCCTGGGCGCTTCCCGAGTCGCTGAGTGCGCCCAAGCCGACGGCCGGCAGATGGGTATCCAAGGAACTCCGCCCGAGCCGCGACCGGTGGGAGTTGCCGGTGATCACGTGGGTTGAGCACAACGCATCGAGGGGCTATCTCGGCACGGTGTGCGTGAGCGTGCCGACGGAGACGGGCCATCCGCCCGGCGAGAACCTCGCCGGCACCGACGACGCGATCTTCGCCGAGTCGGTGCGCGACAGCCTGGGCGACGTGTGGCTGGTGTGGCGATCGTCCAACAACGGCATGTTCTGGACGCACAGCTACGTGAGGGCCACCGCCACGAAGCCGCGCCTCACGCACCACGGCCGGCGCCGCACGCTTTCGTGGACGCTCTCCGAACCCGCCCCCGGCTCGTGGTGGACGGTGCTGCGCTCGCGCGGCGATGGGCCATTCGAGGAAGCCGCGCAGGTGCAGGCGGGCGAAGGGCTCGACGTGTCGTGGGCCGACGACTCGCGTTTGCGCGGCGGGCGAGGCGCCGCGCTCGTCGCGGACGACGAGACCGACCACGGCCGTAGTCGCGCCCACGTCCGCTACAAGGTGCGCCGCGACTGCCTCGACACGCGCTACCAGTGGGAGAGCGAGGAAGTCTCGTGGCCGCCGCGGGTGGCGCACGATCCACCCCGGCACCAGCCGCGCCTCAAGCCGCCGCTCCGGCCGTGGCGCGGGGACGCGATGCTCGAGGTCGCCGACGCGGCCCCGGGAGCGGTGCAAGTAGCGCTCTACGACCTGCAGGGACGCGAGGTGATGTCGGAGCGCGTGGAGCGTTCGGCCGAAGGGGGCATCCGGTTCCCGCTCGATCGAGCCCGCGAGCCGCTCCGCGCGGGCGTCTACTTCGCCCGGGTGCGCGATGCCTCGGGCGCCTGGTCCGGGGCGGTGCGGGCGGTGGTGCTGAGGTAAGGGGGCGTCGGTCAACGGCCCCATGAGCTCTCCACTCCCTGCGCCGGAGGTATTCGAGCCCTGCAGGCCGTGATTTCAGGGCGTGACAGGGGCCCGGCTGCGGCTCATGCTGATTGGCACCCCGCCATTGGCGCGGCTTGAACGCAGCCCGGACGCCGTACCCGTATCGAGCATTTCCTTGATGGTCAAGAAATCGCCCGCTCCGCTCATCGTGCTCCTCGGCCTCCTCGAGGCGACGGTTTGTCTGGCATTGCCGCAGGGCAAGGCATGGGTCCCCACAGTACCGATTGAGTTGCCGGGTTTCGTCTACCTTGGGCCCCCTCGTTTCGATTGGAACGGGAAGATGCTCTACCTCCAGACGATGCCTCGCAGGGACTTCGGTGGGGACGCACGGGGGTTCCTCTGGTCGGATTCAACGTGGGTGGAGACGTGGCGTCTCGGCTATCCCACCCTGATCTTCTGGCCGGTAATCTCGCCCAACATCGCCGAGACTTACCTCGTGTGGGGCGGGGCGAGCGCGAGCACGGCGGGGACCTACCAACTGGCGCAGTTGCTGGGCAACGAGCTATCCCCCCCCGACACCATCGCCCGCGTGGCCGTCGGCAGAACGGAATACGCCGCCGCCGTGGCGGAGCGCCGCCGGTGGTTCGTGGTTCACGATCGAATCCCGAATCCCGGTGGCGTGGGCTCGACCGACGCCCTGAGAATCTTTTACTCCGATACCGCGAAGGCCTGGCGCGAAGCTCCCATCGCTGGCAGCGCCGGCTTTGGCGTGACCATCGCGCCGTTGGACGACACGACGGCCGTCGTGGTCTGGGCGAGCAGCAGGTATCCGGAGAAACTTCAATGGGGCCTGCTGCGCGGCCGGGAATGGATCCCTCGAGGGTTGCTGAGCGACGAGGGGTTTCCGATCCGCCCGCGATTCCGCCGCCGCCCGGGCGGAGGCTACTGGCTGAGCTGGGGAACCGAAGGCCCCGACGTGATGCTCTCCTCCTTCGTCGGGGGCGTCTGGTCCCCGCCGCTACGAATCACGGCGGACTACGTCGTCGAGCCGCACAACCAGCACTTCGCCGAGGACACTGACATGAGCCGCGACGAGGCGGAATACCCGGTCGTTGCCTGGGACACGCAGTCTCCGTTCTCGGGTGGCGAGATCGCGGTGAGCTTTCCTCTCGCGGGCGGCTACTCGCTGGGTGAGGTTGTGCCGGGTTCTGGCGTGGGCGTCCTTCCGTCGGTCGCGCGAGATCTCAATGGCGACACCTGGATCGCATGGTGGCGAGAGTTCGGCCCCACCCGCTGGACCCACACGTACACGCGCGCCACAGCGGCGGACATTCGCCTGAAGTCCGGGCGCAAGGGCCGGACAGTGACGTGGACGCTCTCCGAACCCGCCCCCGGCTCGTGGTGGACGGTGCTGCGCTCGCGCGGCGATGGGCCATTCGAGGAAGCCGCGCAGGTGCAGGCGGGCGAAGGGCTCGACGTGTCGTGGACCGACGACTCGCGTACGCGCGGCGGGCGTGGCGACGCGCTCGTCGCGGACGACGAAACCGACCACGGCCGCGGTCGCGCCCACGTCCGCTACAAGGTCCGCCGCGACTGCCTCGACACGCGCTACCAGTGGCAGAGCGAGGAGGTCTCGTGGCCACCGCGGGTGGCGAACGACCCGCCGCGGCACCAGCCGCGCCTCAAGCCGCCGCTCCGGCCGTGGCGCGGGGACGCGCTGCTCGAGGTCGCCGACGCGGCCCCGGGAGCGGTGCAAGTAGCGCTCTACGACCTGCAGGGGCGCGAGGTGATGTCGGAGCGCGTGGAGCGCTCGGGCGAGGGGGGTCTCCAGTTCCCGCTCGATCGGGCCCGCGAGCCGCTCCGCGCGGGCGTCTACTTCGCGCGGGTGCGCGACGCCTCCGGCGCGTGGTCCGGGGCAGTGCGGGCGGTGGTGCTGAGGTAGCACGCCGGCCGGCATCCGGGTCGCGAAGCTCGTGAAGCTGCGCTAGGGCAAAGCGCCCAGCCCCCGCGCCCCGAGCCCGCATCACTCGGCGGCGCGCCCGGCGTTGTATCCTCGCCGCGCCATGAACCGACACTTCCATCACGGGGACTCCTCCGGCGCGGTGCCCGCCGAGGCGCCGGCGCATCCGCCGCGCGTCGAGGACGGCGAGGGTTGCCTCGAGATCCTCTCGGACCGGCTGCGGCAGAGCCCGGGCGTGGTGGCGATCGAGGCCAACTTCCGCGACAGCACGCTGACCGTGCGCTACCAGCCGGACCGCGTGCTGCCCGACCAGCTGAACGCGCTCGCCGACGAGGTGGGGGCCCTGTTCGCGCAGCGCGTCACCACCTGCGAGCAGCGCCAGTCGCTCGGCGCGTGCGACGAGTGCGCGATGCGGCTGGGCAGGATCCCGCCCGCCGAGCAACGCGAGTTCGTGGCGGTGGCCGACCCGGGCCGCGTCGGGCTCACCCGGCGCTCGGTGCCGGCCGAGAGCGTCGAGATGGTGCGACCGCTCGCCACCACCAAGGCGTGGGGGGCGCGCCATAGCGCGGCCGAGCAGGAGCACCTCGCGAAGGGCCGCGCCATGGCCGTGCTCACCGGCGCCTGCCTCGTGCTGCTGGTCGCGGGGATCGTGCTCGAGCGCACGGTCGCGGACGCGCGCTATCACCACGCCGCCTACGTGCTGTCGGCGATCGCGGGCGGCTGGTTCACGCTGCGCTCGACGATCCGCTCGCTCGCGAAGCTGTCCTTCGACGTCAACCTGCTCATGCTGCTCGCGGCGCTGGGCGCGGGGATCATCGGCTACGTGGCCGAGGCCGCCACCCTGATGTTCCTGTTCTCGCTCAGCAACACGCTCGAGGTCTACACGATGGGGCGCACGCGCCGCGCCCTCACCGCGCTCCTCAAGCTGCGGCCCTCGCGCGCGCTGGTGCGGCGCGGCGGGCGCGAGATCGAGGTGGACGCCGAGAGCGTTGCGGTCGGTGAGATCGTGATCGTCAAGCCCGGGCAGGCGATCCCGGTGGACGGGATCGTCGTCTCGGGCGAGTCGCTGGTGGACCAGAGCAGCCTCACCGGCGAGTCGGTGCCGGTCACCAAGGCGCGCCACGATTCGATCTTCGCGGGCACCCTGAACCAGCAGGGCGCGATCGAGGCCGAGACCACGCGCACCGCCGGCGACACCACGCTCGCGCGCATCGTGGCGCTGGTGAGCGAGGCGCAGGAGCAGAAGTCCCGCACCGAGGAAGTGGCGGACTGGGTGGGCCGCTACTACACGGTGGCCGTGATGGTCGCGGCCGGCCTCATGATCGTGGTGCCGCCCTTCCTGCTCGGCCACCCGTTCGCCGAGTCGTTCTACCGCGCGATGACCCTGCTGGTCGTGGCCTCGCCCTGCGCGCTCGTGATCGCCACGCCCTCCACCATCCTGTCGGCGATCGCGAGTGCGGCGCGCAACGGCGTGCTCTTCAAGGGCGGCAGGCACATCGAGGCGATGGGCCGGGTGAGGGCGGTGGCCTTCGACAAGACCGGGACGCTCACGCTCGGCCGCTTCGAGGTGACCGACGTGATCGCGCTCGGCGGCGCGAGCGAAGCCGACGTGCTCGGCTGGGCGGCCTCGGCCGAGAAGCGCTCGCAGCACCCGCTCGCGCAGGCGGTGGTGCGGGCCGCGGACGGCCGCGGGCTCGCGGTGGCGCCGGCGAGCGCGCTCACCTCGCACCTCGGCAAGGGACTGGTGGCGACCGTGGCCGGCGCGACGGTCGAGGTGGGAACGCCCGAGCTGTTCGAGTCGCTGGGTGTTCCCGCGCCCGCCGACGGACTCGCCCACGTCGAGCGACTGCGCCGCGAGGCCAAGACCGCGATGCTGGTGCGGCGCGGTTCGGGCTGGGGCGTGATCGCGGCCGCCGACCAGTTGCGCCCGGTCGCGGCCGAGACCATCGCCGCGCTCAAGCGCCAGGGCGTGCGCTCGGTGGCGCTGCTCTCGGGCGACAGCGCCCACACGGTCGCGGCGATCGCGGCGCGCGCCGGCGTGGACGAGCACCAGGGCGGCCTGCTGCCCGAGGACAAAGTCAACGCCATCGCGGAGCTGGAGAAGCGGCACGGCGCGGTGGCGATGGTGGGGGACGGCGTGAACGATGCCCCGGCGCTGGCGCGCGCCACGGTCGGCGTGGCGATGGGCGGGATCGGCAGCGACGCCGCCATGGAGAGCGCCGACGTGGTGCTGATGAGCGACGATCTCACCGCGCTCCCCTTCGCCCTCCGGCTCGCCCGCAAGGCGCGCGTGGTGGTGATCCAGAACGTCACCATCGCGGTGGGGGTGATGGCGCTGCTCGTGGTCTGGGTGTTCCTCGGCCAGCACACCCCGTTCGGCGCGTTGCGGCTGCCGGTGGCGGTGAGCGGCCACGAGGGGAGCACCGTGCTCGTCATCCTGAACGGCCTGCGGCTGCTCGCGGAGCGCCGCGGGAGGTAGCGGCGCGGGAGCCGGCGGCGCCTAACGTTCCGGTGCCGCGCCGCGCCGCCCGCCCGTCGCGATGCCGGTCGCGCCGCCCGTGCGCGATGCCTGCCGCTCCGGTCGCGCCGCCCGTGCGCGCCGCCTACCGCTCCGGGGCCGCCGCCCGCTCGATCATCCGCTCGAGGAGCGCCCGCGACTCGGGCCGATATTCGAGGGTCGAGAGCGTGTCGAGCTGCGCGCGGGCCTCCGGCAGCCGCCCGAGCCGCGCCAGCGTGATGCCGAGCCCGGCGCGCGCGTCGGCGGAGCGCGGGAAGAGGCGCACCGCGCGGGCGAAGGCCGCGGCCGCCTCGGGGACCCGCCCGCCGCGATCGGCGATCGCGCCGGCCAGCGTCCACACCATGGCCGAGCCCGAGTCCGCGGCCAGCGCCCGCGCGATGCGCCCCTCGGCGAGCGGCAGGGTCCCGGAGGCCAGCGCCTCGGCGGCGAGCCCGGCGTCGGCGCGCACCGCGGGATCCATCAGGTGGGTGCGGCCCGGCTGCCACGCGAACACGCGGAGCACCTCGGGGTTCGGGTCGGCCGTGAACAGCGGCTCCTGGTTGTCCACCGGCTGCCAGCTCTCGAGCACCGCGAGGTGGGTGACCCCGCGCGCCTCGAACAGCCGCGCGAGGAAGGCCGCGTAGTCGGGTTTCAGGAGGTGGGGCACGACCTCGGGCGTCACGAGCCCGGCCATGTCCACGATCGGGCGCCGCGCGTGGAAGGCGATCGCTCCCACGTCGTGGGTGGCGATCACCGCGTTCGCCGGCGTGTGCTGGGCGAGCCAGCGCCCGGCCCGCACGTGGCGGTCGAGGTGGTAGCGCGAGAAGGCGGCATATTCGCCGAGGAACGGCGCGAAGGTGAACGCCTGCACCGCGAGCGGCACCACCACCAGCAGCGGGGCGAGGGACCGGGCCCACGGCCGCGCGGCGCCGCCGCGGGCGGGGCCCGCGGCCCAGCCCGCGAGCTCGCGCATCCCCACCGCGCCCGCGATCGCGAGGGCGGGGAGCGCGGGGACGAGGTAGCGGTTGAAGCGGTGCGAGTAGGGCAGCACCACCGCGTAGGCCAGCACCAGCGCCAGCGCCCAGCCCAGCTCGGCCCGCACCGAGGCGCGCGGCGCGGCGCCCGCGCCATCCCGCGGCGGCCGCAGCTCGAACGCCGCCACCAGCAGCGCGAGCGGGAGCATCGCCATCCAGCCGCCCGCGACGGTCGCCGCCACGTCGTCCGAGAGGAACGCGGTGAAGGGCTTGCCCGCGTAGTAGGCGGCCTTGGCGGCGAGCGTGTTGGGAAACGCGGTGTGGCCCGTGAGCCAGTTGAAGCCGACGTAGGCCGCGACCAGCGCGGCCAGCGCGGCGAGACCCGTGGCCGGGCGGCGCGGCGCGCGGCGCGCGATCAGCGCGTCGAGCGCGAACACGCCCGCCAGCACCAGCGCCTCGGGGCGCACCCACACCGTGGCGCCGAGGGCGGCGCCCGCGCCGCGCGCGTCGTCGCGGGACCACGCGAGGAAGGCGAGCGAGAGCCCGAGCAGGAACAGGCTGGTCTCCATGCCCGAAACCGCGAGCAGGCCGAAGCGGCCGTCGAGCGCCACCATCGTGACCGCGAAGGCGGCCCAGCCCGCGGACCCGGTGCGCCGCAGCGCCCAGCGCGCGAACGCGACGAGGAACGCGGCGTGGGCGGCGAGCCCGAGCCCGAGCCCCACCAGCACCTCGTTGCGGCTCGCGAACCAGAGCAGGGCCTCGAGCAGCGTGAAGAGCGGCGCCGTGGACCCGGCCGTGGTGCGGTCCCCGGGGAAGTAGCTGAACGCGCCGTGCTCCGCGAGGTTGCGCGCGTACTGGAGGTGGATCCAGGCGTCGTCCACCGGGAACGAGAGCGGGTCGCCGGCGGCCAGGGCTCGCGCCAGCATCGCGGCCGGCACCACGAGCCCGAGCACGATCGCGGCCGGAAGCAGCCACGCGGGCGCCGCGTAGGGCGCGGGGGCGCGGGCGGCGGCGGGCCGCGCGCGGGCGGGAGTCGGGGAGGAGCCGGGTCGGCGCGCTTTCATGAGCCCGGGACAATAGTGGCAGTCGGCGCCGGACCGCCACGGCGGGTCGCCGCGCCGAACCGCCACGCCGGACCGCCGCGGCGGATCGCGAGTCGGGCTACGGGAGCGGCGTCACCACCACGTTGTCGTAGTACACCGTGCACTCGCCCACGCCGCCGGTGTAGGCGGCCAGCGCGATGCGCCCGCGCGGGCGCGAATTGCGCGGGTCGCTGCGGTCGATCTTAAGCTCCCCGTTCACGAACACGCGCACCCTCGGCCCCTGCACCTCGACCCGCAGGTGGTGCCACACGCCGTTGCCGTTGATCGCCGGCGCGCGCCCCATCGGCCACTCGCGGCGGTGCAGCAGCACGTCCTGGTAACCGGGCCCGCGCAGGTCCACCGCGAGCCCGCTCCCGCCGATCACCCGGACGGCGACGCCCTTGTCCACGCCGCGCATGCCGCACACGTCGAGGTCCACCGCGTAGTCCTCCCAGTCCTCCGAGCCCGCGTAGAGGAACGAGCGCTCCTGCTTGGCGTCCGGGAGATCCGCGCGCAGCATGCCGCGGCGGATCGTCCACACGCCCTCGCGGTCGGCTTCCCAGCGCTCGAGCCCGTGCGAGAAGTCGTCGGCCAGGAGGGCGCCCTTCGGGCGCTCGAACGCCGGGCTCGCGTGGGGGAGCGCGTTGCGTGCCGAGTCGGCGGAGCCGCCGCCCACCAGCAGCAGCGAGCCCGCGACGAGGGCCAGCCGTGCGATCCGGTTCGAGGTCACGAGGCTCAACGTGCGCGCATCCTCCGGGGGCGTCAAACCGCGGCTCGCGCGGGAGGGTCCCCGGGGTTATCGGCCGCGTCCCCCGGCGGGGCCAGCCGGGTCTCCGGGGCCGGACCGGCCGGGGCGCGGCCGGGCCGCGATCCACGCGGCTCCGGGGCGCGTGACCCCGTGGCCCCGCCGCGTTTGGCCGGCCCCGGACCCCCTGCTATGGTGCGCCCTCGATGGCCCCCCGCAAGCGAAACATCGAAATCATCGGCATTCCCGTGGACCTCGGCGCCGGACGCCGCGGCGTGGACATGGGGCCTTCGGCGATCCGCATCGCCGACCTCGAGCCCCGCCTCGAGGGCCTCGGGCACCGCGTCGTGGACTTCGGCGACATCGACGTGGTGATCCCCGAAACCCAGAAGGTGGGCGCCGGGAAGCTGCGCTACAAGGCCCCGATCCTCGCCGCCTGCGACCAGCTCCGGAAGCAGGTCGAGCGCAGCCTCGGCGAGGGGCGCATCCCGCTGGTGCTGGGCGGCGACCACAGCATCGCGATCGGCTCGGTGGCGGGCAGCAGCAACCACTTCGCGCGGCAGGGCGAGAACGTCGGGCTGATCTGGTTCGACGCGCACGGCGACGCCAACACCCCCGAGACCACGCCGTCGGGGAACATCCACGGCATGTCGCTGGCCGTCTCGCTCGGCCTCGGCGACCCCGACCTCGTGAACCTGGGCGGCCGCGCTCCCAAGGTGATGCCGAGCAACACCGTGCTGATCGGCTGCCGCGACCTCGATCCCGGCGAGCGCGCCACGCTCAAGAAGAGCGGGGCGACCGTCTACACGATGCGCGACATTGACGAGCGCGGCATGCGCGACGTGGTGGACGAGGCGATCCGGCTCGCGAGCGACAACACCGCGGGCATCCACCTCTCGTTCGACCTCGACGTGGTGGACCCCGAGGACGCGCCCGGAACCGGGACGCCAGTGTGGGGCGGGATCACCTACCGCGAGGCGCACCTCGCCATGGAAATGCTCGCGGACCGCGCCCAGATCGTGGCGCTCGACCTCGTCGAAGTGAACCCCGTGCTCGACAGCCAGAACATGACCGGCATCCTCGCCGCCGAGCTCGCCCAGAGCGCGCTCGGCAAGCGCATCCTCTGACCGGCCCCGGAGCCCGGAACCCCCGAGAACCGATGACCCGACACCGCAGGCTGTGGGCGCAGGCGACGCTGCTGTTCGGGCTTGCCCTGCTGCTCGGCTGCGGGGCGGGCGAGCCGGGCGACGGCGCCCGGGCCACGGCCGGGACTTCGGCCGCGGCGGCGCCGGCGCGCACCGCCTCGGTGTCGTCCGAGGGGACGCGCGTCGTGTCGGCGACCTCGCGGGACGCGACGGTCGCCGGGGACTCCGAGGCGCTCGAGCCCCGGCATCCCGAGGTCGGCTTCCGTTCGCGGGAGCGCCTGACCGAGCATTTCCGCAAGCACGGCCGCGAGTTCCGGGTGAAGCGCGCCGACGACTACCTGCGGCTCGCCCAGATCCTGCGCGACCGGCCGCGCGGCGAGGAGGTGCTGGAGTTCGTGCGCAACGACGCGGTGACCTGCAAGTTCGACCGCGCGAGCGGCGCCTTCGTCGCCTACAACTCCGACGGCACGCTGCGCACCTTCTTCAAGCCGCGCGACGGCGAGGCGTATTTCGAGCGCCAGAAGTCGCGCGCCGGGGACGCTCCATGACGCGCGACTCCCGAGTCCGAGGCGGCGCGCGCGGGAGGCGGACGGGGCGCGGGCCGCTGGCCGGCCGCGCCGCCGGCTGCCCGAATCCCGCTCCCGGGGGGCCCGGACGATGAGCGTCGGCGAGATCAAGGAGTTCCTGCGCGGACGCGGCTGCCCGGAGGGCGTGGTGTCCGCGGGCGTCGAGGGCCTGATCGAGGAATGGGAGCGGGTGGTCGGGCAGGTCGAGGCGGGCTACCCGCTCGGCCTCGACGACTACCTGAACGACATGGACGGCCGCGAGCTGATCGCCGCGGTCACGGCCGCCGTGGCGCGCGCGCTCACGCCGGCGCAGAAGCGCCGCCTCGCCGCGGCCGACGAGCGCATGCGGGCCGCGGTCCTGCCGCTCGGCCGGTGCCTGTGGGGCGAGCGCCTCGCCGCGGCGAACGGCTGGGACGCCGAGCGGAACTGGTGGTACTTCTCGAAGCCTAGGAAGCCCGGGCCGGACCTCGCCCAGGAGTTCGCGGGCGGACGAAGCTGATCCCGGCAGGGCGGGCCGCCTCGTTCCGGGGCGTCTCGTAGGGCCGTTGCCCGTGCCGCTGCCGGAGCCCGAGTGCTCGCCGGCGCCGCGCCTCGTTCCGAGGCGGCGCCACGCGAAGGAGACCCGAACATGGACTCGATGATGGCCTTCTCGGCCGTGCTCTCGTCGCTGCACGTGCTGGCGCTCGCCCTCGGGCTGCCCGCGGTGTTCCTGCGCGGCCGCGCGTTCAAGGGTGCCATGGACGCCGCGGCCGTCTCGCGCTCGCTCGCCGCCGACAACGTGTGGGCCGTCGCGGCGCTGCTGTGGCTCGCGACCGGCCTGCTGCGCGCCTTCGGCGGGTTCGAGAAGGGCGCCGGTTTCTACCTGCAGAACGGCCTCTTCCACGCGAAGCTCGGCCTGTTCGTGCTGGTCCTGCTGCTCGAGATCCGGCCGATGGTGACCCTGATCCGCTGGCGCATCGCGCGCGCCAAGGGCGAGACCCCCGACACCTCCGCCGCGCGCGCCCTCTACACGCTCAACCACGTCGAGCTGGCGCTCGTGGTGGTCATGGTGTTCCTGGCCTCGTTCATGGCGCGGGGCGCCGGGGCCCGCTGACGGCGGATTCGCCCGCCGCCGCGCCCCGGGCTCCGCCGAGGAACGCCGCGCGCGCGCCGGGCGTTCTCGAACGAATCCTACGCCCGGGTCGCCACCGCGACGCCGCGCACGGCTTCGCGCAGCCGCCGGTGCGCGTCGAAGGCGCGCACGAAGTCGGATTCGCGCCGCCCGCCCTTGGCGCGGATCACCGCCGCGAGCGCCGCGCGCTCGGGCGCGCTCCACGCCGCGACCCCGGGCAGCACGCACACCAGCGGCGCCCAGCGCTCCCACGCGAGCCGCTCGGGCGCGCTCCAGCCGCGCGGGGCGGGCACGCC